>CAYSGY010000415.1:0-5289 GCA_964430315.1 uncultured Planctomycetaceae bacterium
GTCGACGGTGCGACGCTCGCCGAATTCCGGCAACGAAGCGAGCGTCTGGCGCAGGACGCCTCGCTGGTGGTCGTCGATCTCGGCCAGCCCGACGCGGAGAATGTCGCCGTGACGGCGGTCCGGGCACGATCCCCCTTCGCCACCCAGGACCGCGACTTCGAGATCGAGGCCGTGCTCAAGAGCTTTCCGCCCCGGGCACGTCCCGGCCAGGCGGTCGAGTTGCTGGCCGACGGCCGCCACGTGGCGGAGCAGCGCATCGACCTTCCGGCGTCCGGAGAGGCGTCAGTCAAGTTCTCCTATCGTTTCGACGGCCCGGGCGACCACGCCTTGGAGGTCCGCACCGAGGGGGACGCCCTGGACGTCGATAACCACCGTTGGCTCGCCGTGCCGGTGAAGGACTCGATCCCGGTGCTGTGTGTCGACGGCCGGTCGGCGACGGCCGGGGCGAACGCGGCGACACGGTATCTTGTCCTGGCCCTTTCACCCCAGGGGGGACCGACGGGCCAAGGGCTGGTGCGTCCGGAGGTCGTTGCGGAAAGCCGTCTTTCGGAGTTGAACCTCGACCGTTACGACTGCGTCTTCCTGGCCGACGTCGCCCAGTTCACCGCCGGCGAGGCCCGCCTCCTGACGACCTACGTCACCGGCGGCGGCAACCTCGTCGTGTTCCTCGGGGAGCGCGTCCGGCCCGACCGGTACAACGCCGAGTTGGGCGGGGAGCGGCCGGGCCGGGTCCGCCTGTTGCCGGCGAGACTGGGGGCCCTGGTCGATCGGACCGAAACGCGGCTCGACCCGCGCGAATACCGCCACCCGATCGTCGAGGCGTTCCGCGGCCGGGAACGGGCCGGACTGCTCACCGCCCCGGTGTTGAAGCACCTCCAGCTTGTGGTGCCGGAGGGGTCGAACGCCCGGGTCGCGTTGGCCTTGGGCTCGGGCGACCCCCTGGTTGTCGAAGAGCCCATCGGCCGCGGACACGTGGTCCTCGTGGCCACCTCGGCCGACACCACCTGGAACTACCTCCCGCTCTGGCCCAGCTACGTCCCGCTCGTCCAGGAGACGCTCCATTTCCTCCTCGGCCGACAGTCGCAGAAGCGGAACGTGGTGGTGGGCGAGCCGTTGACGGGCGTGCTCCCGTCCGCGTCGGGCGAGGTGTCGCTCGTGGTCCGCGGGCCGCACGGACGCAACGAGACGGTCCGACCCCGCCGTGAGTCCGACCTGAACGTCTGGAACTATGCCGACACCCTGGTCAGCGGCCTCTACTCCGTAGCGCCCTCGGAGCAAAGCGACGCCGCCCGCCGCGCCCTGCCGGCGGGCGCACCGGGCGAGACCTTCGCCGTCAACGTCGATCCTGCGGAGAGCGACCTGGCCCAACTCACCCCCGAGCAGTTGCGCGACGACGTGTGGCCCGGCATCCCGTTCGAGCATCAGACCACCTGGCAGGACGTCGAGCCGCCGGCCTTCGGCCGCTCCAGCCGGGCAAGTCCCTGGGCCAAGGAGCTGCTCAGCGCCGTGGTGCTGCTCCTACTGGTCGAAACGTTCCTCGCCCGCCGCTTCGGACATCACGAGGCAAGTGCGTGAGCGTTTGGAGTTGCTGGGGAGAAATGCGAAGGGAAAAGGGGAAAGAAGACAGGGAAAAGGGGAAAGAGATAGATGCGAAGGGAAGAGGGGGGAAAGAGATGAGAGGGAATGAAGACAACTGGGAAAGCGGTTTCGCACAGGGATTGGGTCCGTCACAGAAACACCTTCCTGTTCTTTTCCCTTTTTCCCGTCTTCTTTTTCCCTTTTCCCTTCCCCTTTTCTTTTCTTCTCTCTTTCTCCCGTCTTCTATTTCCATTTTCCCTTCCCCTTTTCTTTCCTTTTCCCTTCCTTCTCTCTTTCCCTTCTCTTAGCCGCACCTCATTTCGCTGAACGTCTCTTATGACTTCCCCTTTGCCTTCCTGGATCGAGCGACTGCTCGGCATCATGTCCGAGACCGGGAAGGGTACGGCCTGGAGCCTGGAGACTTCGTGGCACTGGCCGCCGTGGCTGAGCGTGCTCGCGTTGGGGCTTGTTGCGGCGATCGTGGTGGCGACTTACGCCCGGGAGAATCGCCGGGCCGGCCGGGCGACCCGTGCGATGCTCGCCGCGATCCGGCTGGCCTTGCTGGCCGTGGCCGTCTTCATGCTGGCCCAGGTCGTTCTGTCGCTGAAACGGACCGGGCTTCCCTACCTGGCCCTGGTGGTCGACGACTCCCTGAGCATGACCGTGGCGGACCCCTACCAGGAATCGGTCCGTAAAGCTCTTGAGACGTGGGTGCGCGAGGCAGGCTTTGATCGGCCCACCCGCTGGAATCTCGCCAGAACGCTTCTGCTGGAACAAGGTGCCGACCTCCTCGCCAGGCTGGAAGAGAACTACCGGCTCCGCGTGTACTACCTCACGGGTCCGCGGCTCTCGACGGCCGCTTCGACCGAAGCGCTTGCCGCGGAGCTAAAGTCCACGGAGCCGGCGGGCACGAGCACGCGATTGGGGGCCGCGATCCGGTCGGTCCTCGACGAACTCCGCGGCAACGCCCCTGCGGCCGTCGTGCTCTTGACCGACGGCGTCAACACGGAGGGCCCGGGAATCGACGAAGCGGCCGCCTATGCCCGCCGCCGCAGCGTGCCGCTCTACTTCGTGGGCCTCGGCGACGACCGGTCGGCCGACGATCTCCGCCTCAGCGACCTGTTGGTCGACGACCTGGTGTTCGTCGGCGACGTCGTGACCTTCGAGGCCAAGCTCACCTCGAGCGGCTATGCGGGCCGCACGGCCCGCGTGCTCTTGCGGTGCGAAGGCCGGCCCGGCGTCCTGGCGAAGTCCGACGTGACGCTCGGGCCCGACGGCCGCCCTCAGACGATCCGCCTCGCGTGCCGGCCGCGGCAAGAGGGCGACTTCCGCTACGTCGTCGAGGTCGAGCCGCTGGAGGGCGAGTTGCAGCGGGAGAACAATCGGGTCGAAAAGGTGGTCCGCGTGCGTAAAGGCCAGGTCCGGGTGCTGTTGGTCCAGGCCGATCCGAGTTTCGAGTACCGCTACCTGCGCAACATGCTTGCGCGCGAGCCGGGCATCGAGTTGAAGACCGTCCTCCAGAACGCCGATCCCGAATACGCGGAACAGGATACCGCCGCGCTGGCCGGGTTCCCGGTCCGCCGGGAAGACCTCTTTCACTATGATGTGGTGATCCTGGGCGACGCCGACCCGAAGCTCTTGAGCCCCGCCATGCTCCAGAACCTGGCCGACTTCGTCGAGCAGCCGGGGAAGGGCGGGGCGCTGGTGTGCATTGCGGGGCCGCAGTTCATGCCGGCGGCGTACCGCAACACGCCGGTGGCGAAGCTCCTGCCGATGGAGGCCGACACGGTCCGCAGTCCGGCCGGCGACGCGGCAATCACCGAGGGATTTCGCGTGCAGCCTACGGAGCTTGGGCTCACGACGCCAATGATGCAACTGGCCGACGATCCGGCCGAGAACGCCGCCCTGTGGCGACGCCTCGCTCCGCTGTACTGGATGGTCGAGGCGGGCGACCTGAAGCCGGGTGCCCGGGTGCTCGCGGAACACCCGACCCGTCGCACGCGCGACGGCCGCCTCCTGCAGGTCTTCGTGATGCACTACGTGGGGGCGGGCAAGGTGCTTTTCCACGCGACGGATGAGACGTGGCGGTGGCGGTTCCGGGTGGGCGATCTCTACTTCGCCCGCTACTGGCTGCAAACGCTCCGCTACCTCGCCCGCTCCAAGCTGGCCGAAGGCGACCGCACGGCGACCCTCCGCACCGACCGCCGCGAGTATCGCCTCGGCGAATCCGTGCGCCTTCGTCTGCGGTTCCACGACGAGTCGCTCGCCCCGGCGGAAGACAACGGCGCGGCCGTGGTCGTCGAGTCGTCGGGCGGGAAGACGCAGCGGCTCCAACTCCGCCGCGACGGCGTCGCGCGCGGCGTGTTCGAGGGCGGAATCGAGAACCTGTCCCTGGGCACGTATCACGCCTGGGTCGCGGTGCCGCAACTGCCCGGCGGGGCCCCGGCCGCCGATTTCGACGTCGTCGCCCCGCCGGGGGAATTCGCGCACGTGGAGATGGACCGCCAGGAGATGCAACGGGCCGCCGAGCAGAGCCGCGGACGCTTCTACACCCATGCCACGGCCAACCGACTGCACGACGAATTGCCCGAGGGAAACCAGGTGGCCGTCGAGTCGTTGCCGCCACGTCCGTTGTGGAACTCCTGGCCCGTTCTTGGAGTCCTTCTCGCGCTGCTGGTAGCCGAGTGGATCCTACGAAAGCGGAGCGGAATGGCGTAGAATGAAGGATGAGTGATGAAGGATGAGTGATGAATGGGGCGGCGCGTAGGGCGGATTGAGTAGCGTGTAGGGTGGACCGAGCGAAGCGAGGCCCGCCGGAGTTTCTCGCCCATGGTAGGTCAACGGCGGGCAAGCCCGCCCGCTACGCGGAGATGTCTCGGAACCGAGTTCTCTGCCAAGATGCTCACACGGCGTGGAGAAGTTGCGACGTGAAACACCGACCCCCTGAACCCTGAACCCTGAACCCTTCCCGATGTCCCACCCCCTGGAAACGAAGATCGGTGTGCTGCGGGGCCGTGTGCGGCGGTGGGTGGCCGTGTATGGGTTCGGGTACTGGCTGGCGGTCTCGGTCGCGGCGGTCGCGCTCGCGGGGTTGGCCGACTACGTGGTTCGCTTCCGCGACCCGGGGCTCCGCGTGTTGGCCTCGATGGCGGTGGTGGGCGTCTTCGGTTGGGCGGGCTACCGGTTCGTCTACGGTCCCTGTTCCGTGCGGTTTCGGGACGTGGACCTCGCCAGGCGCGTCCAACGCCGGTTCCCTTCGCTGGGCGACGATCTGGCCAGCGCGGTGGAGTTCCTCCGCCAACCGGACGACGATCCCACGGCGGGCTCGGCATCGCTCCGCCGGGCGGTGGTCGCGCGGGCCGCGGCGGCGGCCGAAGGGCTCGATTTCCGTGAGGTCGTTCATTCCCGCCCGGCATGGCGGGCGGCCCTTGCGGCCGCACTGGTCGGCCTTGCGGCCGCGCTGCTGATGTTGGCCGATCCCTACGCGGCCGGGATTGCCGTCGCACGCCTCGCGGAGCCGCTGGCCGACATCCCGTGGCCGCAGGTCCATCACCTCGTGGTCCGGAACCCGGTCGGACGGGTCGCCCGCGGCCAGGCGTTTGAAGTCGAGGTGGTCGAGGCCGACGGAATGCGGCTGCCCGCCGAGGTCCGGATCTTCTACCGGTCCGAAAATCCCGACGGCGACTCCATCGAAGAGAAAGAGACGATGCG
>CAYSGY010000416.1:0-5287 GCA_964430315.1 uncultured Planctomycetaceae bacterium
TGTGGCATGCCGTCACTCGGCGCAACCCGCGTGTGGCATGCCGTCACTCGGCGCAGCCGAGAGTCGGCATGGAACTCGCCTTGCTGCTTCCCTATTCCGAGCGCCGTGTCCCGCCTTCAAGGCACCCTCCCCGGGCCGCCGTCATTCGACTTTCAGCAACCGGCAATCGAACACGCCGCCAGCCATCTTGCCGGGGAGCCCCTGGAACCGGACGGTGATCTTGGCCTTGCCCCGGGTCATTTCGGCGGGGATGCGGTAGACTTCGTCGTAGAACTCGTCGGGCCGGTTGTGGTTGAGCTTCTGCGTGGCGAGCTTCTTGCCGTCGACGAGGATGTCGAACTCGCGAGCCCCGGAGTCGCTTCCCCAGTAGCAACAGACGAGGTCCGCCGGCCGGCCTTCGGTGACTTTCATCTCGTAAGAGAACCAGCCGCCTGCGACGGCGTGACGCCACTGCCGCTCGGCGAAGTCGCCCGCCCCGGTCTTCTCGCTGGCCATGGCGTGGGCCTTTTCCGAGGTCTCGTCGCCAATCACGACGCGGTCGACGGTCCGAGCATCGAAGGCCTTCCGGCGGGCCTCCTCAGCTTGAATCTCGGCCAGTTTTGCCCGCCACTGGGTCTCGTCGAGCACGTCCCAGTAGACGATATAGGGCCTCTTGTACTCCTTGTAGAGCGGAACGAGTGTCAAGTCCCGCCCCGCCTGGGCGCCCGTCATGTGGAAGACTTCGGGCGACGTGACAAACGTGAGCGGCTTGCCCGCGACCGGCCGGATATGGGAGACAATCCCGCTCGACGCCGGCACGCTGGAAGCGTGCCCCACTGTCACGATGGCCGGCACCGGCCGGCCCGGCTCGACGGGAGCGCACAGCACCAGCGGCCCGTAGAGAACCGCCACCTTCTTCGGATTGTCGCGGAACGCCTCGGTGCGGAGGCTCATCGGCATGCGCACGTCGATGGTGTCGCCGTTTTGCCAGGTGCGGCGCAACGCGACGTAACTCCCGGGCCGGCTGGCGATCGCCTGCGCCTGGCCGTTCACCTTCACCTCAATCCCTTGGACCGCCCAGTAGGGATGGCGGACCCGGATCGCCAGTTCCACAGGCTTCTCGCAAGTGAGGGTGAGCCGGGTGGAATCCTCCTCGGGATACCGGGTCTGCTGGCGCAGGCGGAGCCCCCGCTCCGTCCAGGTGAGTTCCGACGCGATGAAGAGGTTCACCCACAGGGTTTCATTGCCCGCGTGGAAGTAGATGCTGTCGCCATACTTGGCGTGGTTCTCCATGCCCGTGCCCGTGCAGCACCAGAACGAATCGGTCGGCGTGCCGAACGATTTCGGAACCCCGGTTTTCAACGGGAGATAGTAGAGCACCATACCGGTTTCCGGGTTCTGCGAGGCGAGGATGTGGTTGACCAGACCTCGCTCGTAGTAGTCGGCGTATTCGGCCTTGGGGTCCCAGCCGAAGATCTGCCGGGTGATCTTGAGCATGTTGTAGGTATTGCAGGTCTCGGTGGTCCTGTTGCCCAGATACCTGGAGAGGTGTTCTTTGGGGGAGAAATGCTCGTCGTCGCTGTTGCCGCCGGTCACATAGGACCGCTCCTTGGTCACGACGTCCCAGAAGAACGTGGCCGCGGTGCGGAGGTCCTCCCGCCCGGTCCATTCGTACTGCCGGCCCGCCCCGAGGATTTTCGGGAACTGGGTGTTTGCGTGGAGCCCGGTCAGACAGTCCTCACGCCGCGAGAGCGGATCGAGCACGGCATGATGGTTGAACCGCTGGGCGAGCTTGAGATACTTCTCCTCGCCGGTCAGGGCGTAGACCTCGGCCAACACGTCGTTCATCCCGCCGTGCTCGTTGCCGAGCATTTTTTCCATCTGCTCGTCGCTGAGCTTGTCGCACCGCGATTTGACCCAGTCGCACGCCTTGGTGACGACCTCCAGGGCCTGCCGGTTGCCGCACAGGACGGCCATATCGACCAGGCCGGCGTAGATCTTGTGGATCGTGTACCACGGGGCCCAGACCCGCTTGCCCACCTCGACGCGGTCGATGAACTCCTCGGGAAACGCGCTCAAGTAGCCGCTGCCCATCTTGGCCTGGCACTCGGCCAGGCCGGCCACGACCCGGTCGGCCTTGGCCTTAAGAACCTCGTCGCCGGTGCTCGCGTACATCAAGGCGCAGGCCGAGAGGAAATGGCCCACGCTGTGGCCGCGGACCTCGCACTTGGGCTCCTCCCATCCACCCAGCGGCTTGGCCGAGGACGTCAGGCCCGCGTTGATGCGGAAATCGTGCAGCAGCCGATCCACGTCCAGGCTGAGCAGATACTTGCGGTCCAGGTCCATGGCGTGCTTGAACGGGCCGTCGAGGAGCCGCACCTGCTTCAGGCCGAACGGCTCGGCCCGGATCGGCACCTTGGGCGCAACCGCCGCTTGTGCGGGAACGGCACCGACCAGCAAGAAGGACAATCCCACAAGGGCCAATACGACTGCGGGAACGGATCTTCGGCGGGTCATTTGGTTTGCTCTCCCTTGGAGTGCGGCGACTTGTCGCCGCTTTCCTTTCTTGAACCGTACTCCCTGCACCCGTGAGGTATCAACGATCCCAGCCAAAGCGGCGACAGGTCGCCGCACTCCAAAGGCTGCCGCTCACGACCCGCCGGGACGGAGGCGACACGAGGCAGCCTATTTCGTTTTCACCCGCAACACGCTGATCGAATGCGCCGGGAACGTGTGGCGGAACGTCGGGCCGGCGACAGCGATCGATCGCGTGACCGGGGCGACCTTGGTGGGCTCTTCCAGGGAGTTCTCGTCGGTCGGGCTGGCCGACGTGAGGACCGTGAGGGAGCCCGTGGCTTCCATCGGACCGACGCCTTGAAGCTTGACGTCCGTCGTCTGATCCGCGGATGCCACGTTTACGACCTTGAGGATGATCTCGCCTGCGCTCGGCGAGGGTCTCCCGACCCCGCCGTCTGCTTGACCGGAGGTCTCCTGACGCTTCCGGAGACCTTCGATCGCTCGATGTGCGGGGTCAGGAGACCCGCGCACAGCGCGGCTGGCGGAGGCATAGAGCGACTTGATCGACGGGCTGGTGATGTCGTGGATCAGTTTCCCGTCGAGGTAGCACTTGATGTTGCCCCCTTGGAGCTCGATGCGGATGTCGTACCAGCGGCCGGTCTCAATCCGGCCCGGCACCGAGTTGCTGACGGTCCCGCCAAGCTCGATGGCGTGCCTCACGTTGCCCCACCCGCCGAGGTTCCACCATGCCTTTTCGTGGTCGTTCCGGACGCGGAACAGGATGAGGAACCCTTCGGCCCCGCCGAGCTTCCGGGCCTTGAGGGAATAGGTGTAATCGTCCCACGACTTGTCGCCGGCCACGGCGCGGACATTGTCGGCCAGGCTGTTCTGACGCAGAGCGCCGCCTTCTGTCTTCCAGTCGCCGGAGAGGAGCCGCCAGCCCTTCGTCCCGTCGGCGAAGTCGCAGGCCAGCAGGGTCTTGCCGCCGCGAGTGACGCGGATGTCCTTGAACTCGGCCTGCGTGTGCCACGTGCCGACGCCGATCGCGCCCCTGGCGGGGCTTTCCTTGACCGCCGGACACGCGACGGTCAACGGGAGCACCACGTCGCCGCGGCTCTCGGCGAACATCTTCTGCGCGTAGTACGACGGAATGCCGTAGACCCGGGAACTGTCGAAAACGATGAGGTCCGGGTTCCACGAACGGTGGTTCGCGTTCACCAGCAGGGGCGCGTAGCTCGACATGACGACCACGTCGGAATTCCGCTCCATGCCGGTCATGAAGGCCGCTTCGCCCAACGCGCCTTTCAGGTTGCCCTTGCCGCAGTCCTGGGTCACGGCGTATTCGCCGACGTAGATCTTCGGACCGTTGCGGGGATACTTGTCATAACGATCCGACTGCACCATGAAGAACTCGGGATTGGAGTAGTAGTGCTCGTCGACGATGTCGGCGGGCCGCTTTTCGGTCGGCACGTCGGCGACGAGCTGGATTTCGGGGTGGCGTTTCTTGATCGCGTCGTAGAACAACGGATAACGCTCCTGGTATGCCGGGCCCCCGTTCTCGTTGCCGATCTCCATGTATTTCAGTCCAAACGGCTTGGAATGGCCGGCCTTGGCCCGCACGGCTCCCCATCGACTCGTCACCGGGCCGTTGGCGTACTCGATGGCGTCCAGGGCGTCCTGGACCCACTGGTGCATCTTGTCCATGGGCACGTTCTCGCGGTGCGACATGCCCACGTTGATCACGAACAATGGCTCGGCCCCGAGGTCTTCGCACATCACAAGGTACTCGTGAAAGCCCAGGCCGTGGGTGGCAAAATACTTCCAGAGGTTCCAGAGAGGGACGCGCTCGGACGGGTCGCCGATGGTGAGTTTCCAGCGGTAGGCGAACTTCATCTCGTCGCCCTCGACCCAGCACCCGCCCGGAAAACGCACGAACGCAGGCCGCAGCCCCGCGAGCATCTCGGCCAGGTCGGGCCGCAGCCCGTGGCCTTTCCAGGTCTTCTTGGGCAACAACGACACCATGTCGAGCCACACCGTGCCCGGTTGCTCGACGTTCAGCACGAGCTTCGCCTGCGGGTCGGTTGCACAGGCCTTGAGATCGAGCGAAAAACTCTTCCAGTCGGCGGTCAGGCCGTCGATCGTCCCCTCGGCGAGCGTCGCGCCCGACTTGCTCCGGAGGGCCACCGCGATCGGGCCGCGGAAGCCGTCGGCCGCCCGGGCCGAGAGCGACAGGCGATACGAGTCGCCCTTCACCACAGCCATACCCCAGTAGCCCTCGTTGACCAGGCTTGCCTTGCCGTCGGCGACCGCGAGCTTCAGGCTGCGTCGATTGACCGGGTTGAGCGGCTTGGTGTCGTCGACGGCGATCTGCGCCTTGGCGGAACCGGTGGTCACGAGCGTCCAGTGCTCCGGCTTCTCCGAGTCCTCGAACGAGCGGTTCCGCACCAGCTCGGGATAGAGGCCGCCGTCGGCCGAGAGATTGATGTCCTCAAAGAAAATACCCCAGAGCATCGGACTGATCCGCGGTCCCGGCCTCGCGGCATCGACCGTGAGCGTGGCCGTAGCCTCCGCCGCCAGCACGGCCGAGGCCGCGTGGAACAGCAGCACCGAGAGGGCGAGGAGAATCCTCTGTCGCAGAAGTCGCATGGCAGGCTCCCTTGTCGATGGCCGTAATCTCATACGAACCGTAGGGACACCGGAGCCGTGGGGTGGGTCAATCGAAGCGCAGTCCCACCAACCCACCGCCAAAAGCCCCCGGGGGACAGGGCGTGGCGTGTGCCACCCAACCCCG
>CAYSGY010000417.1:0-5281 GCA_964430315.1 uncultured Planctomycetaceae bacterium
CGGCCGGCGGGTCGATGGTCGTCCTGGGCCTTCCGCAGGGGGCAGCGTTGGGCCGGGAGTCCCTGTTCGGCCCGGCGCCCGAGGGCTGGGCGGTCATGCAGTCGATCCAAAGACAATTCGACCCGAAAGGGATCCTTAACCGGGGCCGGTTCCTCTTTGCCCCGCCAGCGTAATGAACGATTCAAACCACCATCCGAACCAGCATCCCGAGAACGGCAATCCCGCGGCCGGGATCGACTTCGATCTCTTCTTGGACTGCGTCCACTGCGGGCTGTGTACCTCGGCCTGCCCCACCTATACGGAACTCGGCGACGAGAACGACGGCCCGCGCGGCCGGATCTACCTGATGCGCCTCGTGGCCGAAGGGAACCTGGAACTCGACGAGCGGATGCGCAAGCATCTGGACCGCTGCCTCGATTGCCGGGCGTGCGAGACGGCCTGCCCGTCGGGCGTCCACTACGGCCGGCTGGTCGAGCCCTTCCGCCTTGCGGTGGAACGTTCGGACCGCAGCCTGGCCAAACGCTTCGACTGGTTCCGCCACCTGGTCCTGTTCCGGCTTTTCCCCTACGCCAATCGCATTCGCCTGGCGATGACGCCCGTGCGCTGGGCCCAGCGTCTGGGCTTGTACGGCCTGGCGGAGCGTCTGGGGCTCTTCCGGCTCATCCCGGGCCGCTTGGGGCAGATGGTCACGCTCGTGGGCCCGCTGGTGGATCCCGGGCCGAAACTCCCAAAATTCCTTCCGGCGATCGGGAGGCGGCGGGCCCGGGTGGCGTTCTTCGTCGGGTGCGTGGCCGACGCCATGTTCCGGCACACCCATTGGGCCACCTTGCGCGTGCTCCAGGAGAACGGCTGCGACATCCTCATCCCAAGCGGCCAAGGCTGCTGCGGGGCGATCCACTACCACGCCGCCTCCAACGAAGGCGCCAGGCAACTGGCCGACGCCAACGTCGCCGCCTTCGACCTCGACGAAATCGACGCGATCCTCGTCAACCACGCCGGGTGCGGGGCCATGCTCAAGGAATACGGACTTCACTGGCAGGACGACCGCCAGCCGGCCCGGGCACGCTTCGCCGCCAAGGTCAAGGACATTAACGAGTTCCTCGATCAGCTCGGACTGGTTCCACCCAGCGGCCGGATCGAGGCCGTGGCCGCCTATCACGACGCCTGCCACCTCGGCCATGCCCAAAAGATCCGCGAGGCCCCGCGCCGGCTCCTGGCGCAGATCCCAGGGCTCGAACTCCGCGACCTCCCGGAAGCGGAAATCTGCTGCGGTTCCGCGGGAACCTACAACCTGAACCAGCCCGAAATGGCCGCGCGGCTCATGCGCCGCAAGCTCGACAACGTGCTGCGCACCGGGGCCCACATCGTCCTGGCCTCGAACGCCGGCTGCCTCCTCCAAATCGGCCGGGAAGTGCGCCAGCAGCGCCAGCCGCTCGCCGTGCTGCACCCCATGGACCTCCTCGATATGAGCTACCGCGGAGAATCGCCCAAGGTCCCGTAGCGAGACCGGGGAGACGCCGTAGCGGTAGGGTACTCTGCGAGCACCATGCATGGCCAGTCGTGGTGCTCGCAGGGCACCTGTCCTTCCCAAAAAAGGTTCATCCGGCTGAACCTTTTTTCATGGCTACATCCTTGTATTGCCGAAGGGACAGACCATCCGTCCCTGTGGTCAAATACCAGAATGCAGCGGATTAGCAAAGTCAAATTGGACGGACCACTACAGTAGTTTAGCGCTCACATCAGGCCACCCCTGGGGTCTATGAAGCGAATAGGAAACGGTCGGGGTAGGGGAGAATTGGGTCGGAGGATTGCTTCCCGACGTTCCGACCAATCCGTTTCCAAAATCGTCTCCAGGTGGAAACGACGCCAAACGTTTCCAGAATCGGCGCATAAGAAAAGCCTCGTAAGTGCTTTACTTACAAGGCCTTATGGAGTGCCGAAGACAGGACTTGAACCTGCACTCCCTTAACGGGAACTAGGTCCTGAACCTAGCGCGTCTGCCAATTCCGCCACTTCGGCAACTCCTTTGGTTGTATTCCGAGCAGGCCAAGATTACAATCCCGTCGCATGAGGGGGCAATATCCACCCCCGTGAGCGTCCGGCGCGGTCTGAAGCGATCCGCCTCGCAAGTCACCAGGACTCCTTCGTCTGCGGCAGGGGCTGCCCTGGCGTCCGATCTGGGAGTGGTAACACTCCCGTAGGGCGGACGGAGCGAAGCGACGCCCGCCGAATCTCCTGGTCTTTCGGCGGGCCTCACTTGGTTCGGTCCGCCCTACACGACTGTGCGCAGGTCGCCGCACTGTGCGCGGGTCTCCCGACCCCGCACCGGCCCCGACCGGAGGTCTCCCGGCTTCACCATCGATCTGCGCCGGGCATTCGTACTCTCCGCTTCCTCAAGCACGGCTCTCAACGGACACTGCCGTGTGAGAACGTGTGAGTCATTCTTCCCCGTCGCCTCCCCCCTCTGTGTCCGACACCTCGGTCCCCATGAGTTCCAACCTCCGCTGCCGTTTGATCCACGCGTCGCGCTCGGCGGGGTCCTCCTTGATCCCCTTTTCAATCGCGAGGGTCTCACGGTACTCTTTCGCGTCGGCCGTCATCGTCCAAGCGACGCCAGTAGTCACCCCAAGTCGTTCGATTTCTTCACGAATCTCTCCCAGCGAAACGCGGAAGAACTCCTTTCTGCGGTTGGTCTTGTTCACCTGCGTGAGCATGAAGTGCTCGTGAAGTTCTTGCTCCAATTTCGGCGCGTTTTCGCTCAGTATCATGGCATGCACATCGAACCCGAAGGGCACGCTTGCGTCTCCGAGTTCGCGGACCCTTTCCATCGGGTCCCATCTCCGAGTGAGCCCGATCTTGTACACGTCTTCTCCAAACGACCCGATATTGGAGAGTACGTACACGTAGCCTTTGCTCGTTTGCTGGGCCATCGAAACAGCACGCTGCTTCCGCTCCTCTGCCTGTCTAAGTCTTTCGGCCATTTCATGGAGCCGCTCCTCAAACTTGACCCTTTGTTCTCCGCTGGCGTGCTCGAACTGTTCCTGCACTTGTTCGATGGCCTTCCGCAACATGTCCTCTTGTTTGGCCGCCTCGCGTAGGGCGCGTTCCCGTTCTCTTGCTGCCCGGGCCTCTTCACGAATCTGCTCCTTGAGCCGGCGCTGTTCTTCGCGTTCTTCGAGCGCGAACTGATGGACGATCGCCGCCCATTTCAACTCGTCGAGCCGCGCCGCAAGGAACGCCTCCGTTATCTGCGCGTCGCGGAAGGCCCTACCGTTGTAGTTCACCAGGGTGAAGGCGTCCCGCATCTGCTGTTCCAGTTTGCCCGCGTTGTCGTGTTTCACCCGCGACAAGATGGAATCGACCTTCCCATTGAACGCATCGACCACGAAGTTGATGGCGGTTTCACGCCGACTCGACTCCACGTACCCGCAGGCGGCTGCGCTCCCGTTGCGGATCATGACCTTGGTAGTCTCCCGCGCTCGCTTCAACTCTTGCCCAGCCTGCGTATGGCTGAAATCGTCCGCCAAATCATCCAGCAGACTCTGCTGGGGGATGATGTATTCATCGCCGTATCCGTCGATCGCGCGCTTCATCGCCTTGAAACTCTTCTCGTACAGGGCGGCGTTTCTCATGGCCTCATATGCACTTCCGCCGGTTTCCTCCGCCTTCTTCGTAGCACTGTCAAGCATCTTCGTAGCTTGCATAGTGGCAGAATCGAGAATTGCCTGCGTCTCGGCTGTGAGAGCCTTCGCCTTCGTTTTGGCCTCCGAGGTCACGGCATTTGCCGTCTCCTTCGCACTTGCCAGTTGGGCTTCTGCTCGTTGCTCAGCCTCCGCAATAATCGCCCTTGCTTGCTCCTGGGCCTCGGCCACCAAGCGGCCTGCGTCCGCTTCGGCCTTTTCCAGGGTGACCCGAGCATTCTGCATCATTTCGGTGGCCCGAACGTCCGCATTCGCTACGTTCCGCCACTTTGACAGACGCTGATTCTCTGCCTGCACCGCCGTGGAATACTCACTCCATCGCTTGACTTCGTCGTTGTGTTTGCTGACGAAGGCCTCATGCTGCACCCTCAAGGCTGCCCCGTAGTCGTTCCATTGTTTGAGTTCCTGGTCGTACCGCGTCCGTAGGGCGCCGAGTTCCGTCTCCGCTCGAATCGCGCGAGTATACAACTGAACGGTGAAGTAACTGAGGATCCCGAGGCCGACAATGGCAACAACGAGGAGGAACGCTAGAGTGAACATAATTCACCAATACACAAGAGAGTTATCCCCTGCGACGCCGTCTTCCACAGTGGCCCGCATCCCACGGAAGGCGGCCACATCCGATCGAGCACGCCTTCTCGGGGAGCGTCCCACCAGTGTCTATCCAGACCAAAGAGACGGAATATGTGCCTTACAGAGTACACTCCTGCCCACCGTCAGGCAATCAAGGGTCGCGGAGACCGTAGCCACGAACAAAGCCATACGGTCTTCGCGGACGGGGCCGGGTTCCGGCCCGCACTGTGAGGCCCCACGTATCCCTTGCCCAATGCAAGCGGTCCGCAACTGACAGAAAGCCCTTCTACAGTGTAAAATCCTGGCCTCTGGCGCAACCTAGATACTGAAGGACGGCGGTTCCTTCGGAGACGGGAATGGTCGACTGGAACGCCTTGATCGACGAATACGGCCCCATGGTCGTTCGTGTTTCCTGGCGGATCCTGGGCCGCGGGGCGGACGTCGAGGACAACGTCCAAGAGGTCTTTTTCGAGGCATTCCGTCTTCACCAGCGGGAGACGATCCGGCAGTGGGGCGGATTGCTGCGGCGGCTGGCCACCCTCGGGGCCTTGGCCCGGCTCCGCCGCCGGCGTCGCGAATCCTCGCTCGGCGCAATAACCGAGCCGGCACGCGAGAATCCTCCCGAAGCGGGGGTCATCGCGGGGGAACTGGAGGCGAGGTTGCGGGCGGCGGTCGCTGGACTTCCGGAGCGGGAGGGGGCGGTGTTTAGCCTCCGCTGCTTCGAGGGCCTGGAACTGCCCAACATCGCGGCGACGTTGGGAATCCGGTACGGAGCGGCGGCGACCGCCCTGAGCCGGGCCCGGGCCAAGTTGGAGGAGGTCTTCACGGAGATCGCGGTGGAGGACCCGTGATGGATGAAGAACGATTCGATCGACGCGGCGGTGGCCCTCCGGACGACCTCGGTCCGGCCCTTCGCCGGGCGGTGGAAGGGGTCCTCCGCGATCCGCCGCCCGAGGGCCTCACGGCCCGGGCCTTGGCTGCGGCCCGGCAAGTGGGGAGTTTGCATC
>CAYSGY010000418.1:0-3414 GCA_964430315.1 uncultured Planctomycetaceae bacterium
GGCATTGAATCCGGAGAGCTTTGCCTCCAGGTAGCACGCGCAGGGATGCGGCGGGGCGTAGATCAGGCCGTTGGCCGGCATGACGCCGTACAGGCAGGCTCCCCGGACCCAATGGTTGATGTCCCAATGCTTCTGCTCGAAGTCGACGAACTCGATCCCGGTCCGCGACATGAGCAGGAAACGGTCGGTCGCCTTGGCCCGGTAGCAGCGGTGGTGGAACCAGTAGGTGGAAACGTCCGGCGGAAATTCTGATTTGACTTCGCCGGTCCGCGGGTCGCGGCCCGTCAGAATGCCTTCGGACTCGCCGCTGTGCGTCTGGCCGGTCCAGACCAGGCCGCCGGTCACCAGTACGTCGCCGGGGGAGCGATAGCCGGATGGTGGATCGTTGGCCGTCCAAAGCACCTTGCCCGTGTCTGCGGCCAGGGCCGTCAGCACATCGTCGGTCTTACGGAGCCAACTGCCGGTCTGCGAGGCCAGCCCTTCGCCCGCGGCAAACAGCACCACGTCGCCGGAAGCCACGAGGTTTGGCGCGTAGAACGACCGGATCACCTTGGGGCTTGCCACCGGCGCGGACCGCCAGCGCTGTTGACCGGTGGCCTGATCGAGGCACACGACGGCCTGGCCGTCGTGGAGGAACACCCGGCCGCGGTCGGCCGCGAGCGTCACAGGCAGGGCCGTCCGCTCGCTGGTCCAGAGCGTCCTTCCCGTCTCCGGCTCGACGGCCATGATGCGCCGCGGCAGCCCGTCCCAGAACTTATCGGAATAGCCGCGCGAGAACCGCTTCGAACTCGCGTATTCGGAGGACTTGGCGTGCGGATTCGCCAGCAGCAACAAGACACCGTCGCAGGAGAGGATCTCTTCGACGGCCCCGGTGCCCTCGTAGGTGCGAACCACGCTGCCCGTCGCGGCGTCCAGCGACGTAAGGGGGCCGTCGGCAGAGAGCACGGCGTAGACGCGGTCGCCCACGGCCACCAGACGCCGCGGCAGGTCGGCCGGTCCGCTCTTGAGCGGCCAAAGCGTGGTGTGCCAGCTCTCCAGCGGACGCCGCCAGAGGGTCTTTCCGTTGAAGGCATCGCGGGCGACCAGGGCCCAGCGGGGCGGCACGAGGATCGAAAACGTGGGCCCCTCGTCGAGAATCGTGAACACCCGCCCTTGCGCCGAAACCACGGCGCTGACGCTCGACATCCGGTCGTGATGCCGGGAGTAGAGGGGACCGGCCAGCCATTGCAGTCGCCGCGGAGGCCCGATCACCGTATCGTGGGCCACGGGATTGTTCGACGGGTCGTGAAGGTAATGCGTCCACTCGTCGGTGTTCGGCGTCCGCGGCTTGACCGTCTTCGTCCACGCTCCGGCCTGCTTGAGGTAGGCCACGCCGCCCGGCGCCAGCACGCGCATCACCTCCTCGGCCGGGACGCCACTGGGATTCTCCGAAACGAGGAGATTGACCACGTTGTCAATGTAAGGAAGCCGCTTGCCGGTCCACAATCCGACGGTGACCTTTCCGTAGACTCCGAGGGATCGAAGGTAGCTGCGCGCGGCCTCGACGTGGGAAGCGTCCGCTTCCAGGCCCTGGACCAGAAACCGGTCGTCGGCGCGAAGGGCAGCGATCAGCTTCCCGTCGCCACCGCCCAAGTGCACAATCAAGCCGCCCTGGACACCGGTGGCCTCGAAGATGTGCTGGGCGAGTTCACGCGGGGTACCCTGCCCAGCCGCGGCGGCCGCACGCAGGACTGTCGTCCCTGCTGCAATGATCCACAGGACTGCCACGCATAGGATCGAAGCGGTTCGGGCAGACGGGAGCATGGTCAAAACCTCCTGTCGAGTGTGTGTGTGCCGTTGAAGAAATCGCAGAGTCCCTCTCGTCTCCCGAAAGGCAGATAAGGCTGCCGTCCTCACAGGCGACAAGGAGTCGGCCAGCGGCGGCGATTATGCCGTCGAAGACGGGCGGAGAGTCCAAACCTCGCTCGGCGAGCTTCTTGCCGCTCTTCGGCGCCTGGTTGGCCAACTGAAAGCCGGGCCAACGTCTTGCGTACATCCAGAAGGCCCGATTGTACCACGAACCATCCAGAAAACCCGACGTGGCGAACAGGTGCAATCCCACGTCGCATTCCCCTTTGCTGGAGAGGACCTGGGGCGGGCGCTCCTCGAGGCTCGGCGTGAGCCATTTCTGCCGCATGTAGATTGCGTCCCCCTCGCTCGCCAGGACGTCAGAATTCGCGCCGCGAATGAAGAACGAGACGTCGCGGGCAACGGTCTTTCCCCCGTCGGGGAATGGGCCCGACAGCGTTGTCCGGTGCAAGATGTGTCCCGAGGCCGGATCGAGTGCGTAGAGGCGGATGCCTCCGTCGAGATACGTGGAACGTCCGGCCGCCACGTACGCGATGCCTTCACGCACCAGCACGCTTCCATGCACCGGCCAGACCGACTCGAGTTGATCGAAACTGACGATCCGGCGGTCGTGCGCGGCCGCCAGGAATCGCCATACGAGCTGTCCGTCCGTGGATCGCAGGCAATAGACCCAGCCATCGGCGCTCCCGAACAGCACGAGGCCGTTGTGGACGGTTGGCGGCGAATCAACGCGTCCGCCGGCGGTGAACGTCCACTGCACCAGCCCGGTGGCCAGTTCCAAGGTAAGCACCGTGTGAGTGTCGCGCGATGCGAGATGCACGCGGCCGTCGGCCACCACGGGCTGAGTAAGGCCCCCTCCGACCTTGACGCGCCAACGGCCGGCGAGCGCGTTGCCGACTGCGCGCGGCGTCGCACCGTGGCGGGCGGGATCGTGCCGGAAAGTGGGCCAGTCCTCCTCGTTCGTCTGCACGGCGCCCAAACCGGGTGGGCTCTTCCGTACCTCCGCGTAGGCTTCGTCGTCGGCCCTGAGATTCCGCGGGCCCGTCACGAGCATCCCGACCAGCAGAACCAGAACACACCGTTGCCCGCCGAGCAATAGGTATTCTCTCATGGCGAATCTCCTCGTCAGACAGCGTAGCAACTCGCTGGCCGTGCGGCAATCATCGCGGTCAATCGCAGAGGACTCACACGCGGTCGCCACAACGGTTGACGGCCACCGTGCCCGGCCAGAGAATGTCGGCCAGCACCCCGAGAAGACGCCGCGAGCTTGATCGAGAGAACATGCGGCGGATTAACATCATGCGCATCACGGGTGGTTCGCGTGACCTTTGCTAGGAATGAGGCCCCGGCATGAAACCTGCACTCCCAGCTTCTCCGTTGCTCTTGGCCGCCGTGTTGCTGGCCCTTCCCGGTTTCGCCCGGGCAGCGCCGCTGCTGGAAAAGCAGAGCCTTTTCGAGGCCCGCTCGTCGGCAGGGAAGGAACAGCCGGTTGAGGAAATCGTCAAGGCTTCGGGCATAAAAGGAGGGCTGGTCGTTCAGCTCGGCTGCCGCGGGGGGAATCTGCTC
>CAYSGY010000418.1:3424-5267 GCA_964430315.1 uncultured Planctomycetaceae bacterium
CGATTCCGCGGGCCGACGGCTCGACGATCGTCCAAGGCCTTGACACCGATGCGAGGAATGTGGAGAAGGCGCGGGCACGCATCCAGTCGCTCGAGCTGGGCGGGAAGGTGTCGGCTCTTGAGTTCGATGGCCGACACCTGCCTTATGCCGACAACCTGGTGAACCTGATCGTCGCCGAGGATCTTGGCCAAGTTGCCATTTTCGAGGTGATGCGGGTGCTCTGCCCCGGGGGTGTTGCGTATATCAGACAGAAGGCGACGTGGAGCAAGGCAGTCAAGCCCTGGCCTGCCGGGATCGACCAGTGGACCCACGCGTTGCACGGCCCGGACAACAACGCGGTGGCCGAGGATTCCGTGGTGGGCCCGCCGCGCCGCGTGCAGTGGATCAGCGGGCCGCGTTTCTCCCGAAGTCACGACCACCTGGCCAGCGTGAGCGTCGCGGTGTCGGCGGACGGGCGCCTGTTCAGCATCATCGACGAGGGCTCGATCGCCTTCGCTGCCGCCCGGTCCAGGTGGCGGCTGGTGGCCCAGGATGCGTTCAACGGCGTGCGATTGTGGGAGCGGGAGATTCCAAGCTGGGAGTACCACCTCCGGGATTTCCGCAGCGGACCGGCCGAGATCGGCCGGCGCCTGGTGGCTGTCGGGGATCGCGTCTACGTCACGCTCGGCTACGGGCAGCCGGTCAGTGCTCTGAACGCGGTCACGGGCGAGACGGTGCGGACCTACGCCGGCACGGAGGGGGCCGAAGAGATCCTGCACGGCGGCGGCAAGCTGTTTCTGGTGCTCGCCGAACGTGAGAAGGACTGGCCGGCCCAAGAGGCCAAAGAGATCGTCAGCCAGAAGGACTACACCCCGCCGTTCGAGCGTTACGTCCCGCCGAGTTGGAACAAGCGGGTCATGGCGGTGGACGCGGACAGCGGACAACCGGCCTGGCGAAGCTCCGAGCCGTACACGCAAAACCTGATGCCCTCGACGCTGGCCGTTTCCGCGGGGCGCGTCTATTTTCAGAATGCCGACGCCGTGGTTTGTCTGGACGCGGGGACCGGCCGGTTGCGGTGGCAGACGCCGCGCCCGGTGCAGCGGACACGCCTTGCCTGGTCCACGCCGACGCTGGTCGTGCACGACGGCATCGTCTACTCCGCCGATCGCGGGGCGACGGACAAGGCGGGCAAGTTCTTCTGGCTCCCTAGCGGCGGCTATCATCAATACCTCCAGCGCGAGGACGCCAAGGGCGAGTTGATCGCCTTCAGCGGCGAGACGGGCAAACGCCTCTGGAGTTGCCCGGCCTACGAGGGATTCAACGTCCCGGTCGACGTCATGATCGCCGGCGGTCTGCTCTGGACCGGCCGTTTCACCTGGGGCAACGACCCGGGAATCATCGAAGGCCGCGATCCGAAGACCGGCGAAGTGCGACGAACGCGTCCGCGCGACCAGGAATTCATGCGGGGCATCGGCCACGCCCGGTGCCATCGCGTCAAGGCCACGGAGAAGTTCCTCATCATGGGCCGCAAAGGCGTCGAGTTCGTCGACCTCCGGACGGGCGCCATGGTCGCCGACGCTTGGGTCCGTGGCATCTGCCAGTACGGCTTCGTGCCCGCCAATGGATTGCTGTATGTCCCTCCCCATTCCTGTGCCTGCAACACGAACGAACTGCTCAAGTGCGGCTTCATGGCGTTAGCGCCGGAGCCGAAGGCCGAAGACCGAGAGCCGAAAACCGAAAGCGGAAAGCCGAAGGCGGAAGAACCGCCGCGACTCCAGCGCGGTCCCGCCTTCTCCCCAATTCCCAGTCCCCAATCCCCAGTCCCTTCTCCTACCGACTGGCCGACCTACCGCCACGATCCGGC
>CAYSGY010000419.1:0-5261 GCA_964430315.1 uncultured Planctomycetaceae bacterium
TTCCCTTGCCGTAGTCTTTCCCGCCGATCCGGGCCGCAAACAACTGCTGGAAATACGGGTCGCTCATGTTCATGCCACCGAAGTCGAAAGACGCGCGGAGGCCTTTTTATGGGGGGGCCGAGCGCCGCCTCGGCCTCCGCGAACCCTACAAGATAACGCACCGGCGGACTCCCGACAAGGCGAGGGGCCCCTCAACGAGCCCCGGAAAAGGGTGGCATGCTTTCACGACGCGAAGCGTCGGGTAAGCATGGAAACCGCCACGGACGTGTCCATGCCGCCCCTCGGCTTCGCCGAGTGACGGATCCGGCAGCGGCGGCGTGGGGGCGACGCCCCGGTGCGTTGCTCCCTGAAGAGGACCTCACCGCCCGCGGTTGAGGCGGCTGCGCTGGTTGAGGTAGTCGGCGAACACCTCGCCCATGTCGCGGCTCGTATCGACCAGCACCCGCTCCACGCGGTTGCGAAGGCAGAGGTCTTCCAGGTCGGCGTTGAACTGGGTCATCGCGCGGAGGTACTCGCGGCGCAGGACCTCGGGCTGGGTGGTCAGTTCCTCGGGCAGTTCGAGGCCGACGAACTTCACCATGCCGTCGAACTCGAAGTGCAGCTCGTCGTGGTGGAGCACCTGGAAGAGGACGACCTCGTGCCGGTTGTAACGCATGCGCTGGATCGCAGCCTCCAGCGACCCGAGGTCCGTGAGAAAATCGCTCAAGAGGAAGAGGATCTCGCGGCGGCGCGTGCGGCTGGTGAACTCGTTGAGGCAGCGGGCCATGTCGGTCTTGTGGACCGGCTGGCTCTGGTCGAGGTGCTCGGTAACACGCACGATCTGGGCCATCGAGTTGCTCGGCGGGACGAAGCCGCGAAGCTCCTCGTCGAACGTGGCCAGGGAGACCTTATCGCTTTGCCGGATGATCGCGTAGGCCAGCGTGGCCGCCATCTGCGAGGCGTAGCGGAGCTTCTGCGCGGCCCCTTCCCCGTATCGCATCGACGCGCTGACGTCCAACAGGAGATGGCAGACGAAATTGGTTTCCATCTCGTACTGTTTGATCATGTAGCGATCGCGGGTGAAGTAGACCCGCCAGTCGATGTGTTTGGGGTCGTCGCCCCAGACGTACTCCCGGTGGCCGGCGAACTCGACGGCGAAGCCCGACAAGGGCGACTTGTGCGCGCCGGCCAGCGTGCCCATTACGAGGCCGCGGGGCTCGATGCGGCGGTTGGCCAGCCGGCTCAACACGTCGGGATCGAGATATCGGGACAGGACGCTCTTGGCCATCGAAAATCACTGGTTACAGGGCGCAACCGGCGGGACAACTCCCGCCGCTAAACGGACGATGCGATTCATCATTCATCATTCATCATTCCCTCACGCCACGGCCGGTTTCTCGTAGGCCCGGTCGGCGGGGACGTTTTCGAGAAGCACCTCGATCAAGCGGTCGCTGGTGAGGTTGTTGGCTTGGGCGGCGTAGTTGCCGGCGATGCGATGGCGCAGCGCGGGACGGACCACGGCGTCGATGTCGCCGGTGGTGGCGTGGTAGCGGCCGTGCAGGATGGCCCGGGCCTTGGCGCACGTGACCAGCGTGAGCACGCCGCGAGGCCCGGCCCCCCACGCGACCCAGCGGTCCACGAAATCCAAGGAATCCTTGGTGCCGGGGCGCGACGCCCGGACCAGGGTCCAGGCGTAGCCGAGCACCTGGTCGCTCACCGGCACCCGGGTCACGAGGCGTTGATATTCCACGATCTCCTCGCCCGACATGATCGGATAGATCCTGCCCTGCTGCCCGGTCGTCACGCGCCGGGCGATCTCCCATTCCTCGGCGCCGCTGGGGTAATCGACCTTGATGTAGAGAAGGAACCGGTCGAGCTGGGCTTCCGGCAGCGGGTAGGTGCCTTCCTGTTCCAGCGGGTTCTGGGTGGCCAGGACGAAGAACGGGTCGGGCAAGCGGTGGACCTTGCCCCCGGCGCTCACCTGCCGCTCCTGCATCGCCTCGAGCATGGCCGCCTGCGTCTTGGGCGGCGTGCGGTTGATCTCGTCGGCCAGGATCATGTTGGCGAAGATCGGACCCGGCAGGAAGTTGTAGCCGCGGTGCCCGGTCTGCGGGTCTTCCTGGATGATCTCCGTGCCGGTCACGTCGCTGGGCATGAGGTCGGGCGTGAACTGGATCCGTTTGAAGGCCAGGTGCGTCGCCTCGGCCAGCGAGCTGACCAGCAGCGTCTTCGCCAGGCCGGGTACGCCTTCCAGCAAGGCATGGCCACGCGAGAAGATGGCCACGAGCACCTGCTCGATGACACTGTCTTGGCCGACGATCACCTTGGCCAGCTCGGTCCGGAGCCGATCGTAGGCTTCCTTGCAGCGTTTGACGGCAGCGAGGTCATCCTGGGGGGCATTGTCGCTTGTCATGATTGCCTTCCAACGTCAGTCGAGGTTCTTGAAGTATCGCTGTAATCGGTCTTCGTAGCCGCGGGGCGGCCGACGCTGCGAATTGGCGCGGATCGCCGCGCGGACTTCCGGGGGCAGCTTGGCAAACCACGCCTCTTCCATTTCGCGGCGACGCGCGGCGTCGGCGTCGCCGGGAGTGACGGAGCCGCGGTTGTCGCCCTGCGGATCGCGCTTGGCCGAATCCAGGGGCTTGGGCGTCGCCTTCGGGTTCTGCACCATCTCGCCTTTTCGGGCGCTGCCGCCTTGTGGGGAACGCGGCGACGCCTGATCGCTGGGCTTCGCCTCGGCCTCGGCTTCCGCGGGGGGCTTCCCGCCCTGCTCGGCGACCGCCTGCGCCAGGGCCCGATCGTTCTTGAGCTGCGCGACCCGGGCCACCAGATCGGCCGCCGCGCGGTCCATGGCCTCGGCCACGCCGTGCTCCGCCTTCGGGGCGAGGTCCGGCGCCTTGGGCACTTCCCGGGCGGCCCGGGCGGCCTGGTTCTCGGCCGACTGGAGCGCGCCGGTCGCGCCGGGATCGACGGGGGTCGCCTGCTCGGCCAGTCGCTGCGACGGCGGGACCTGCGCGGCCATTTGCTCGGCGGCTTTGCGGGCCAGTTCCTGCTTGGCCTCGGCGATCTGTTCGGCGGCCTTCTTGAGCCCTTGCCCGGTCTTGCCTTGCGCCTCGGCTGCCTTCTGCGGATCACCGGCCGGGGAGGATTGCTGCTGGGCCTCGTCCGACGCCTTGCCGGCCTCCGACAAGGTCTCGGCGGCTTTGGGGGCGTCGGGCGCGGCGAGTTCCTTGGCCGCCTCGATCTCCTGTCCGACGCGGGCCTGGGCCTGCGGATCGGGCTTCGCGGCGGGCTCCTCCGCCTTGGCTGTCTCGGGCCGCCCTGCCGCGCGCTTCTGTTCGGCCTGGGCCTTCTTGATGTGCTCTTCGGCCTTCGCCAACTTCTCCATGCGCTCGCCGAGCGACTCGGGACGCTCGGCCACGGCCTTTTCCACCGCCTGGAGGGCCTGCTCGGCCTGCTGGAGCTGCTCGTTGGTAAGTTGGGCCAGTCGCTCGGCCGCCTTCGCTGCTTCCTTTTCGATCTGGCTGGCGGCCTGGGCGAGCTTCTCGGCGGCCTGTTTGGCCTGGTCGGCGGCCTGTTCG
This sequence comes from uncultured Planctomycetaceae bacterium, assembly GCA_964430315.1. Classification (GTDB taxonomy): domain Bacteria; phylum Planctomycetota; class Planctomycetia; order Pirellulales; family Thermoguttaceae; genus CALFBP01. The sequence goes on from CAYSGY010000419.1 coordinate 3,561, forward strand.
GCAGCCGGCTTCGATGCCTCGCCCGGCTGTTGCTGGGCTGCCTGAAGCTTCTCGGCCGCCTTCTGGATCGGCTGCGCCGCGGCCGCGAGTGTCTTCGACGCCTCCGGGGCCGCCTTTTCCACTTGCTTAGAGACGTCGGCCGCCGTCTTCTGGACTTCGGCCTGCTTCTGCACCATTTCGTGGGCCTGACGGGCCTCCAGACCCGTCTTCTGCGACGCCTCTTCGGCCTGATGGGCCATCTCGCGTTCGGCGGCTGCCGCCTGCTCGACCGACTGGGCGGCCTGGGCCAGGGCGTTCATCGCGTCGTGGAGCTGCTGCCGCTTGGCGTCGGCCAGGGCCTGCTCCACTTCCGAGAGGGCCCGCTGAATGGCCTGTTCCGAAGTCCGCGTCGCCTCGCGGCGTTCCGGTTCGGCCCGATCCATGGCCGAAGCCGCCTCGGAGGCCGCCTGCTGCGCCTCCTGGACCCGGGACGTTACCGGCTCCGGAAGGCTCCGGTTCTTCGGCACCTCGGCCAACTCGCGGGCGATCTGGTTCTCCAGAGGCTTCGCCTCGGCAGGCTTCTGGACCGCCGCGGCCGAGGCTTGCTTCTGCTCCTGCTGGATCTTCTGAAGGTCCTTGCGGGCCGCTTCGAGGTCGGCGGCCGCTTGGGCCAGTTGCTCGGGCGAGGCGGGCCTGGTCTCCGGCTTGGCCGGGTTTTCCATGCCCTGGGCCGCCTTCTTGAGACTGTCCAGCACCTTGTCCTGCTCCGCCACGGCCTCCTTGGGCTTCGCTTCAAACAGCTTGGCCGTGGCCTCTTCGGCCGCCTGCTTGGCTTGTTCCATCGCCTTGGCCGCGTCGGGCGTGGACTGGGGCTGGCGGCTCAGTTCCGCCAGGTCCTTTTGCACCTGGCTTTGCTCCTGGGTGAGCTTCTGGAGGTCGCGCTCGCTGGCGTCCGACTGCTCGGTGGCCTGCCGGATCTCGGCCTGCCGGTCGACGAGTTCCTGGATCGCCTTCTCCATCGAGTGCTGGTCGCCCTTCATGAGTCCCTGGACCCGCTCCAGGATTTGCAGCAGCTCGCGGAGGGCCTTGAGCACGTTTTCCTGATGGGCGACGGCCTCCGCGACCTTGGTTTGCTCCAGGGTCTTGGCGGCGCTGTCCATTTCCGACTCGATCCCGCTCTTCTGGAGCATCTGGACGGCGTTGGAAGCCAACGTGCCGACCTCGCCGCCCCAGGTGGCCACGTCCTTGATCGTCTCGTGGAGCCGCAGGTAGACCGCCTTCACGTCCCGCTGGTCCTCGACGGCCGAGAGGGCGAGCACGTCGCGCTCGGCGGGGGCCTGTTCGGGGAGCGACTGGGTGACTCCCTGCACCTTGGTCTGCGTCTGGATGAGATGGCGCACCTGGGCCGCCAGCTCGGCGATCCGCAGGCGGCGGAGCACCCGCTGCCGCTCCACCAGGAGCTGCACGAGGATCTCGCGGCTCTTCTGCCGCGCGGCGACGAATCGCTGGTCGCGGCCGTCGCCGTCGCCTTGGATCTGCACCAGGAGTTCCACGACCCGGGGCATCTCGGCCTCGATCAACTCGTCGATGTGCCCCCGCATCGCGTGGATGTCGCGGTAGAGATCGGTCGCGGTGAGGTCGTTTTCGTCGAGCTGCACGAGTTGGATGTCGAGGATCGCGGAGACGAGGTCCCGGGCCATGATGCGGACCCGCTGTTGGGCC
>CAYSGY010000420.1:0-530 GCA_964430315.1 uncultured Planctomycetaceae bacterium
GACAGGGTTTGCCCGTCGCCCCGGACGTATCCTTTGGGGAGCCCGCAGGGAAGAAGCCGGCGGCCAAGCCGGCGACGGGGACCGAACCGGCCCCCGAAGCCGAGGCCATGCCCGAGCCCGACGCAGCGACGCCCGCTGCCGGGCCGGCCGGTGGCGACGCCAAGAAGGCGGCGGCGCCCGGCGCGGCCATGCCCGAGACCGCGGGTGGTGCCGATCCTTTCGCCCCGAGTCCTGTCGAGGAAAAGAAGGCTACGGGAAAGAAGGCGGCGGGTGAGGCAGACGCGGAGGCAGGCGTTGCGAAGAAGAAGGCGAGCGACAAGAAGAAGGCGGCCGCCGCCGACGACATGGATCCGTTTGCCGCCCCGGCCGGGGAAGAGAAGCCCGCGGCCAAGAAGAAGGCGGCTGACGACGATATGGATCCGTTCGCCGCCCCGGCCGACGAGAAGAAGCCCGCGGCCAAGAAGAAGGCCGCTGCCGACGATATGGATCCGTTCGCCGCCCCGGCCGACGAGAAGAAGCCCGCGGCCAAG
>CAYSGY010000420.1:630-5236 GCA_964430315.1 uncultured Planctomycetaceae bacterium
AAGAAGGCCGCCGCCGATGAGGACGCCGACGCGATGGCTGCCCCGGACGAGGAGAAGAAGCCTGCGGCCAAGAAGAAGGCCGCGGCCGACGACGCCGATCCGTTCGCGGCCCCGGCCGAGAAGAAGTAGTCGGCGGACAAGTGGAGTCTGGGCGGCACCTTCCCGTCGGCCCTTTGGGAGATGTCGTGACGGATTCGCTCAAGTCGCGGATCGGGCTGGAGAACGACCTCTCGCAGGTGGCCTGGTCCTTGCGCGAGGGTGCCCAGGGGATTCGTGCGGGAGTGGTGGGCGGGTATCAAGTGACCTGCTCCGATGAGGCTGAGTGGGAGTGTGCCCGCGCGTTCCAACGTCTTTTCGTCGAAGCCCTCTTGCCAGGTCTGAAGCCGGATAGCCGGGCCCCGTTCCGTTCCATCAACCTGGGAAGCCGCTACGAACCCGGAGCGGTCCGGATCGCCGAGGAACACTTCGCCCCGGAGTCGCCCGGAGCAACCAAACTCCTGGTGGTCAAGATCAACGCCCACGTCGGCGTGCGTCCGTCGGCTCACGGGTTCGAGTACGGCTGGATGCAACGCTACGAGCGACCTTCGGCGTGCTGTGGGGCCTTGGCGGGACTGCTGGAGGGGAAACGCCTGCCGGCGCTCGACGAGTTGCACGAGACGTTCGGCTCAGGCGGTCTGGACCGCTTGGCCATTCTCCGCGACGCGACGCGCGTGCCCCCACCCTACCGTGCCCTCCTGGCGGCCGTGGTCAACGCCCGCTTGCAGGCCGACCGGGCCGTCGACGACATCCGAAGCCACCGCCCGGAATCCCCCGCCACGTTCCTGGTCGTTCCGTGCGTGACGATCAATCGCCCCGGGCCCGACACCGAGTTGGTCGTCGGCGAATACGGCGTCGATTGGACCGGCGGGGCCGCTTCTGTTGCGTACCAGGGCCTGGGCGACAACCCGGGCGCGTACCGCGTACGATTCCAGTTCGACCGCCTCTGCGTCGAAGACGACCACTGGCCGGGCGTGCGGTAACGTTCGCCGTCTTGCTTGCCGGGCGGTCCGTCCCTCCATCGGCCGGTTGGGTGCGAGGCCGTTGCACTCCCGCGGGGAGGCGACGGGCCCAAGGGATTCGGGGTGCCTGGGTGTATTCGCACCATACCCCCATCAAGGGCCGTTCCCGTGCTTGTTGGGGCGAATTAGGATAGGTCTTATAGGGCATATCCAACCCACAGGTGCTCAGAGTCTATGAATCTCCGACGTCTCTCCAAGATCTTCCGTCGCGCAGCTCGTGATCGTCACTCCGTCCGTTCGGCCACGTTGTTCCGTTGTGCCCGAGTGGAATCGCTGGAATCGCGGCAGTTGCTGTCCGTCAACGCCGCGCCGGTCCTGACGGCCGCCACCCCTTCGCTGGGCAGCACCAACGAGGATACGGTGAAGGTGATCGGTCTGGCGGACACGTTCATCAACAAAGGAACGGGGACGACGACCATCACCGACGCCGATACGGGCGCCGTGGTGGGCGGGATCGCCGTCACGGGCGTCACCGGCAACGGCACCTGGGCCTACTCGACCAACGGCTCGACCTACACGGCGATCGGAACGGTCTCGGCGAGCTCGGCTTTGCTCCTGCCGAAGACCGCCTCACTGCGTTACACGCCGGACGGGAAGAACGGCGAGACGGCCACGATCACGTACCGCGCGTGGGACACGACCACGGGCACCGCCGGGACCAAAGTCAGCACGGCGACCAACGGTGGTGCTACGGCCTTCAGTTCCACGACCGACACCGCCTCGCTGACCGTGACCGGCGTGAACGACGCCCCGGTCCTCACCGCGGCAAGCCCGTCGCTCGGAAGCACGACCGAGGAGACGGCCAAGGTGATCGCCCTCTCGGGGACGTTCCTTAACAACGGCACCGGGACGACGACGATTACCGACCTCGACACCAGCGCGGTGGTGGGCGGGATTGCCGTCACGGGCGTCGTCGGCAACGGCACTTGGGCCTACTCGACCAACGGCTCGACCTACACGGCGATCGGAACGGTCTCGGCGAGCTCGGCTTTGCTCCTGCCGAAGACCGCCTCACTGCGTTACACGCCGGACGGGAAGAACGGCGAGACGGCCACGATCACGTACCGCGCGTGGGACACGACCACGGGCACCGCCGGGACCAAAGTCAGCACGGCGACCAACGGTGGTGCTACGGCCTTCAGTTCCACGACCGACACCGCCTCGCTGACCGTGACCGGCGTGAACGACGCCCCGGTCCTCACCGCGGCAAGCCCCTCGCTCGGCAGCACCGCGTTGAACACGGCCAAGGTGATTTCCCTTTCCGGGACGTTCCTCAACAACAGCACGGGAACGACGACGATCACCGACGCCGACACGAGTGCCATCGTGGGCGGGATTGCCCTGACGGGCGTCACCGGGACCGGCACGTGGGCCTACTCGCTCGACGGCTCGACCTTCACCTCCGTCGGCACGGTCTCGACGACCTCCGCGCTGCTTCTGCCGAAGACGGCGTCGCTCCGCTTCACGCCCACCGGCACCGGCAGCCAGACGGCCACGATTTCCTACCGCGCGTGGGACACGACTACCGGCACCGCCGGCAACAAGGCCGATGCGACGACCAGCGGCGGTTCCACCGCATTCAGCTCCGCCACCGACACCGCTTCGCTCTCCGTGAACACCGCCCCGGTCCTCACTGCGGCGAGCCCCTCGCTCGGAAGCACGAGTTCTGCGGCGGCCAAGACGATCGCCCTTTCCGGGACATTCCTCAACAACAGCACGGGGACGACGACGATCACCGACGCCGACACCGGCGCGGTGGTGGGCGGAATCGCCCTGACGGGCGTCGCCGGCAGCGGCACGTGGGCCTACTCGCTCGACGGCTCGACCTTCACCTCCGTCGGCACGGTCTCCACGACTTCGGCCTTGCTTCTGCCCAAAACCGCATCGCTTCGATACACGCCCGGCGGCAGCAGCCAGACGGCCACGATCACGTATCGTGCGTGGGACACGACCACCGGCACCGCCGGCAACAAGGCCGACACCACGACCAGCGGCGGCTCCACCGCCTTCAGCTCCGCCACCGACACGGCCTCGCTCTCGCTCGACACGGCGGCCCTTTCCGGCTTCGTCTACGTCGACACCAACAACGACGGACTTCGCACGAAGTCCGGCGGCAAGTTCCACGTCGGGATCCCGGGCGTTCCCGTCAAGCTGCTCAGCAAGGGCACCGGCTCCACCTGGACGGAGGTGCCGGGCAAGTCGCCCATCCTGACCGGCTCGGACGGGTCGTATCGGTTCGAAGGCCTGCCGGCCGGAACCTACCGTATCCAGGAGGTCCCGCCAGCCAAATTCAAGGACGGCAAAGACACGGCAGGGCAGGTCGGAGGCACGAGTCGAGGGACGGCCGGCGATGACCAGATCGAGGTCCAGCTCGCCGCAGGCGAGCAAGGCAGCGAGTACGACTTCGGGGAGCACGGGCTGCGGGCGCAGGCGGTCTCTTTGAGGATGTTTCTGGCGTCCTCGCGTCCGTCTTCCAAGGCGGCCGCGGGCATCAATGCCGCGCCCACGGTCGATCTCTCGAAGGCCGCCAAGGGGAGCGGCTCCAGCGTGTCGTACACCGCCGGCGGATCGGTGGCCATCGCGGCAACCGACGCGGCGCTGGCCGACGCCGACAGCCCGATGCTCAGTCAAATGACGGTGACGATCACGAATCTCACGGACGGCGAGTCCGAGAAGCTCACGGCCGATACCTCCGGCACGTCGCTCACCTCGGCCTATTCCGGGGGAGTGCTCACGATCTCGGGAGTGGCCGGTGTGTCCACCTATCAGCAGGTGCTGAAGACCGTCAAGTACAGCAATACGGCGACGTCGCCGCACGCGGCGAACCGCACGGTCAAGGTCGCCGCCTTCGACGGCTGCGACTGGAGCAAGAACGCCGTCGCTACCGTCCTTTGGAACACGACCCCCTAAGGACCGCGCAAGGAATTACTGGCGTCTCTGGCAGATTGGGTGGCATGCCGTCACTCGGCGCAGCCGAGGGTCGGCATGGAGACCCTCGTGGTGGGTTCCATGCTCAGTGCGACGCTTCGCGTCGTGAGAGCGTGCCACCCAATCCCGACAGTTGTCTTCTTGGCCGATCCTTACAGACACCGGCCGCACGTCATGCGTTACGCCGGACCGCTTCGAGATTTCCCTCGCGAAACGCCGCGGCCATGGCCAGCGGGACCTCGGCCTCGGCCAGAATCACGTGGGCCCGGTTCCCGGCCACGGCAGCCTTCATTTCCTGTTCCCGGGCCAGGGCCAACGCGCGGCGCTCTTCGGCCTTGGCGCGGGCCACGCGGGTGTCGGCCTCGGCCTGGAGGGTTTGCAGCTTCGCCCCGATGTTCTCGCCCACGTCGATGTCGGCGATGTCGATGGAGACGATCTCGAAGGCGGTCTGGGCGTCCAGCCCGCGCTGCAATACGGCCTTGGAAATCTTGTCCGGGTTCTCCAGGACGGTCAGGTGCATCTCCGACGAGCCGATCGCCGTGATGATCCCTTCTCCCACCCGGGCAATGATCGTCTCTTCGGTCGCCCCGCCGATCAGCCGGGGCAAGTTCGTGCGCACG
>CAYSGY010000421.1:0-5231 GCA_964430315.1 uncultured Planctomycetaceae bacterium
TGCCGCGCAGTCGGTCCCTGTGGTGGTGCAGCAGTCTTCGTTCTTCACGATCGCCCCGGGCCCTTCATTCCGAAGGAACGCGGTAGAGTCCGACCCAGGAGTCCTCCAGATGGAAAATCGGTCCGCGCAACCGACGCTTGCGATAGAGCCGCTCGACGCCGTCGCAGACCGCGGCGATCCAGGGGTACACCGCGGCGTGCCGTGGTGAGAAGTCGTGCCACAGGATGAGGCTCCCGGGACGGCATCGGTCGAGGGCCTTCACGGTGTCGTGGAACACGAAATCGGCGTCGTGGCAGCCGTCGATGAAGGCCACGTCGATCGGGCCGAAATCGGGCGCCCAGCGGGCCGTGTTGGCGAAGATCTGCCGCACGTTGGCCAGTCCCATCTCGCGGTAGAAACTCCCGATCTCCTCGCGGCCCGGCGCCCCGGTGACAAAAGCCCCGCCTGCCGCGATTTCTTCGGGCGGGATGTTGACTGTGTAGACCGTGGCCTGTGGCGCGTTGCGGGCCATCAGGGCCGTGGTGTGGCCCCGGCCCGTGCCGATCTCCAAGAGCACATTCGGCGCCCCGTTCGCGCACGCCGACCCAATCACCTCCGCGTCGCGCAAAGGGCGGTCGTTGAGGTCTTCCACATGTCCGAACCGGTGGAGGTGCTCAAAGTCGAGGTCCGGCTCGCGGGCCCAGCCCATGGCCTTGCGCAGCATCGCGGCGCTGCGCACTTCGAGCACGTTGCCGTCGAGGAAGAACCACCGCGGGGCGAGGCCCGTGCTCAGCCGGAGGCGGCGGATCACCCGCTTCAGGTTACTCCACACGGCTCGTCTCCCAAGGAATCGCCGGCTGGAGCTTGCCGCGGATCGGCTCGTGGGGATACGCACGGTTGAGCGTGCCCGTGGGCTGAACCCGGAGTTGGATCGCGATGCCGTCATTGCCCTGGCAGAACCGTACGTTGTGGATCGTCGCCCGCACCACGAGGCTGTAGTCGCGGGGCGCCAGCAGCCTGGCGGGAACCGTCGCCCTGGAGACATAACATCCCGGCGGAACGACCGTCGCAACGTCCACGTCGTCGTCGTGGAAGGTCCGGAACAAAAGCGTCTCCATCTCGTCGTACACGTCGAAGAAGACCCGCAATCCCTGGGTCGCCTGGAGCACCTCGTAGGCGATCTCCAACTCCACCGGATCGGCATTGCCGACAAAGAGGGTCTCGCGGCCGTGCTGCCGGATGCGGAGATCCACGAACCGGAAGGCGGGATCGGAGGGGAGCCGGGCCAGACGTTCGCGCACGGTATCCAGCGTCTCCGAGGGCGCCGTGTCGCGAAGATACGCGAGCACGACGTCTTCCGTCTCGCCGATCTGCCGCAGCCGGCCCCCGTGGAGCCATACCGAGCGCGGGCACAATCGCCGCACGGCCCCCATGTTGTGACTGACGAAAAGGATCGTGCGGCCCGACTGCACCACCTCGCCCATCTTCCCCAGGCATTTTCTCTGAAACGCGGCGTCGCCCACCGCGAGCACTTCGTCGACCAGGAGGATCTCCGGCTCGAGGTGGGCCGCCACGGCGAACGCCAGGCGCGTGTACATGCCGCTGGAATAGTGCTTCACGGCGGTGTCAAGAAACGCCTCCATCTCGGCGAACGCGACGATCTCGTCGAACCTCCGCCTCGTGGCGGCGGCCGTCATGCCCAGGATCGCGCCGCTCAGGAAGATGTTCTCCCGCCCGGTCAACTCGGGATGAAACCCCGTGCCGACCTCCAGCAGACTCCCCACGCGCCCGCGGATCTCGGCGCCCCCCTCGCTCGGCTCCGTGATCCGCGAGAGGATCTTCAAGAGCGTGGTCTTTCCCGCCCCGTTGCGCCCGATGATGCCGACGACCTCGCCCGGCTGCACCTCGAAGGAGACGTCCTTGAGGGCCCAGATCGTCTCTCCGTCGCCTGGCGTTCCGGAAAGCCGCCGCAATCGCCTCCACGGGGCCGCCACCGCCCCCATGATCGCCTCGCGGAGCGTGCGATACGCCGGCCCCCGGGCACCGAGGAGGTACTCCTTTCCGAGGCGATCGACACGGATGGCGGGGGAACGCATGGCGAGTCCGGGTGATGTCTTGGAGCGGCAAAGGAAGAGAAGGGAAAAGGAAAAAGAGTGGAAGAAAGAGGAATAGCGAGAAAGTGGGAGCGTAGTATCTAAACGATATCCGCAAAGCGGCGTTCAAATCGCCGGAAATAGGTCACGCCGATCAGGAACACGACCGCGGCCGAGGCGACCGACACGCCGAGGCACATGCCGTGCAGCGGCTCCCCCAAGAGCGATGCGCGGTAGCCGTCGATGATTCCCGCCATGGGATTCAACGCATACGCGACCTGCCATCGCTCGGGGACCAGCTTCAGCGGGTAAGCCACGGGGCTGGCGAACATCCAGATTTGCAGCAGGAAAGGGACAACGTAGCGGAAATCGCGGTACGCCACGGTCAACGCCGACAGCAACGTGCCGGTCCCCATCGCTGCCAGCACGGTCGCGAGGATCAACAGCGGCAGCAACACGAGATTCGGCCCCGGAACGACCTGGTAGACGATCAAGAGGAAGGCCATCACGACCAGCGAGATGGCGAAGTCCACCAGCAGCCCGGCCACCGACGCCCCGGGAATGACCAACCTCGGAAAATAGACTTTCGTCAACAGGCTGGAACTGGCGACCAGGCTCTGGCTGCTCTGGCTCACGGCGTCGGCGAAGAAAGCCCACGGGAGCATCCCCGCGTAGACGAAGACCGTGTACGCGACCTCCGTGTGCCGGGAAAGGCCGCCGAGTTTCCCGAAGAAGATCGCGAAGACCACAGTCGCCATCACCGGCTGGATCACGGCCCAGGCGACGCCGAGGACCGTCTGCTTGTAGCGGACCTTGATGTCGCGCCACGTCAGAAGGTAGACCAGCTCCCGGTACCGCCAGAGATCGGCCAAGGCAAGCGATTGCCACCCCCGCCTCGGACGGATGACCGTAACCGGCAACTCTCCGTTAGGCCATTCCTGCGGGGCGGCCGGCCCCGAAACGCCAAGAGTGGCCCGGGGCGAATGCGAGCGGTCGTGTTCCACCGGTCCACGTGCCATGCTCACTCCGCCGGCTTCGTCCGTCACAGAGGCAACCGAACGCCTTCCTTAAAACTCCGCATCGCTTGCCCGACAATCGCCATCGCCCGGCAGGCGTCTTCCAGGTCGCGGCTCTTCCGCACCAGGCTCATGACCGCGCGATGGAACTGCGTGAGGAGCTGTTCCGCGATCGGCCGCTCGCCGTCGAGCGATTCCTGGTGCCGGCCCGCATCATCGAACCAGATCACCGTCGAGGGCATGTCGAGGAAGGCGATCCCATGCTCGCAGCTCACTTGCAGGGCCGCTAAGGGACGATAGCTGATAGCCTCCCGCCAAGCTGCCGGAAAATACCGCCCACAACTGATTTGCGCGATGGCCCCGGTCCCCGGACCCGAGTCCTCGGAGAAATCGAGACTCATCATTTGATAGTCGGGATCCGGATCGCCACGACCGACATGGCGGATTCCAGTAACCCAGCGGGGATCAGACCCCACAACATAGCGGCATAAATCCACCTGTTCGATGAGTTCCTGGAAGACCGAAGCGACGGGGCGACTCACCGAGAGTCGCTCGCGAGGCTCAGCAATCGGAAGCCGGTGGTGGCAGAACAACAGACGTGGAGGGCCCAGCCGTGTGGCGATCAACTCCTTGAGTCGGAGCGTGGCAGGCGACTGGCGACGGAGGAACTCCGCCATGAACGCGATCCCCGCCACCTCGACGCGACGACGGATTTCTTCGGCCCAAGCCGCCTCCAACGAAAGCCCATGGCCCAGGTACACGGCCTTGCCGTGGTCGCAGGCCGCGAGGATGGGCAGGGAGCCGTACCACTGCGGGGCGAGCATCAGAAGGGCATCAACGTCCTCGCGGGCGGCCAGGGCATGATAACCGTCGATGGCCGCGGCTCCGAATTCGGCGGCCGCCCATTGTGCCCGGTGCTTCACCTGGTCGCATACCGCGCGGACCTCGAAGCGATCGGCCAATGCCCGAAGCGCCGGTCGATGCCGGTTCTCCCACCCCTCGCCCAAACCTACCAGGCCAATGCGCAGCTTCATAGAACCGCCTTCCGATGGGTCGCTTCCTCGTCGGCATTATATCGCCCGCCTGAGTGCTTGCTCAATCCGAGGATCACCCAAGTTCATAGAACGGCGAGACTTGGGTCGTCTCGGGAAGCTCACGGGGACCGAAGACGAGGCAGGGAGGGACCGAGCCGTCCATCCGTATGACGGTACAACCAGGAAATAATTCCCAATATGCGTATTCGGAAGAATTTCGTTACGGTGCCTTGATTCGGCTTCTTGCCCCGCTACACTAGACGGACTTGCGGCTGGCGTGAATCGATCGCCGGGGTTGGTTTTGAGTGTCGGCATGCCGCCGACGGGCAATCTCCCCTGGCCGCCCATGACGGGCGTCCCCCGCGCACGGACGCGTTCCAGCCAAGTCGGGGTCTTCGGGCCCCTGCCGGCCGCGATAAGAGGCGGAACCGCTACGGGCGCGTCCCTGCCGTGTCATGCGCCGGGTCCGACCGGCCGATTTCTGGTCTTAGGTCAAGGAGGTGACTCACGATGAGTCTGGGAGTGACGGTTGTCTTGCAGGCTGCGCTTCTGACGGTCGGCGGCGATTCCTACGCCGAGGCCCACAAGGCGACGACCGAAAAGGGTTGTCCGTTGGTGGTTGTCGTCGGCGCCACCTGGTGTCCCGCGTGCCAGCAGTTGAAGAAGGATGTCCTTCCCGAGGTGAAACGTCATGGGGTCCTCCGCAACGTCGCATTTGCCGAGGTGGACCTCGATGAGGAACGCGAATTGGGTTCGGAGTTGACCGAGGGGGGGCCCATCCCACAGATCGTTGTCTACCGCCACACCCCGCTGGGCTGGCGTTTGCGCAGACTGATCGGCGGCCAGGATGTCCGGACGGTCGAGCAGTTCATTCTTCAGGGTGTCCGCGACGACGACAAGGACAAGGCGGGCGCAGACTCCCCCAAGAAGCCGCCGGAGAAGCAGACGCCGGCCCAAGCCAAGCCGGTCGTTCACGAAGCCAAGTCCAAGCCAACCACTCCCTCCTCGAAGGGATGATCGGGAGAGGGGAGACCGCAAAGGGGAATTGCGTATTTCGTAACACTTCAGCCGTCTGAAGTCCTGGCGAGTGTAAAAAGGGGAAAGAGGGA
>CAYSGY010000422.1:0-1708 GCA_964430315.1 uncultured Planctomycetaceae bacterium
CCTTCAGGACCACCGCGACAAGCTCGATACGCTTGCTGCCGCCCTGGAGAAGCACGAGGTGCTCGACGAGCGACAAATCGTGGACCTGATCGGGCCTTCCGCCTGGCAATCGTCCGAGGCAAGCCCTCAGACCACCAGCCCGCGAGACGACGGTGCGAAGGCGTAGCGCTGTCCCGTGGGGCAGGTCGCAGACCTGCCCCATACGCATCAAGTTAAGAAATGTCTGAGGGTGTGAGAAAGGGAAAGGGGAAAAAGGGGAAAATGGAAAAGGAGGTTTTGTGGGGATGTTGGCGACCGCAATCAAGAAGCATGCTCTTTCCCACTTCTCCCTTTTCCCTCTATTCCCTTTCCTACACCCGATTCACCGGCCGTTATCCTTAACTTGATGCCTAGGGGGCAGGCCGGCGGCCTGCCCCGCATCGGTGGTCCGAACCGCCAGGGAGGGACCATCGCGACGAGGGAGGCGGTTGCGACCAGGACTTCAGGTCCTTATATTGCCATTAGCAGCAGGTTAGAGACTGGTTGGGGGCATGGCCTTCATCCGATTTGGTTCCGGAATAGGGCTCCTTGGGGGTGGCGGCGATGCGTATTGCGGTCGGGAGCGACCACCGCGGGGTGGAGATGCGTCGGAAGATCCTCGCCTTCTTGGTCGGACTCGGCCAGGAGGCGATCGACGTGGGCACCGACGAGGCCGGGCCCGTCGATTATCCCGATGTTGCCGCTGCCGTCGCGGGCCGCGTGAGCCGCGGGGAGGTCGATCGCGGCATTCTGATCTGCGGCTCCGGATTGGGAATGTGTATCGCAGCCAACAAGTTCCCCGGGGTCCGGGCAGCCCCGTGCCACGACGACCTGACCGCCGAAATGAGCCGGCGCCACAACGATCTGAATGTCTTGTGTCTTTCGGGCGACATCCTCGGGGAACGGCTCGTGGACCGTCTGGTGGCCATCTGGCTGAAGACAGCGTTTGAGGGGGGCCGCCACTCCCGCCGCGTTCAGAAGATCGCGGCTTTGGAACGCCACAACGGGAAGCCGTAAGGAAGGCGTGAGGAGGACGGAGGCAACGCGGTGGATCGCGCCGTCGTCCGCCGTGGGGTTCTGACTGGAGCCCCCTCGTCTGTTCCGGTCGCTTCGCCATGGGGGCACCCCACCTTAGAGGGGATTGTCGATGGATTGTATTCCGCTAGACTAGGGGGTGTGAGTTCTGCGGCTCGGCATGTCTGTTTCTCTAAAGCGCTGAAGGAGGTGTCTCATGACCGACCAGCCGAGACTCTCAGAAGCCGAGTGGAGCCTGGTCACGGAGCTGCTCCAGCGGGAGTTGGACGATCTTCCGGTGGAAATCCACCACACGCGGTCGGCGCAAGTGCGTCACGAATTGTCGGAGCGACGCGACATGATCCGCGGCCTGTTGGCACGGATGCGTCCGGTCGCCACGGTCTGACATCGAGGCGGGAGATCGCATGACGAAGCTGCGGTGCCGCGGGTGGCGAAGGGTCTTGGGATCGCTCCTGGGGCTCGTCGTGCTCGCCGCCTGGGGTGCTCCCTGGGCGATCCGGGGACCGAGGCGAGCGGTGTTGGTCGACTCGGTCGCGGCGGCCCCGGCGCCGTCTTCGGAGTCGAAGGCCCCCGCTACGCTGACGGTCATGACGCTCAACCTCGCCCACGGGCGCGGCGAAGGAGTTCATCAGGCGATCCAGAAGAAGGGCACCAT
>CAYSGY010000422.1:1718-5230 GCA_964430315.1 uncultured Planctomycetaceae bacterium
CTGTCGCCCGACGTCGTCGCGCTTCAAGAGGCCGACGGGCCGTCGCTCTGGAGTGGGCAGTTCGACCATGTGGAGTATCTCGCCCGGGCGGCCGGGCTCGAACACTTCGTGCGCGGCGAGCACGTTCAGGCGATGAAACTGAGCTACGGGTCGGCCCTGATCTCGCGCCTCCCTCTGAGCGACGCAACGAGCGTCACGTTTCCCCCTTCGCCCCCGACGCCTCCGAAGGGCTTCACCGTCGCCCGCGTACCGTGGCCGGGGCAGGGCGACTTCCAGGTGGAGGTCGTCTCGGTCCACTTGGATTTCTCGCGAGCGTCGGTCCGCAAGAGACAGGTCGACGAACTCGCGGAGCACCTCTCCGGCCGGAAGGGCCCCGTGGTCGTGATGGGCGATTTCAACGCCGACTGGTCCGACGAGGAGGGTCCGCCGCGGCGTCTGGCGACCCGGCTCAAGCTCCGGGCATACCGGCCCGAGGCGTCGGACATGCCGACGTTCGGGGGCAAGAAGCGACTGGACTGGATCCTGGTCTCTTCGCCGCTTGAAATGGTCGAGTACAAGACCCTTCCGGACCCGATCTCCGACCACCGCGCCGTCGTAGCGGTGCTCAAGAGGTCGCGGGGAGCGGTCGATCCGGCGGTCCGATAGCCCGGCTTCTGGAGTGCCTCATGGAAAGTGCCCGCCCCGCGTTCACGCCGTTGGATTGGGTGGTGGTTGTCGGATACTTCGTCGGGATCACGGTCTTCGGTCTGTGGATGGCGAGGAAGGCCCGCACGAGCAGCGGCTATTTCCTCGGCGACCGGAAGCTGCCCTGGTGGATCATGGTCGGCCAGTCGTTTGGCACGGGCACGAACGCCGAGAACCCGGTGGCCCAGACCGGCGCTTCGTTCGGGGCCGGCTTCGCCACGATCTGGTACCAGTGGAAGAATATGCTGGCCACGCCCTTCTACTGGCTCATGTCGCCCTGGTACCGCCGCAGCGAGAGGACCACGATCGGCGAGATCGTCGAAGACCGTTACGGGCGAGGCCTGGCCTTGCTCTACACCGCCTTCGCCATCGCGTTCTTCGTCTTCAACCAGGGCGCGATGCTCAAGGGGGCCGCAAAGATCGTCTCCGTGGCCACGGGCGAATGGGTCACGGCCAACGGCGTCGTCGTCGGCATGGCCGTGGCGTTTATGCTCTACAGCTTCTTCGGCGGGCTGATCGCCTCGGCCTACACCGATTTCGTCCAAGGGTTTCTGATCATCGTCCTCTCGTTCATGCTCGTTCCGACCGGCCTTTACGCCGTCGGAGGATTTTCCGGGCTTCACGCGTCCTTGCCGCCCTGGTTCTTCGAGGTCTACAACGAGGCCAGCCGGATCGACGCCTTCACGATCGCCATGCTCACGCTCAACGGCCTGGTAGGCATCACCGCCCAGCCGCACATCCTCTCGATGAACGCCACCGGGTCAAGCGAGCGGGCCGGGCGCGTCGGCGCGACCTACGGGAACTTCATGAAACGGCTTTGCACCATCGGTTGGGCCCTGACGGGGTTGATCGTCGCGGCGATGGTCCTCCGGCAGGGCACCGCGCTTGAAGACCCGGAACACGCCTTCGGATACGCCTGCCTCCACCTGCTCGGGCCGGGATTCGTGGGCCTGATGGTCTCGTGCGTGCTGGCTGCCAACATGTCGACGTGCTCCAACTTCATGGTCAACACCGGCGCCCTCTTCACGCGGAACGTGTACCGCGAGTACCTCCGCGCCGGCGCCGGCGACCGCGAGTTGCTCTGGGTGGGAAGGGTCTCCGGCCTGTCGCTGGCGCTCTTGGGCATCCTGTTTGCCCTCTATGTGAAGGAGGTGATCCAGGCCTTCCTGTTCACCGAGACGATCGCCGCGCTGATGGGGATCATGTTCCTCGGCGGGTTCCTCTGGCGGCGGGCGAATCGGTACGGGGCGTTTGCGGCCACCGTGGGGGCGTTCGTGGTCTACTACGGGCTGAACTACCTTGCGAGCCGCGAATTGCTGCTGGTCTACAAGTGGACGGCCGCGCCGTTTGCCTGGGCGATGCTCGCCGGCGCCGTGGCCCTGGTCGTCGTCAGCCTCCTCACCCCGCGAGAAGACACCGGGAAGATCGACCGCTTCTTCGACGCCATGCAGCGATCGACCGACGGCGAACACCTCCCCGGGGCCGAGACCAAGCCGCTGGCCGCCGAGCGCGGCCAGGACCTCTTGTTGCTCGACGTTCCCGGCTGGCTCACCCGGGCGAGGTGGAAGGGGTTCTTCCGCCGCTACCGTGAGGACCTGGCCGGCTTCGCCCTCGCCTGGGCCACCGTGGGGCTTCTGATCGTCGCGGCGTGGGCGATCTTGCAGGTCAGGTAGCGCGGTGCGATGCGCGTGGGAGATGCGCCACTTGGCCAAGGGGACAGGCACCTTCCTCGGCCGTCAGGCTCCGCGTAGGGCCACGCGCCGGTGGGCCAACAAATGGGTTCATCCGGGATCTCCCGGAAACGCCGGGCCGCGCATGATCGCACGGAAGTACCGGTGCCTCTCCTCTGTTCGCTCTCTGCACGGACGCGGAGAAGAGAAGAGGCACCGGTACTTCCGTGTCGTACGCCTGCGACTCGCCGGAAATCCCGGATGAACCACAAATGAGCCAGTCCCCGGCCTGTGGAGGGGCTCGGGCCGTTACAACGGGCAGGCAGGCATCTCCGCCGGCGCTGCCGGCTCGTCCAACGGCGCGAGGGACGGTGTGCCGCTGAATTCCTGGAATCGTCGGTTGGCGATCGTAGCGCCCTCGAATCTCTGGAAGTCCTCAAACCGACGAAGGAACGCGTCGACAACGACAGGATCGAACTGCTTGCCGACCTCTCGCAGGATAAGCTCCTTGGCGAACTCAGGCTCATAGGCCGGTTTGTAGACGCGGCGCGACGTCAGGGCGTCATAGACGTCGACCAAGGCAACGATTCGCGCCGCCAGAGGGATCTCTTCGCCGCGCAAACCGGCGCAGTAGCCGGTGCCGTCGAACCTCTCGTGATGGTAGCGGGCGATGTTGGCGGCCATGTCCATGAACGTCCCCTGCCCCACGAAATCGCAGGCCCGTTCAAGCGTCAAGGCGCCGACCACGACGTGCTTCTTCATGACCTCGAACTCGTCGGGCGTCAGCCTTCCCGGCTTCCGGAGGATGTTGTCCGGGACGGCCACCTTGCCGATGTCGTGCAGCGGACTGGACCGGTAGAGATCCTTGAGGAACGGCTCGTCGATCAGGTGCTGGTACGGCCCGTGGTTGCCGAGTTCTTCGGCGACGGCCTGCGCGTAATAGCGGATCCGCTGGAGATGTTCGCCGGTTTCGGGATCGCGCGAGTCGGCCAGTTCGGCCATGGCGAAGACCGCCATGTCCTGCGTCGCCATGAGCTGACCGGTCCGGTCCGACACGAGCCGCTCCAGGTTCATGGCGTGGAGTTCCAGCCGCTCGTTGGCGATCATGAGTTTCTGTTGCGGAAGCGATTTCGGGGTGGTTGGGGGCCGACCGGGGTT
>CAYSGY010000423.1:0-5200 GCA_964430315.1 uncultured Planctomycetaceae bacterium
TATGTTATTGTACGGGAACTGCCCCCTTGGTCAATGGCTTAAGACGCAGCGCCGACCACCATGAGTATAGGGGCCCCGGCAAGCTGCTCTGCTGATCGTGGTACACCTTGCCTCTGTGTGAATGAGAATCCGCGAGACGCTCGCCCCGTGGAGGCGTGGAGGGGTTCCCAGAAGATTGAACTGGAACTGGACGATGCGACAATGTAGAATAACCATTGGAGGGGTTGCTTGGTTCAGCGGATTCTGGTTCTTGACTGCGCGAGGTCATCGGCGCAGACTGGACGACATGCCCAATACGCTCGTGACGCCGTATCCCCTTGCCGTAGTAATCTGTGATCTTGCATGGCGAGATCCCGGAACTGGAAAGACTACGCTGCTCGGCTGTTTCTCGGCGGTAATGGGACGCACCTTCCCGTTGTCTGTGTTTTCGCTAGGGCTATATGTCGCGCTCACGGATGGCCGAGGGAAAATGCCGATCCGGATGCGAATCATCGACACGGACGAAACCCGAGAACCAGTTGTTGAGACCGAATGCGAAGTTGAGTTTTCCGATCCCCGCATGATCGTGGAACTCTGCTTGAACATGCAAGGATTGGTGTTTCCAGAAGCCGGTGAATACCGATGTCAGGTATTTGCTGGTGGCGAGTTCCTGATTGAACGCCGAATCCTGGCTGTTCAGGCTGGCGATAAGCCAGATAGCCAGAGTGAAGATAAGGGGGAGGTCGATCAATGAATGCCGAAAGCCAAACCTGCCGTACCATCCCGGGAAGGTCCCTTCTCATTAAGATTAACCAGCCCGTCACAGCGGACACCGCTTCTACCGCAACCGCGACCATTCTGGCGTCGTTCGGTACCATCAAGCACATGCTGTCGGACAAGCCGTTGCGTCGTCCGAATCGAACGAAACCGCTTGCGTGAATTGAACTTCCTCTGGGTGGCGATACACCCGTAACACGACGCACGCCGCTTCCAGGCTCTCCAGCTTCTTAGAGAATCCGAGCGAGAGCTTGGTGAATCGTTTCACCAGGGTCCCGGTCGTGACGTTGTGGCCTTCGATGTGGGAGGTGCATGTCGTCGCCTTCTAACTCTCCCGCATGCCGAATATCGGGCGGCGGTCCGTGTCCACAACCTCCGGCGGCGTGTACAGACCCATCAACCTGTACAACTATCCCACCACGCGAGATGCTGACACGAGGAATCCGTCTGGTAGAATGGGCGTTTCTCGTTACCGACCGCCTTGTTCCCTTGGGAGGCATGACTGTGAGTGCGACGATTCTGGACGGCAAGGCATTGGCCGAAGAAATCCGTGCGGAGGCGGCCCAGCAGGTTTCGGAGTTTGTTGCCTCGAAAGGGGTGGTGCCGTGCCTGGCCGCGGTGTTGGTCGGCGAGAATGCCGGCAGCGAGGTCTATGTCCGCAACAAGCGCAAGGCGTGCGAGAAGGCCGGGATCGAGAGCCAGTTGCACCGCCTCGCGGCCGAGAGTTCCACGGAGGAGCTTCTCGCACTCGTCGACAAGTTGAATCGTGACCCCAAGGTTCACGGCATCCTCGTGCAACTGCCGTTGCCCAAGGGAATGGACGAGACCCGGGTGCTGCACGCCGTGAATCCCCTGAAGGACGTGGACGCCTTCCACCCGGAGAATGTCGGCCGGATCGTCCAAGGCCGACCGCGGTTCCTCCCTTGCACTCCGAACGGGGTTCAGCAACTGTTGATCCGGCGGGGGATCACGATCGCCGGGAGCCACGTGGTCGTGCTCGGACGGAGCGACATTGTGGGCAAACCGGTGGCGATCATGCTCATGCAGCGGGGACCCGGCGGCGACGCCACCGTGACGGTCTGCCACAGCCGCACCAAGAACCTGCCCGAGGTCACGCGACAGGCCGACATTCTCATCGTGGCCATCGGCCGGGCGAAGTTCGTCACGGCCGGCATGGTGAAGCCGGGGGCGACGGTCATCGACGTGGGGATCAACCGCACGGAAGCCGGCCTGGTCGGCGACGTCGATTTCGAGGCCGTGCGCGAGGTGGCCGGCCAGATCACCCCGGTGCCCGGAGGCGTCGGCCCCCTGACCATCGCCATGCTGCTGCACAACACGCTGGCGGCCGCACGCATGCAGGTTGCGGGCGCGTGATCCTTAGCCTGTTTAGCAGACCGAGCAGCGTGTAGGAAAAGGAAAAAGGGGAAAAAGGGGAAAGGAAGAGCAGATCACTCGCTGGTGAGTGTGGACATCGAGAAGCGTTTACCTTCCTTGTTTCCCATTTTTCCCTTTTTCCTCTTTCCCCTTCCTGGACGTGCCGGGAACTCCGACGGCTGACAAGTCGCCTGTCTTGCAGGCATCACCGGCTGCGTCGGGCGATGCCGACTTTGAGCGGGGCGGGAAACGTGACGGCCCGCTCGCTCAGCCGGCTGTGGGGCGTCAGGAGGATGCGGAAGGCTCCGGCCTGGGCGGCCACGGCGGCGTCGTAGGTGAACGTGTTGTGCACCGTGCCCGCCTTCTGGTTGTACTGGCGGGAAATGCGTTCGGGCGCCGGGTCCATCTCGACGCGCACCCCGGGGATCGGCTTCGCCGGCGCGCTCCGCTCCGTGACGACCACCTGAAAGGGTGCGCCCTGCACGCCGGGCCGCGTATCGACCGTGAAGATCGCGCCGGGGACGTCGGGAAGCTGGTATCCGCCGCGCTTGCGGAGGTCGTCGACGGAGAGCACGTGCTGCGGGTCGGGTTGGGTCTTGGTGAGCTTGAACCAGAGTTGGACTTCCGCCTCCTCGGCCTTCGGCGGCCAGTCGGGGGCCACGAAGGTGAGCATCGGCACCGGAAGCCGCGGCTCGAACGCCAGGTCGTAGCAGATATAGGGAACGGTCTCGGTGTCCGGCACGAGCGGCCGGACCTGGATCCACGCTTCCTCGGGCCGCGGGCTGAACCGGGCCGCGTTCTGGTTCTGGATCGAGAGCCAGAACTGCACCGCCGAGCCCTTCCAGTCGGGAATGTGGGCCCCGACGAAGAAGCGGCGCGCGGCGTTTTCGGGATCGGCCGGGTCGGGCAGGTTCTCGTTCTGCACGCGGAGATTCTTGTCGTAGCGGCGGTGTTCCAGCCGCATGCCGTCCTTGCTGAGATAGAGCATCTCGTACTCGCCGCCTTCGAGGACGATCTGGGCCGAGGCCACGCGGTCGGCCTCGCCGACCTTGACGACGTAGGGTTTCACCCCCACGTGCTTCTCGATCGGGAGGGCCTGGCCGAGTTCCGCCGTGCCGACGGTCGCCGCGTCGCCCGCCCGCTCCACTTTGAACTTCGCCCTGCGCAGGTCGAGCGACTGGCGCAAGGCCTCTACCACCGCCGAGATTCCCGAGTCTTCGTCGACGTGGTAGAACCCTTTGGAGGCCGAGGCCGCCGCGTCCGGGCCTTCGCCGGGATGCTTGGTCTCCGCCACGAGTTCCTGCAACTCGAGCCGCTTTCTCTGGAACTCCTCAAGCCGGCCGATCATCGCCGGGTCGACCCTGACGGCCGCGTCGGTCGCGGACATCCCCTGTTGCTCCAGGGGCGCCAGCGCGGCGGCGAGCTTGGTCTTGTTCTCGTCCCGGTCGACGCACTGCCACAAGAGGTCCCAGTCGGAGAGATTGAAGCCCACCACGTCGAGGCTCACGTCGCGGTACTCGGACCTCCGCAACATCTCCGAGAGGTCGGACTTGAGGACGCGTTTCCCCTCGCCGGAGACTTCGTTCATTCCGTCGGTGATGACCAGGACGTGCCGCCGCGCGGTCCGGCGCACGTCCACCGACGGCTGCTTGCTCCGCAATTCTTCCAGCGCCGTCCGGATCGCCAGGTAGAGAGGCGTCTCCCCGAGGGGACGCAGGGCGTCGAGGTCCCGGGTGAGGCTGGCGAGTTCGGCCGTCCCAAACGGCCCGAGGGGCCGGAGCACTTCGACGTCTTCGGCGGGCAGGAGGGGACTGTCTTCCGGTTTCAAGACAGTCCGGCCGGGACTCGCCGGGTCCCAAACCACCAGGACGTTCTTGTTTTGGGGCACGTCCAGTTCCCAGCCGACGCGGTGCCCGTAGGCGATCGTGCCCACGTCGTAGGGGACCTCCGATTTCGCCACGCGATCGAGGATTTGCTTGAGGGCATCACGGGCAATGATGAACCGCGCCACCTTGGGCGCTGCCGCCGCGGCGGTCTGGCCGGGCTTCCTCCGCAACTCCCGGATGCCGCGGATGTTCTCCTCCATCGACGCGGAGCAATCGAGAACAAACACGACCGGGCAGGGCTCCTGGACCGCCTCCCCGAACACGCTGACCACCGGCGGAGGATACTTGGGCGGGGTGTAGACGAGTTCGTAGTCGGGCGGGGTGGCGGTGAAGTCGGAGGCGTATTCGTGGCCGCGGTAAAGGCCCACGGCCTTCAGCCGTGCGTGCTGGAGCCTCGGGTCGTCGCTCCGCACGCTGTACCGCTGCGGCAATTCCCGCGGGCCCGGTTTCACCGCCAGGCCGATCCGTCGCCACTCGCTCCTGCCTTGCTCCCCCTGGATGAGCATGGGGATCGTCTGCTCCTCCGGGCTTCCGGCGGCGGGGTCGCAGAGGTAGAGGGCGGCGGTCCCCTCGGGCAGGTCCTCGGCAATCGTGGCGCCCACTTCCCCGGGAGTCGTGGCCTCCTGCGCCTTGCTGGCCCCCGGATCCGCCTTCTTGATCGACAAGTCGGCCGCTTTCGGCGCCAGAGCGACCTCGGCGGCCTTCTTGCGAAGGTCCAAGCGATCCCGCAGGTTCACAGGTTCCTTCAACTCGGGCCCCTCGTAGCGAAGTCGTTTGACGCTCGGACAGAGGGCCGACGCCGACCGAAGGTACTCTTCCGCGGCCGTGACGAAGAACGGCGGGGCTTGAGACCGGGCGGGCGGTCTTCCCCAGAAATCGTCGAGCGTTCGGTACGCCTGCCACGCAAGCAGGCCGTGGAGGTCGAGCCGGCGGAGTTGATGCGGAGGATCGCTCTCAGGCTTGTCCCAAGGCGACCGCCCGAGGTCCATCAGGGAGGCCGCGGCCCGCACCAGCCGGTCGGCCTTGGCGCGGCCCTCGCGGCTCTCGACCAGCGGGCGATCGCCCAGGTCGAGTCGTGCTTCGGAGTCCTTCAGCCACGCGGCGCACTGCTTCGGCACGGACTCGCTGCCCACGGCAAGCAACTCCCGAACGCACTGCCCCTGGACGGCGAGCCGGGAGAGCCG
>CAYSGY010000424.1:0-5176 GCA_964430315.1 uncultured Planctomycetaceae bacterium
GGGTTGGGAGTTGGGGACGAAGGTTCGGGGTATCCCCGCGTAGCGGGCGGGCTTGCCCGCCGTTTGGTCGCGGGCACACGCCACCCTCGGATATTTGCGGATTAGGGAGCGACTCATGAGCAGAGTTCGTCTTTCGTTTTTGGCACTCGCCGGCGCGCTGGCGCTGGCGTCTTCGGCGCAGGCCCAGATGCGGCCGTACATCGGGTTCGTCTATCCTGCCGGCGGCCAGCAGGGCACGACGTTCCAAGTCCGCTTGGGAGGCCAGGGCCTCGACGACGTCGACGAGGCGTCCGTCACAGGACATGGCGTAACCGCCAAAGTGGTCGAGTATCGAAGGCGACTGGGCCCCCAGGAAATCCAACTTCTCAGGGAGCAGCTCCGGGATTTGAGACGCGCGGCGAAAGGGAAGACGCTCGCCTCGGTGAGGACCGGGAAGGGCGACGGGCAGGACGCCATGATGCCGGAAGGCTCGATGATGGACGCCGGATCGGGAACGTCGGCGGCCGGGAGCGGGGCGGCGAAGCAGGACCTGCCGTCCCGGATCGAGACGAGAATTGCCGAATACTGCCAGAGGCCGGCTTGCGCTTCCATCTCCAGCATCGTCCTGGTTGAGGTCACGGTCGCGCCCAACGCCGAGCCCGGCCGCCGGGAGTTGACCCTGGCCACGCCTCGCGGCGTCTCCAACCCGCTGGTCTTCTTCGTCGGTCAGGTCCCCGAGGTCTCCAGGAAGCCGATGTTCACCGCGGAGTTCCAGGTACTCGGCAAGGAGGAACTCGCGCTGCGCAAACGCCCGGACGACGAGGTGGAGCAGCGCGTGACTCTGCCGTGTACGCTCAACGGGCAGATCGCTTCCGGCGAGGTGAACCGGTACCGCTTCGAGGCCCGCAAGGGGCAGCGGCTGGTCATCTCGGCCGCGGCGCGGCAGTTGGTGCCGTTCATCGCCGACGCCGTCCCCGGCTGGTTCCAGCCGGTGATGACCCTTTGCGACGCCAAGGGAAAGGAAGTGGCGTACAACGACGACTACCGTTTCAAGCCCGATCCGGTCATCTTCTATGAAGTGCCCCGCGACGGTGAGTACCTGCTCAACATCCACGACGCGATCTATCGCGGGCGTGAAGACTTCGTCTATCGCGTCGCAATCGGGGAACTGCCGTTCATGACGAGCATCTTCCCGCTGGGCAGCCGGGAAGGCACGGCGGCCGCCGTCCGGATGAACGGCTGGAACCTCGACGACGCCGAGATCTCGCTGCCCGCGCGGGATGCGTCGCCCGGGGTCTATCTTATCGGCGCCGGGACGCGGCGGGGGTTCTTCTCCAACCGCCTGCCTTTTGCCGTCGACGCGCTGCCGGAATGCCTGGAAAAGGAGCCCAACGACGCCCCGGCGCACGCCCAGGCGGTCAAGCTCCCCATCATCATCAACGGACGCATTCAGCGCAAGGACGACTGGGACGTGTTCCGGATCGAGGGCCGCGCCGGCGACACGATCGTCGTGGAAGTCTCGGCCCGCCGGCTCGAATCGCCCCTGGATTCCTTCCTCAAGGTCACCGATGCCTCGGGCAAGGTGGTGGCGTTCAACGACGATTACGAAGACCCCGCGGCCGGAGTGAACACGCACCACGCCGACTCCTACCTCATGGGGAAGCTTCCCGCCGACGGACCGTACTACGTTCACCTCGGCGATACCGCGCGGAACGGCGGGGAAGAATACGCATATCGTCTGCGCATCAGCCCGCCGCGGCCCGATTTCGCCTTGTTTGCCGTGCCCACCACCGTGGGGCTGCGCAGCAAGAGCACCAGCGCGATCAGCGTCTATGCCTTGCGCAAGGACGGGTTCAACGGTCCGATCAAGCTGAGCCTGAAGGATCCGCCGGCAGGGTTCTCGGCGTTTCCCGCAATGCTCTCCCCAACCCAGTCGGTGACGCGGCTCGGCCTGAAGGCCGTCGAAGTCGATGTGAAGGAGCGGGTGACGCTCGTCATCGAGGGCCTCGCGAAGATCGGGGACCGGGAGGTGGCGCACGTGGCCGTGCCGGCGGAAGACCGGATGCAGGCATTCCTCTGGCGGCACCTGGTGCCCGCGCAGGAGATCCAGGCCGTGGTCTTCAACCCGTCTTACGAGCCGCCGGCGAAACGTGTGCGACCGGTCTCGACGCCGTCCAAGCCCAAAACGGCCGAGACCTCGACGTCCGGAACGGCGGAGAAGCCCAAGTTCACCAAGCGCCAGGTCGCGGGACGGCTGCGGCAGCTCAAATCCCTATACGAAGAGGGGCTTCTGACCGACGCCTTCTACGACGAGAAGGTCGCGGAATGTGAGGCCGCACTCTGAGTGCCTGCCCCGCCAGCGACGGCGGTGGCGGAGGGTGCCCCGTTTAGGAAACGGGATAGCTCCTGCGCCAGCGCTTTCGGCGCAATCGGCTTGGTGAGATAACCGTCGCAGCCCGCGCTCAGGCACTTCTCGCGGTCTTCCGGCATGGCATGGGCGGTCAGCGCGAGGATGGGACCTGTAAGTCCTTCTTGCCGGAGTCGCCGGACCGCCTCGTAGCCGTCCATCACCGGCATCTGAATGTCCATCAGGACGGCGTCGAAAGCTCTGCCCTCACGACGGGCCGCCAGGGCGACGTCGACCGCCGCCTTGCCGTTGTCGGCCACGGTGACCTCCGCCCCGGCCTTCCGGAGCAGGTAGGAAATGAGCCGCTGATTGTCCGGGCCGTCTTCCGCCAGCAGGACGCGACCATTCAGCTTGACTTCTCCGATCGTCGACGGCGTGGGCGATGGCAGGGGACTCGCGGGCATGCGATCGCTCTTGCCCGTTGGGGCGAGCGGGCCGGCGGCAATCGAAAGGCTGAACGTGCTCCCCTTTCCGGGCACGCTCTCCACCGAGATATCGCCTCCCAGCAACCGGGCAAGTTTGCTGCTGATCGCCAGGCCCAGACCGCTTCCGCCAAAGCGGCGGCGGGCCGAGGTGTCGACCTGCACGAACGGCCGGAAGAGCATTCCGATCTGGCTCGGCTCCAGGCCGATCCCCGTGTCGATCACGTCGAATTGCAGCCTTGGCTCGCGATTGCCCTCGCGCACCCACTGCGTGACGACCCGGACGCTCCCGGCCTCGGTGAACTTGATGGCGTTGCCCACGAGATTCGTGAGGATCTGACGGAGCCGGAGGGGATCGGTCCAGACCCAACCGGGGACGGGCCCGGCGTATTCGGTCGCCAGGATCAGCCCCTTCGCCTCGGCCCGGCCCTTCATCAACGAGGCGACGTCGGCGACGATTTGGCGCGGCGAACAATACCGGCAGTCGGGCTCAAGGCGTGCCGCCTCGATCTTCGACAGATCGAGGATATCGCTGATGATCTGGAGAAGATTCTCGCCGTTGCGCTTGATCGTGTCGGCGGCGTCCCGGGCCTCCGGGGAATCCGGGTCCTGGAGCATGACGTCGGCATAGCCCAGGATGGCCGTCAGCGGCGTGCGGATCTCGTGGCTCATGTTGGCCAGGAACTCGCTCTTCGCGCGGCTGGCCGCTTCGGCCTCCTTCCTCGCATGCTCCAGGAGGGCCTGCGACCGTTTGTACTCGGTCACGTCTTCGACCAGCTCGATGAATCCGGTGACATCGCCGTCCGGTGCGACCATGGGAAACGCCTTCAACCTCGCGGCAAACGTGGTGCCGTCGTCGCGCACGCCTTCGGCTTCCGCTTCGGAAGGCCGGCGGGTCGCCATGGCCTTGACGCCGGGGCAGTGCGTGCAAGGGGAATTGCGTTTCTCGAATTCCCGAAAGCAGTTCTTGCCCGGGAAGCTCTCGATGGGTTTGCCGAACATGCGGGCCTGCGCGGGATTGATCGCCACGATCTCGTGGGCGGGATTGATGAGGGTGATCCCGGCATCGATGTTCTCGACGAGCGACCGATAGAGGTTCTCGCTACGGGCCAACGCGGCTTCGGCCAGCTTCTTCTGGGTCAGGTCGATGCCCACCCCCGTGAAATAGACGCGCCCGCCGACTTCGAGACGTCCGGCGGTGTAGTAGACCGGAATGCGAATCCCGGCTTTGGTAGCCAGGTACGACTCGACCTCCGCGCGGCCTTCCGAAAGCGTCTGCTGCACCTTCTCCCGGATGGAGGCGATTTCCGAGTCGTCCCCCTTGAACCAGTCGAGGTAGTGCATGCCTGACAGCTCGTCCGGCGAGTAGCCCGAGACCTCTTCGAGCTTCTTATTCCACCGGACCAGGCACCCGCGGTCGTCGTAGAGATAGAGAACGCCCGGCACGCTGTCGAGGACGGCATCGGTGAAGAGCTTCTCCCGGTGCAGCGCCTCCTCGATCCGCTTGCGGTCGGCGATGTCTCTGGCGATCATGACGATGGCGCTGGGAACGCCGCAGGGATCTCTGACCAGCGAGGCGCTCACCGCGACCGGGAGTCGGCCGGCGTCGCGGCGGACGCACCAGTACTCGATGTCCTCGAGAACGCCGACTTCAGGCAATCGGCGGAGGTTCGCCGCGGCCCGCTGGTGTTCCTCAGGCGGCAGCAGGTCGAAGACGGTCCTCCCGCTGGAAAGGAGTCCCTCCACGCTTTCAAACCCCGCCATCGCGGCGGTTCGCTTGTTCGCCATGAGGAATCGCCCGTCGAAGTCGATCAAGGTGATGGCGTCGGGCGATGTCTCGAGGATCGTGCGGAGCCGCTCTTCGCTTGCCCGGAGAATCCGCTCGGCGCAGTCCCGTTCGGCGGCACGGCGGCCGAACCGTCGGGCAAGGTCCACGATGGCAAGGCACCCGACGCCCCATAACAACGCGTACCCAAGCGACACCTCCACGTGACGGTACGAGACGTCCCGAGCGTGCACCGCTTCCACGACGATCCCGGCCATTTCGGTCGCGTGCTGCCTCTCCACCTCCAGGTACCAAAGCCACTGGCCGGCGATCAACCCCGACCATATTGTCAGCGCGACGAGGGTGTGCTTTCGTCCCGTGCGCGCTCTCGCACTGCAATCTGGAGTGCTCCTGCCCGCAGGCGGGGAGACGCAAGAGCCATGGGGATCAGTCACCATGGACCAATTCCGTTTGCTTCCTAGGGGGAATGTCACGCACACAGCACCGCGTGGTGCCGCTCAGGAAGGATACCATCCCCCGGGAAGGCAGGAGCCGCCGTCCGCTGCTTCGCGACGCGGTTTTCTTGTTCGCCGTTCCCTCTGG
>CAYSGY010000425.1:0-1791 GCA_964430315.1 uncultured Planctomycetaceae bacterium
CGACACCAAGATCATCGCCGAGGCGTGGGACGCGGCCGGGGCGTACCAGGTCGGCTCGTTCGCCACCCATCGTTGGGCGGAATGGAACGGCCGGTACCGCGACGACATCCGCCGCTGGTGGCGTGGCGACCCCCAGATGCTCGGGCCCTTCGCCACGCGACTGGCCGGCTCCAGCGATCTCTACCAGCCCGGCGGGCGACGGCCCTACCACAGCATCAACTTCATCACCTCGCACGATGGGTTCCCGCTGAGCGACCTCGTGAGCTACAACGACAAGCACAACGAGGCCAACGGCGAAGAGAACCGCGACGGTGAGAACAACAACTACAGCTACAACTACGGCGTCGAGGGGCCGACCTGGCGCCGCGACGTGGGCCGGGTACGGCTCCGCCAGATCAAGAACATGCTCGCCACCCTGCTCTTGAGCCAGGGGACGCCCATGCTCCTGTTCGGCGACGAATGCCGCCGCACCCAGCGGGGCAACAACAACGCCTACTGCCAGGACAACGACCTGGCCTGGTTCGACTGGCGCCTGGTAGGAAAGCACCGGGCCCTGCGCCGGTTCTGCCAGACGCTGATCGCCTTCCGCAAGTCGGAGCCGGCCGTGCGGCGGACCGATTTCCTTACCGGCGGGCCGATCTTCCCGGGCGGGCTCCGGGACGTCAGTTGGTACAGCGCCCAGGGCGGCCCCGTCGATTGGGACGGCGAGGATCGAAGCCTCGTCTGCATGCTGGCGGCGGTCCCCCGGTCCGAAGCGATCAACGGCGAAGTGGATTGCTGCGCCCGCGCCGCCGGTCCGCTGGAACTCGAGGGCAGTTCCGGCCACCACCTCCTCATGATGTTCCATGCAGGATTCGAGCCGTGCCGCTTCTCGCTTCCCGCGGCCGCACGCGATCTGCCCTGGCGAATGTTCCTCAACACGGCCGCCAAGAGCCCGCAGGACATCTACCCCCGGCTCGACGGCCCCGCACCGCCGGATGACGGCG
Organism: uncultured Planctomycetaceae bacterium; assembly: GCA_964430315.1. Taxonomy (GTDB): domain Bacteria; phylum Planctomycetota; class Planctomycetia; order Pirellulales; family Thermoguttaceae; genus CALFBP01. Next base: position 987 of record CAYSGY010000425.1, read on the forward strand.
TCGTCACCCTCGAATCCCGCTCGATGATCTGCTTCGTCTCCGACGCGGATTACTGATTCGCCGGGCACAAGTGCCGCGGCTAAACGACCCCAACCCCCAACCCCCAACCCCCAACCCCCTACAGACTCAGCAAATACGCCACCAAATCGTCGATCTCCTGGGGCGTGAGGTCTTTGGCGTGGCCGTGCTTGCCTTGGGGGTCGTCCTTGGTGAGGACGTCCTTGAGGGTCGCCGAGCGGCCGTCGTGGTAGTAGGGGGCGGAGCGATAGACCTCGATCAGCGAAGGTGTGTCGTACTTGCCGTCGGGTTCCAGGGGCGTGAGAATGCCCACGTTGTGCATCTTCCGATCGGTGAAGAGCGGCGCCGGGTGGCAGACCGCGCAGTTGGCTTTGCCCTCGAAGAGGGCCTTGCCCCGGGCCACGGCGTCGGCCGGCGGCGGCACCGGGTTCGGCTCCGCCTCCAACGACGACACGTAGGCCACTAGGTCGTCCACGTCGTTCGGCTCGGGCACGATGAGGTGGCTGCCGGTCACGCCGGTCCTCATACACTCGTGGACGTTGGGCCGCGTGGCCCTGCGATTGTGCGGCGACGTGCGATGCACCCCGACCAGGTTGATCACGTCCTTGGCGTTGCCGATCCCGTCGCGCAGGAAGTCCCACGGCAGCGCGTCGACCCGGGCGTCCGGATGGCAGCTCGCGCAGCTATGCCAGTGCTGGAAGCACCGCATGGCGTCGTGGAAGTAGAGTTCGCCCCGCCGGGCCGCGTCGGGGGGCGGCTGAGGTCCGAGGGCGATCGTTGCCAGGAC
>CAYSGY010000425.1:1801-5157 GCA_964430315.1 uncultured Planctomycetaceae bacterium
TCGCGCGCCACGGCGCCCCTCCCGGTGGATTCGTCGAGCACCGTCACGGTGCCGGAAAAGTAGTTGGCCACGAAGAGCCGCTTGTCATCGGGCGAGAGGGCGAGGCCGCGCGGCCCCAGCCCGCCGGCCGGGAAGCGGCGGATCGCGCCCGCAAGGTACAGGGCCGTCAAGTCGTTCGCTAATCGTTCGATCAACTTGCGGTCCTCTCGGATCTGGACCCAGATATTGTCCCGCATCCCGTCCTTGAGCTTGGCCAGGTCTTCGGGCACCTTGCCCTCCAGAAGGTCGTGGACCTTGGCGATGTCGAGGAAGGTGATCTCGTGGGTCCCGGCGTGGCTGATCCAGAGTCGCTTGCCGTCCGACGAGCGGACGACGGCCCAGGGATCGGCCGACCCGCCGGTCACATCGTCCAGCAGGAGCGTGGCGAGAATGGCGTCGGCCTTGAGATCGAGGATCGTCAGCGCGTAGGTATGGACCCAGCCGCGGTCCACCTGGGTAATCGGCAGGTTGAATCGGCCAAGACTGTAGACGACGTAGGCCCAACGCCCATCGGGACTCGTGGCCACCCCAGTGACGACGCTGGCGCCGGCCGGCAGCTTGATTCGCGAACGTTCCTTCAAGGCAACCGCGTCGAGGATGCTCACGTCGGCAGCCAGCTTCGGGTCGGTGCCGGCGCCGGAGGGGAGCATGTTGGCGACCACCACGCGGGTCCCGTCGGGCGTCACGGCGGCGAAATCGGGCTCGCGGACCAGGGGGATTCGCTGGATCTCCTTGCCCGCCGCCCGATCGACCACGCTCACGCTGTGATCGCCTCGATTGCACGAGTAGAGCCGCTTGCCGTCCGGGGACAGGGTCACGGCAACCGGCCACGCCCCCACCGCAATCCGCCCGGTGACGGCCCCCTTCGCCGTGTCGAGGACGGCCACCGCATGGGCCTTGCGCTCGGCCACGTAGAGCGTCTTGCCGTCGGGCGCCGGGGCCAGCCCATGCGGCTCGCCCGGCACCGGAATGCTGCGGACCGGCTTGCCTGATGCGGCGTCGAGCACCACCACGCACCGGGCCGTCTTGTCCGACACGTACAAGGTCCGACCGTCGCGTGCCACGGCAATCGCCAGCGGAGAGCGATACACGGGCCCGGCCGGGGCGCTCCCGGCCAACGCGATCCATGGAGCGGCCGCCAACAGGGCGGGCAGCATCGTTCGACGGAGTCGACTCATCCGGAACTCTCCTTTTGGAGGCACGATTCTCAGCACTCCAGATTATCCGACCGCGAGCCCAGCGTCCAGGATTGCCGCCGCACGGCGCTCGCCGCGGGTCTCCGACCCCTACGCGCTCGGCGCGGGTCTCCCGACCCCGCCGAGGCTGCGACCGCAGGTCTCCTGCCCTTCGGGAGACCTTCGCACGGGTACCCATCGTCGGCGAGGCCGGTGGTTCGTGTGGCACTGCTTGACCGCTGCCGGCACCACCGATCCCCATCGTCGAGTCACTCTCCCGGCAGCGGCCGAGCAGTGGCACGCTCTTCACTCTTGACCACGGGCACCCGCGCGCGACAAGAGGGTTTGGTGGAATCTCACCTCTTGTGCCTTCGGCACCCCGAGGATCAGGCAACCGTCTCAACGGGCGGGACGATTCCGGCCGCGGTGGTTGAGGGAAGCGGGAGTCCGAAGGCGCCGGAGTTGGTCGGAGGGCCCGGCAGTGCGTCTGTTTCCTGAAGACCCGCAAAGAGGCGTGCGCGCAGCAATCGCAGACGCGCGGCCTGCCGGGTCAAGCTCCGGCTAAGCGTGGAGGGATCGAACCGTTCCGGTTCGAGGAAGAGGCGGGCCGGGTCTTCCAGTTCGTACCATCGGGCCAGTCGCCACAGGAGCCAGGCATCGCGCCACCCGAGCCGATGGGCCCGGCAGAGAGTCAGGAATAGTCTCCCGGGACTGTGGTACGCCGTGGTCCGGCGTCGCCCGCCGGAACAGTACGACGTGAACCAGAGAACCAGGACGATCGCCGCGAGACTCAGCGCGAGGGTCAGGAGCGTGCTCGAATCGAACTCCGCCCGTTCGCCACGAACGCCCCCGGCCACGCGACCGGCCGCCTCCTCGGCGCCGCTCGCGAGGGCCAACGTGAAGGGAAGATCGCACCAGGAAATCATGGCGTGGTCCTCGGGGCGGCGACGGGGGCCGGTTGTTGGAGACGGAGGCTCGCCAGCGCCGCCTCCTGGACCGCGGGACTGCGGTCGCCGAGCGCTTGGGCGAGGGCTTCGCGAGCGGTATCCGAGCGGCATTTGGCCAGCGCCTTCGCCGCCTCGGCCCGCACGAGGTGGTCCTCGTCGTTCAGAAGCGGGACGACGGCGTCCTCCGTGTCCGCGGCGAGGTCGAGGGCCTGCGCCACGGCCAGTCCGCGGAGACGCCGCGAGCGGACCAGCGAGGCAAGCTCGGCGCGAAGCAGGGCCGGAGTCTCCGGATCGACCTTCTTGACCAATTCGCCCGTGCTCACCCGCACTTCTTCGTCCAAGAGATCGAAACTCGCCAGATACCGTGAGAAGGTGAACTCGGCCAGCGATCTGCGCGCAGCGGTTCGCACGGCCTCGTGGGAACCGTCGACCATCTCCACCAGGCGTGCCAAGGCGCCCGGCATGCCACGCCCGCGCAACTGGACGAGGATCCTGGCCTGCACTTCCGGATCGGGGTCGTCGAGGGCCTGAAGGGCCAGCAAGTTGGCGTCGGCGCCGCGGAACTGGTCGAGGGCGTCGGCGGCCGCGCGCCGTCCTGCCGGTTTTCCCTTCAGCAACAGGTATTCTATCAAGGAAAACGCGTGGGCCCGAGGAATGCCGGAGGCCATCGCCAGGCGGACCGCGGAACACTGCTCCAACTCGTCGCAGAGATCGACGACCGTGGCGTCGCGGATCCAGGCCACGGTCTCCATCCGCTTGAGACTACGCGCCAGCACCGGTGCGGGCTCGCGTCCGATCTTCCGCAGGAAGTACTTCACGAACGTCGCGTCGCTCCGCTTCGCGATGATCGAGAGGGCGGCCGAGGGGGCTCGCGGGTCGTCGAGGAAGCTCAGCAGCAAGCGCATCACCGCGTCGTGCGGGAACTTGGAGAGCATCTCCACCAGCACCACGAAGGCGGGATGGTATGGGTCCTGGAGGATCTGCCGGAGCACGGCGTCGTCGCGGTAGGTCAGGAGGAGGAAGGCTTCGAGGATCTCGCGGCGACGGTGCCTGGCAAAACGGCTGACCGACATCTCCAACGCCCCAACGATCTTCCTCCGCACCAGGTGCGCGTCGCGCCGCTGGCCTCGGTCGGCGGCCGAGGACAACTCGTCGCACAACAGCCCCGCAAGATCCAGGAGCGCCTCGCTGAGGT
>CAYSGY010000426.1:0-5100 GCA_964430315.1 uncultured Planctomycetaceae bacterium
CCGGCCGCCGGGATGAAAAAGAAGTTCCAACCGAGCGCCGAGGCCACCGAGAGCACGCCCAACACCAGGCTGGCCACCGCCCAACGGTTCAGGGGGCGATAGTCCGACTCGGGGCCGGAAGGGGTTTCGCGGGCAAAATCTGCGAAAGAAGTCATGGGTCTAGGTCCCCGCTTGCAGCGATTTCGCCACATCGGTGCGATACGCGACGGCGGCCGGCAGATAGCCGACCACGGTGGCCAGCACGATCAAGCCCGGCACCAACAACAACTCGGCCGTCTGGAACTGCAAGGCGGCGACGCTCACTCCCACTTCGGTGGCGATCATCGGCGCCAGCAGGGCGGTCAACCCGTGGCCCAGCAGGACCCCGAAGAGTCCTCCGCCCAACGCCAGCAGGATCGACTCCAGGAGGATCACCGACATCACGATCGCGCGGCTGGCGCCCAAGGCCCGCATCACCGCGATATCGTGCCGGCGGTCGTTCATCGAATTGTAGATGCTCAGCAGGATGCCCATGCCGGCCACCACCACGACCAGCACCGACAACACCAGGAGCACCAACTGGACGTTGCCGATGATCCGGTCGAAGAGATCGGTGATCACGATCGCCGGTTTCACGGCCATCGCCTGGGTCCCCGACTCCGTGCTGCGGTTGATTTCGTCGGGCAGCGACATGGCCGCTTGGAAGTTCTCGTCGAGATTGGTGCACACCAGGATGGCCGACAACGGGTGGTTGTGGTGGTGGTGTTCGTGACCTTCGTGATCTTCGTGGTGTTCCTTGGCCTTCGTCGGTTCGCCGTGCGCCGGTTCCTGGGAGGCGGCCGATGCCTTCAGTGCGCTCGCATGCGCCGGGCATTGGAAGAACCCTTCGAGGTCGATGAAGATCGCCCGGTCGTTCGGTGTTCCCGTGGGCGCGAGGATGCCGACGACGGTGAAGTCCTCATGGCCGTCGCTACCGTGGCGGACCTTCTCCATGCCCGTGGCAACCGGCTTGAACTTGGAGCCGAGCTTCAGGTCGGCCCTCTGCGCCGCGGTGGCGCCTACCACGGCCTCGAAGGCCTTCTCGTCATCGAGGTTCCTCCCCTCGGCGAACTGGTACTTCTGATTGGTGCCGTACGTCAGCCGGCCGAACATGTCCTGGTTCGTGGCCACGACCGGGCAGTCCTTGTAAGCATGCCCCAGGCACACGGGCACGGCGGCCTGCACGCCGCGGGCCCACGGGCCTGACTTGAGCTTCTCGTACAACTCGTGAGGAACCGGGGCCAACTCCTGGTTGAGCTGCAGGTAGAACACCGTGCTGAGGACCAACGGCAATTGCCCGCCCTTGCCCCCGACGATCAGATCGTAGCCCTGGGCGCCGCGGCGGAACGCCCGGTCAATCGCGCCGTGGATGACCAACACCGCCACCACCAAGGCCACGCCGAGACTGATCGAAAGGGCCGTCAGAAGGGAACTGAGCGACCGCTCCCGGATGCTTTGCCACGCGATATTCCAGAGACTCATAGACGAAGGTCGGGGCTGGAGGGTTAGACTTCAGGATTCGTGTCCGCGGGATCCCCGGCGTCCGGGTTCGAGGCCCCGTCGCCTTGGCCCGCGTCGCTTACCGCCAGGTTGAAATCCGCCAACCGATCCACCCGGTCGAACTGCCTGGCCACATCCTCACTGTGGGTGACGAGGACCAGGGCCACGTTCTCCTTCCGGCAGGTCTCGCGGAGCAAATCGAGCACTTGTTGCTGGTGGCGGGAATCGACGTTGGCCGTCGGCTCGTCGGCCAGGAGCAACTTCGGCCGGTTGGCCAAGGCCCGGGCGATCGCCACCCGCTGCTGCTCCCCCACGGAGAGCATCGGGGGCCTGTGGGTCATGCGGTGTCCGAGCCCGACCTGCTTCAGCAGCCCCTTGGCCCTGGCCTTGTCGACCCGGCCGCCCGTAAACCGCATGGCCAGAAGCACGTTCTGAAGCGCGGTGAATCCACGGAGCAAGTTGAACGTCTGGAACACGTAGCCGAGGTGCCCCGCACGGAAACGGTCGCGTTCGGCCTCGGACATCAGGCCGATGTCGAAGTCGTCGATCCGCACCTGCCCTTCGTCCGGCCGGCTGATCCCGGCGATCACGTGCAGGAGCGTGGTCTTGCCGCAGCCGCTCGGGCCCATGAGCACCATCTGCTCCCCCGGCCCGACGTGAAACTCGGGAATATCCAGGATCGGCAACGGGCTGCCGTCCGGCTGGCGGAAGGTCTTTTTGACGCCTTTCAGGAGCAACATGACGATCGAACCTCGATTCCTTTTCCCTTCTCCTCTTCCTACAACTTCATACGGCTCAAGTGTCACGATTTCAAAGAGCCTCCCTGCTTGGTTCCGCAGCGTCGACGACCTGGGCGTCCGACGGCCGCAACACCATTCTGCCCATGGGACATCCGAGGTCCCGGGCGATGACCGGGCACTTGACCCTCAGCAGGAAGTAAATTCGGCTGGAAGCCTCCCTCAAGGTCTCGTAGTTCCCCTGCCCTTTGGAGAGGATCAGGTCGGCATCGGCAAAATGTCGCCGAAACGACGCGCTGCAATCGTCGAGGATCGTGCCGGGGGCGTCGGAGCCGTTGTCAATCACCCGGACAAGCCGCGTAAGGCCCGCGGTCTCCGCGTCCTCCAGGGTTGCGTCGTTGATGACCGGGAACCCCTTGACCGCGACCGTCACCTTCTCGCGCGGCATGCGTTCGAGGAGCAGCCGGTCGAAGACGATCTCGCCGGCGTTGTCGGTCAGGTAGAGAATATCACGGGCCTCCGCAACGGCAGCGGCGAGGTCCGCCGTGCTGCCGTCGAGCGGTTCCTCCAGGGATTGATCGATCGAGGCGCGGACCTGGGATTCGCTCAATCCGCTCTTGACGCCCAAGTCCATCACGTTGCCGGCGATCGCCAGACGCACGGCCGCATTCCAGGGATCGAGGGCCTCCTCGACGAGATCCCGATAGGCCGGCAGGAGGTCGAGGGCCAGGCGGTTGAACCGATCCTTGCTCGAGCGGTAAGGGTCCCCGTTCCGGCAAAGCTCACGGATCCTCCGGTGAACGGTCTGCGCCATGGCCGCCGGCGGCTGGTCCAAGTCCATCCGGCTGGTTGCCTGCAGCACCTCCCGGACCACCTGGCGATGGACCGCCTCGTCGGGGGCCACCAGTCGCACCGAATCGAGGGATTGCCGGATCAAGCAGGGGATGCAATCGAGAAAAGTCTTCATGCCTGAGTCGAGGGCCTCGCCCTGCGCCGTCACGGCAACCTTCATGTCTCCCGGACTCCTTCCGGGTACCCCGAGAGACCACGGTGGGGCACCGGTTCTACGGAGTGGCTTCCTCAACGGTTCGACGGCGCGGTGCCCTTTTCCGGAATTGGCGCCAGGCGGCTCCCGCTGCCGGAGCTGACGATGGGACCGCACGAGGCGCAACCCGTCCCGGCCCGGCTCGGGACCACGCTCGAATTCGAGGAGCGGTAGACCGGATAGGAGGAGTGGCAGCACGACCAGCCGCAGTAGGGATCACAACATGACCAACAGGACGTGGGCACGTAGTGTTAGTAGTAGCATGGGCTTACAGCATAGGACGGAACCATTGCAGAATGCAATGATTGATCTGCCCGCAACAGCGCATCGTGCATTGATATGCAGGTGTACCTTCGGGCGGGCGTCTATCGGGACGCCCCATTGGGCCGGCGCTTGGGCGGCCGGATGGCTTCGTAGAAGAACTTGTCGCCGACCTGATCTCCCCCCACCATTTCCTCCGCACGGAGATGCTCGACGGACTTCAGGACTTCATTGCGGTGCATGCCCAACCCTTCGGCGATATCGTCGATGGAACACGGCCGGCGGGAGAGCAGATCGAGGATCTCTTCCCGGCCGCCTTCCCCACCGCTGAGCGCGCCGGGGGCGTGAAACTCGGCGATGACCTCGGCCCGCGGGGTAAGCGTTCCGGCAATCTCCTCCAACGTGGCCCGCGGAACCGCCATGGCGTAGTCTTCGGCGGGTGGGCGCGTGACCGTGTTCAGTTGGACGCGGTCCGGCCGGATGAGATCCACGCATCGACGGATTCCGGCCAGTTCGCGGTCAAAGGTCGTATGAGCACCGAGCAAGAAGACCTCGAGCCACAACTCCTTGCGAAAACGGCGACGGAAGGCAATGAGACCGGCGAGCATGTGCTCGAACGAAATCCCTTCGTGCGGGCGGTCGACCAGGCGAAACGTCGCGTCGTTTCCGGCATCCAGCGACGGGATCACGAGATCCGCTTCGGACAACTCCCGCGGGACTTCCTCGAGGCCGAGAAGCGACCCGTTGGTCAGCACGGCGATTGGGATATCCGTCCGCGCGCGGATTCCCGCAATCAGCTTGTCGAGGGGACTGAAGAGTGTGGGCTCTCCCGAGCCGCTCAGTGTGATGTAGTCCGGCTGCGAGCCGAGCTTTCCCTCAAGTTCCTTCAGAACGAGTTCCAAGGGCACCCACTCCCTGCGCTCGAGCGTCTTGCACGTCGTCCGGCCGAGCTGGCAGTAGATGCAGTCGTAGGTGCAGGTCTTGAAGGGGACCAGATCGAGCCCCAGCGACCGGCCAAGCCGGCGCGACGGGACAGGACCGAACACGTGACCACTCATGACTTCGACCCGGATTCCACGGGGACCTTGCACCACCGGCGCAGGGGCGATACCTCGACCGCCATCCGAGCACGGCGCGTGCCACAGCTTCTCCCATTCTACACCGAATGCTCTAACCGCTTCGGAAATCATCCCTTACGATTTCCAGGAGGCCCAAGAGCGGACGTTCCTTCCAAGAAGACCGTTGCAGTCTGCAATGCCTTCCGTCGGGCGGGACGCGGCCGCGTTCCGGTCGTTCGCGATTCCGCCGGGGAACGGAAGGGGCGGGAACAACCTCGTCAACGCCGTCTTGAAAGTGTCCGGGAACCGCGGCAAACTGAAGTCGATAGGAAAGCGGTCCGAAGTCGCCTAGGCCCGGACCGTTCCCGGCAATCGCAAGCCATGAAAGGACAATCCCCCAGATGCACCCCGATCCGTTGACTCCTTACGGCAACCGGCCGATGGTCACCCCGATCGTCAACGCCGTCAACTACGAGTACGC
>CAYSGY010000427.1:0-4285 GCA_964430315.1 uncultured Planctomycetaceae bacterium
GAGTGATGATGCCGGAGTCGCCGAACCGCGACTCCCGGCTGTATCCGCCGGTGAGGGACCGATTCAACGTGATGCGATCGACGCGGCTGTTGTCGGCCCGAGGGTCCAGGGCGAAGGCTTGGGCGGGGATGACCCCCGGGTCCACGATCCTCGCCGGCCGGCTTTGGGGGCTGCGTTCGAGCCGTCTCGGCGGGGCCTTTTGCGCGATCTGGCCCCGCGGGTCGGCACCGGACCGCCGGGGATAGGCACCGTTGCGGTAAGCCGAGGGCTTCCCCTGGAAGGGCGGCGCGCCCTCGGGAACGCCCATTGGCCCCATTGGCCCCGCCGGCCCGCGCGTCGCCGGCGGCGCTGCCGGCAGGTTGGAGCGATCGGGACCCAATTCGCGAGGCGGGGTCGCCAGGCTTTCCGGGAACGCGCCCGACGGCAAGGCGCTGCCGGGCACTTCGACGTCGGGCAGACGCAGGGATTGTGGATCGACGGGCGACTTGAAGTTGCTTGCGTCGGGCGTAACGTGCGGGCCGCGGAGCGACGGCAGTCGCGACGAATCGCGATCCTCGCGCGGTCGCTCCGGAGTCGTCGTCGCCCGCGAGGTCCGCGCCGATCCGTTCCGACATGCCTGGAGGGCCTCGTCGGACCGGGCCAATTCATCCTCCAGCATGTAGACCTGGTCTTCGAGCATGCGGCATTCCCGCTCCAATGCCGTGATGGCTCTGGGGGTGCTGCATCCCGCGGTGGCCAGCAGCGCCACGCCACAGACCGCCCACTTCCATGTGTTCATGGCGACCTCGCGCGCAGTTTCTTCCGGCCGCGACATCCTCTCGCCGCCGGACGCAATCCGATATCAAGAAGAGCGAAGACCGAAGCCCGGAACAGGATCGGTCGCGATGAGACGAAGATGAGACGAAAAGGAAAAGCGGACTACTTGGGTTGTTCGATGTGCTCGATGACCTGGTCGATCAGGCCGTAGTCGCGGGCCTCGTCGGCCGACATGAAACGGTCCCGATCCGTGTCTTTCTCGATTTTGTCCAGCGGGTGGCCCGTATGCTTCAGGAGGATCCGGTTGAGCCGCTCCTTGATCTTCGCGAATTCCTTCGCATGGATCATGATGTCTTCGGCGGTCCCCTCCATGCCGGCCAGCGGCTGGTGGATGAGGATGCGGGCATTGGGAAGCCCGGTGCGTTTGCCCTTGGCCCCGGCCGCCAGCAGAACCGCCGCCATGGAGGCCGCCTGGCCGACACAGTACGTGGCCACCTCGCAACTGACGAACTGCATGGTGTCGTAAATGGCCAAACCGGCGGTCACGCTGCCGCCCGGCGAGTTCAGATACAGATGGATGGGCGCCTTGGGATCCTCGGCCTGGAGGAACAGCATCTGCGCCACGACCAGATTGGCGACGTCGTCGTTGATCGCCGAGCCGAGGAAGATGATGCGGTCCTTCAGCAGGCGACTGAAGATGTCCATCGCCCGCTCTTCGCGGCCGCTCTTCTCGATGACGTATGGAATCAGAGGCATCGCTGCGGGCTCCTTGCCGAAATCGCCTAGTCCTCGTCGCTGTCCGGCTCTTCCTTGGCCTTGAGCTTAGCCAGGACCTCGTCGACCACGCCGTACTCCTGCGCCTCTTGCGCGGTCATGTAGAAATCGCGGTCGGTATCCTTGGCGATCCGCTCGATCGGCTGACCGGTGTGCTGGGCGATGATGTTGTTCAGGACTTCGCGGGTCTTGAGAATCTCCTGGGCCTGGATCTCGATGTCGGAGACCTGGCCGCCCACCTGGCCATAGGGCTGGTGGAGCATGATCTTGGCATTCGGCAGGGCGAACCGCTTTCCCTTCGTCCCGCCGACCAGGAGCACGGCAGCCCCGCTGGCGGCCAAACCGACGCAGTAAGTCGCCACCGGGCAACTCAGAAACTGCATGGTGTCGTAGACCGCGAGGGTCGCGCTGACGCTCCCGCCCGGAGAGTTGATGTAGAAGTGGATGTCCTTGTCCTTCTTCTCCTTCTGGAGATAGAGGAGCTTCATCACCACTTCATTGGCGGCGGCATCGTGGATCACTCCCTGGAGGAAGATGATCCGGTTCTCCAGAAGAAGGTCGCCAAGCGTGAGCTGGCGAAGACGCTCGTAATCGCGGTAGGCTGCCACGGGATCCATCACCGGCACGGGGCGAAAATCGCTCATAATCACACAAATCCGTTGTTGGCTAGCGGTTAGCCGTCCGTGGGGCTTCCATGACCGCGCGTCGCCAGGTCGCCCGTCTGAAAGAAGACGCTCATCCCTCCTGGTCCGTCTCGGGGGCCTCCGCCGCCGGTTCCTCTTCGACCGGTTCTTCTCCACCGCCCGCGGAACGGTCGATGGCCTCCGCCTCGAGGGCTTCAGGCTGCCAGTCGACGTCGCGGAAGGTGGCGTGCTGGAGGATCAAGTCGATGACTTTTCGCTCGATGATCTGGTTGCGGAGGACATCCATGCGGCCCGCCTTCTCCAATCGGGCCCGGACCCGTCGCGGCGTCTCGCCGCTCTGGTCCGCGATCAATTCGATTTCGTCGTCGTAGTCCTGTTCGGTCTCCTCGATATGCTCCTCTTCCGCGATCCGCTCCAGGATGAAGTGCTCCTTCAACGCTTTGGCGGTGACACGGAGGCTGTTCTGCCGCAACTCGTTCTCGTAGGCACGGATCTGGGCGTCGCCGAAACCACTCCGCCGCAATTCCATCACCGCCCGATCCAACTCGCGTTGGGCTTGCCGCTTGAGGAGATCGGGGGGCAGTTCCCAGTCGGCCGCTACGGTCAGCGTGGCGGCGATCTGCTCGCGTGCCCGCTGCCGCTGATGGTACTCCAACTGCCGCTTCAAATTGTCGCGCACGGCGTCGCGCAACTCGGCCTCCGACTTGAACCCTCCGATCGAATCCAGGAAGTGATGGCTCATCTCGGGAAGTTGGAGACGCTTGACCTCCTTGACGTCGAACACCGCGGTGATCGACTTCCCCCGCAGAGCGGCGTTCGGGGCGTCGTCGCTCAGGGCCGCCACGGCGGTCCGCGTCTGGCCCGCGCACACGCCCTGCATCACCTCGCCGAAGTTCCCGATCTTCCCGTCGCGGAAACTCAGCACCGGCCGGATCCGGATCAGCTCTTCCGGCGCCGACGAGAGCGTCTGCCCCTCGAAGGTAAACGTCAGCCCGGTCGCGAGGTAGTCGCCCATCTCGGCAGGCCCCTCGTGCGGCGCCAAGTGGCCGTACCGGGTCAACAGGCTGCGAAGCGAGACGTCGACGTCCTGCTCGGTGAACTCGCGCACGGGACGCTCGACCGAAAGCCCCTTCCACTCCGGGAGATCGAACTCGGGCCGGACTTCGAGATCGAACTCGTAGGTCATCGGACCTTCGTCGGGGAGTTCCACCGCATCGAACTCGAAATTGGGCTCGCTGATCGGCGAGAGGTCGCTCTCCTCGCTCAACTGGGCGATGCTGTCCAGAAGCAGGGACGACTTCACGCGATCCGATGCGTCCTTCCGGAACCGCCGCTCGATGAGCTTGCGCGGGGCGTGGCCGGGGCGAAACCCCGGAACCTGCGCCGAGGTGACCAGCTCGGAGAACTCCTTGTCGAAGTAGCGATCAATGTCCTCACGAGCGACCTTGACGGTGATGTGCCGCTGGCAGGCGCCCCGCGACTGAATGTCGACATCCAGTTTCAGAGGAATCTTCTCTTCCTCCGACGCTGCCGCTTCCCCCTCCAAGGCCGCGCCTTCACTCTCGTCCGGCAGCGCCAGGGATTCATCCGGTTCGTTCGATTCGCTGGGAGCCATTCGTGTGAGCCGTTCTTCAAAAGGCCAGAATCAGAGAGCGGGTGATGGGATTCGAACCCACGACAGCCACCTTGGCAAGGTGGTGCTCTACCAACTGAGCTACACCCGCTTGCGCCAAGCCAACCCCTGCCGCTCCCCCCGAGCAGACCGATAGGGCTGAGACTCGGAATTATAGGTTCTCACAACCCGACTGCAAGGGCAATTGACCGCTGCGATCATGCCCCCCAACAAGACGGACCGTGCAAACCCGCGGCGCGAAGCCTCATGATCCCCTTCCAATGGAGGGTGCTACACTCACTAATGAAGATATTCCTGGCAAGGGAACGCAACAGACAGGCTGTACCAGAAGTACCCAGCATCGGCCCCCCCCTCTAGGATAGGGCCGCCCTGAGTTTTTCAGGTTGTTCCGGCTTTGGGTGCGAAACGCGGCAGATGCGCCTTTGGAGTGCGGGGGGGGGGGGGGGGGGGGGGGGCGGGCGGGCGGCGGGCGAAGAAA
>CAYSGY010000427.1:4295-5095 GCA_964430315.1 uncultured Planctomycetaceae bacterium
GGGTCGCGCCCCCCAAAATTTCACACCCCCCACACCCCCGCCCCCACCCCCCCCCGCACTCCAAAGTGGTTTTCGCACCCAGAACCGGAAGAGCCGTTTTTCACCGCCAGACGCGAGCCCGAAGCGCAAGCGAGGGAGAGGCAACGAGTTACCCTCGCTTGCGCTTCGGGCTGGTGTGACGCAGACGTCGGTTCAGCCTTCTCACAGTTCTAAGTGGTTTTGCGTCAAGGATTTGACAAGCGGGCTTCGGTGCGGGATGATGGCCCGAGCCTCTAGGGCGGGGCCCCCGCCGGACTACGGAACTCCTGCGGGAACTTCCCCACGACTCCCTGCGTCCTATGTGTGGCCGTGGAACGACCGTGAACGACGACAGCCAATGGATCGCCGAGGCCCTGGCCGGGAAGTCCGCGGCGTTCGGGCAACTGGTCCGGAAGTATCAGGACCGGTTGTACAATACCGTCGTCCACGTGGTCGGGAGCGAGGAAGACGCGCGCGACGTGGTCCAGGAGGCCTTCGTGCAGGCCTTCGTGAAGTTGGAGACGTTCCAACACGCCAGCGCCTTCTACACCTGGCTCTACCGCATCGCCTTCAACGTGGCGGTCAGTCACGGCCGGAAAAAGAGGCCCAAGATCTCCCTCGAACAGACCCGGGAGACGACGGGGCAGGAACCGGTGGACGGCCAAGCGGACCCCAGCCAACAGGCCGAACAAACGGAGCGATGCCGCCAAGTCCGCGAGGCGCTCGCCGCGCTCTCTGAGGAACACCGATCGATCCTGACCCTGCGGGAGATCGACGGCTGC
>CAYSGY010000428.1:0-5084 GCA_964430315.1 uncultured Planctomycetaceae bacterium
AAGGACTTACGGCGACAGCCGAACTTGCCCGTACTAAATTCCGTACCAAATAACACGCCCCGCCTGTGACAACAGACGGGGCGCGAGAGCCCAACCTTACGGTCGGTTGGGATTTCTCAAGCGACTGGAGGTTTGGGACGGCCGAGCAAGATCTGGTTCCGCAAGGACATCGGCTGGTGGATGGTGACGCTCGGCGGCGTGAAGACCCGCCTGACGGTGGGGGAGGGGAATAGGAAGCTCGCGGAGGATCGGTTCCACGAGCTTTGCCTCCGGCGGTCGCGTGTCCCCGAGTCTTCGTCCGCCCGCGTGGCGGATGTGATCGAGGCGTTTCTCGCCTGGTCGAAGGTCCACCGAAGCGACGAGACGAGCTGCGACTACTTCTGGCTTCTGCCCGTGGCAGAGAAGACGGGAGGAAGTGTTTCCGAACGGCCGACGCGGCCCGTCCGGATATGACGCTGGCGGGGAAAGGGGCTCTAAAGACGGAGGTCCTGCATGAAGCGGAACGATCGGGCCACGCCCCGGTCGATGATCTCCGGGCTGGAGTCAGTGCTCTCCGGGCCCTTGAATTCGATCTCCAGGCGGAACGGGCCGTGGAATCCGATCTGTCGGTACACGGCGGCCAGGTCCGCCACCGGATCGATGCCGGAGTAGAAGCGCACGTTGCCCGCGTCGTGGTTGATGCCCGGCGTGGGACTGCCGATCCCGCGGCACAAGTCCACGCTCGCCTTGGCGGTTTCGGTGACTCCCGCGTGACTCTCCAGGTCGATGTGCCCGGCAATGCCGGCGATCCTCGGCCTGAAGCGCTCCACGAGTCGATCGAGGGCTTCGATATCGGCCGCGGTCATCGCGGCCACTCCATCGCCCGGAATCGCTTGAATCGCGGCAAGGCCCCTGGGAGGGCCCTTTCAGCGTAGCCGCCGCAAGAACGGAAGGGAAGCCGGGGGCACCAGATCGTCCCCCCAAGCAGAGGTCGGAGGAAAGAACTTGTGTTCTTACATCCCGGCGATACACTGTGGAAATATCACTACCGTGGTAGTACCACGCGATGCCGTGGGGCGGTGGGGTGTTCGGTGTTTCGATCCCGTTGGATGTGCTCTTCCTTGCGAGGGCACGTGACGTATTCGGTCCCGCCGCGGGGCGGCGGTTCCGTGGTTCGATGGCCGGCGTGGGAGGGACGCATGAGTCGAAATCACCCAAACCGGACACCTGAGTGGGACGGAGGTCAGGGGTCCCTACCGGCGCGTCTGGGCGCGAGCCGCCGAGGGCTGATCCTCTGGTCCGGCGTCGTGGTCCTGTCGCTCGTGGTGGGTGGGTATGCGTATTTTCTTCGGGAATCGCGCGTGATCCGTCGTGAGCAGTACGACCATCTCAAGGCGATCACCGATCTGAAGGTCGGGCAGTTCGTCCGCTGGCGCAAAGAGCGTGCCGGCGACGCCCGAACCCACGCAAATAGGTCCCTCTTCCGCACGGTCGCGCTAGAGCCCCTTGAGGGTTCTCCCGACCGCCAGCCGAAGAACGGGCTTCGAGAGCCTATCGAGTTGCTCTGCGACTCCTATGGCTACAGCGACGTGATTCTCGCCCGTGCGGACGGCACGGTCCTTTTTTCGCTCGATCCGCATCTGACCGCGCTCGATCCCATCACGAAGGATCTGGTTGCCCGGACGATTGCTTCCCGGGAGGTCGAGTTCGGGGACTTCTTCCGTTGCGCGGCGTGTGACAAGGTCCACCTGGACGTCGCGGCGTCGATCCAGGACGCGGAAGGCCGGGCGGTCGCCGCGATCGTCCTGCGAAGCGATCCGGAGGATTACCTCTACCCGCTCCTCCAATCGTGGCCTTTTCCGAGCCGGAGCGCGGAGACGCTGATCGTTCGGAAGGACGGGGATGACGTGCTGTTCCTGAACCGGCTTCGCCACGTTCCCGATCCACCCCTGACACTTCGTATTCCGCTCTCGAAGGCCGACCTGCCGGCCGTGCGGGCGGCATCCGGAGAGATCGGCGAATGCGAGGGGATCGACTATCGCGGCGTGAAGGTGTTGGCCGACGTTCGGGCCATTCCCAACTCCCCCTGGTTCATGGTGGCCAAGGTCGATGCGAGCGAGATTCTCGCCGCGATCGAGTATCGTGCCTGGGTCGTGTTCCTCTTCGTGGTCCTATCGACGCTGATCGCCGGGGGAGTCGCCGCCCTCGTCTTCCACAACGGCCGGCGGGCCCTCTTTGAAGACCTGTATCACACCGAGCGGCGGCGGCGCGAGGCCCAGGAGGAGATCCGCACCACGCTCTACAGCATCGGCGACGCGGTGATCACCACCGACGCCGCAGGCCGCGTGACGCGCATGAACCCCGTGGCCGAACGGCTCACCGGCTGGCCCGAAGCCGAAGCACTGGGCCAGCCGCTGGATCGGGTGTTTTGCATCGTGAACGAGGAGACCCGGGCCGAGGTCGAAAACCCGGTGACGCGGGTCATGCGCGACGGCGTGGTCGTGGGGCTGGCGAACCACACCTCGCTCCTGGCCCGCGACGGCGCCGAACACCCCATCGCCGACAGCGGGGCGCCCATCCGCGACGAAGAGGGCCACATCATCGGCGTGGTTCTTGTTTTCCGCGACCAGACCGAGCAGCGGCAGGCGGAACGGGCGATCCAGACGGAGCGAGACAACCTGCGTGCCCTCCTGGCGGCCTCGCCGGTGGGGATCTTCGTCCTCGACGACGAGGAGTTGGTGGTCGACGCCAATCCCGCTGCCGAGCGCATGCTGGGGACGAGCCTGGCGGAACTGAAGCTGCGGCGCTGCGGCGACCTGATCGCGTGCGTCAACCGCCACCAGGATCCGCGGGGGTGCGGGCATTCGGCCAACTGCCCCGACTGCGCCCTGTTTGCCGCCGCGAGGAACGCCCTGGTCGCTGGCCAGAGCGTTCACGACCGCGAAATCGAGGTCGTGCGGGAGTTCTCCGATGGGCCTCGCTCGGTCTGGTTCACCTTCAGCGTCGAGCCGGTCTCGCTCACCGGCCGAAGGAACGCCGTTGTGGCGCTCGACGACATCACCGACCGCAAAGAGTCGGAGGAATCGCTGCGCCGCGAAAGGGACTTCGCGGAAAGCCTTGTGGAAACCGCGCAGGCCATCGTGTTGGTGCTGGACCCCGAGGGCCGCATCGTCCGTTTCAATCCGTACATGGAGGAGATCTCGGGCTACCGTCTCCAGGAAGTGGAGGGAGAAGACTGGTTCAGCACGTTTCTACCTCAGGAGGACCTTGAGACCATCCGGACGGTATTCTCCAAGGCGATCGGCGGTGTCCCGACTCGCGGCTACGTCAACTCGCTGGTGACCAAGGACGGTGCCCGGCGCGAGATCGAATGGCACGATAAGACGCTCAAGGACTCCCGCGGCAAGGTGGTCGGCCTGGTTGCCATCGGGCAAGACATCACCGAGCGACGGCGTGCGGAGCGTACGCTCCGCGAGAGCGAAGAGCGGCACCGCTCGCTCGTAATGTGCAGCGTGGACGCGGTACTCATGACCTCGCCGGACGGCGGCATCCTCGCCGCCAACGAAGCGGCGTGCCGCATGTTCGGCCGTTCCGAGGAGGAGTTGATTCGGGGCGGACGCGCCAGCATTGTCGATGAGTCCGATCCTCGCCTGGCGGCGGCCCTGGAAGAGCGGGCCCGCACGGGCCGGTTCCGCGGCGAACTGACGATGGTGCGAAAGGATGGAACCAAGTTCCCCGCGGAATTGTCTTCGGTGATCTTCGCCGACCGCGAAGGAAACCCGCGCACGAGCACGACCATCCGCGACTTGACCGATCGCAAGCGGGCGGAGGAGGATTTGCGGGAGGCCAACGCCCGGCTCTCGCGGGCGCTGGCCGAAGCCAGGGAGTTGGCCGTCCATGCGGAGGCCGCCAACCGGGCCAAGAGCGAGTTCCTGGCCAACATGAGCCACGAGATCCGCACCCCGATGACGGCGATCCTCGGATTCAGCGAGTTGCTCAGTTCCTCCCCCTTGTCGCCCGGCGAGCAACGCCAATTCCTGGAAGGAATTCACCGCAACGGGGAGGCCCTGATGAGTCTCCTGAACGACATTCTCGACTTGTCGCGCATTGAGGCGGGCAGAATGACGGCGGAGTTGACCGAGTACCCGCTGCGTCAGATCATGGAAGACGTGATGGCGGTCGTCCGGCTCCGGGCCGAAGAGAAGGGGCTGAGCCTGGAAGTGGATTATGCGACGGAGGTCCCCGAGACCGTTCACACCGACCCGGCGCGGCTGCGGCAGATCCTCGTGAACCTGGTCGGCAATGCCGTCAAGTACACGGACCAGGGCGAGGTCCGCATCGCCGTCCGCTGTACGGGTGAGACAGGCTCGCCTGAGCGGCTGGAGTTCGCCGTGTCCGACACGGGCATCGGGATCCCGGCCGAGAGAATCGCCTGCCTCTTCCAGCCGTTCACGCAGGCCGACACGTCCTCGACGCGACTCTTCGGTGGCGCAGGGCTGGGGTTGGCGATCTCCAAGCGTTTGGCCGCGATGCTCGGCGGCGGCATCGAGGTCGTCAGCGAATCCGGCAAGGGAAGTACCTTCACGCTCGCGATTGAAAACGCCCCCTTGGCTCAAGCGACTCCCGCCGGTCCGGTCGCCGCGGGAGGGCGATCGCCGGAGACTCGCCGTACCGTCCTTCAAGGCCGCGTGCTCCTCGCCGAGGACATGCCCGACGTGCAACGCGCCGTCACCCAGATCCTCCGGACCCCGGACCTGGAGGTGGAGATCGCCAAGAACGGCCTGGCCGCGTGCCGAATGGCCGAGAGATCGAAGGCCGAAGGAAGACCCTACGACGTGGTGCTCATGGACATCCGCATGCCCGAGATGGACGGCTACGAAGCCACCCAGTGGCTCCGCCAGCACGGCTGGGAGGGCCCCATCGTGGCCCTGACCGCCTACGCCCTGGCCAGTGACCGCGAGAAATGCCTGGCGGCGGGCTGCAGCGACTACCTTTCCAAGCCCTTCACCACGGAACAACTCGAGGAGGTGCTCGCCAGGTACCTGACAAGGTAGTGTAGTGATTCACGTAGGGTGGCACCCTGCGCTGGCGGGCCGAAAAATGAG
>CAYSGY010000429.1:0-5077 GCA_964430315.1 uncultured Planctomycetaceae bacterium
AACCCTGAACCCTGAACCCTGAACCCTGAACCCCGTCCCTTGAGCCCGCTCGCTGCGGACGCGAAACGTGATGAATCGCGTGGAGGACGGCCTAGGAGGCTGGTTCGGGTGACGGCGGGAGGGGGGCGGGCTCGGGAAGAGGGATGTCTTCGGCCTCCGCGGGGCCGGCGTAGCCCGACTCGACCACCCCCGGATCGATCCACATCCCGTTCTGATCCAGTTGCATGGTCCCCAGGTCAAAGTCGAGGTTCATCCGCTGGATTTCATAGTTGAGCCAGCCGGTGAGGAAGTTGTTCTGGGCAGTCAGCAGCGCGGAGGATGCCTGCAAGAGGTCGCGGGCCGTGGTGGCACCGAACTGGGAGGTCTCGTTGGGCCCCGGCGGCTTGTGGAGGTTCTGACGCGTCAGGTCGAGCTGGGCGATCGCCACGAAGACCGCCGCCCGGCGGACCTCGAAAT
Source organism: uncultured Planctomycetaceae bacterium (assembly GCA_964430315.1). Taxonomy (GTDB): domain Bacteria; phylum Planctomycetota; class Planctomycetia; order Pirellulales; family Thermoguttaceae; genus CALFBP01. The sequence goes on from CAYSGY010000429.1 coordinate 457, forward strand.
CGAGTTGCCGCAGGCGGATGTCGCGGAGCGTGGTGCGGAGGCTTTGGTTGATCCGATCCTCGAACCGGTAGTACGCGCGGCGATTCCGCTGATAGTTGATCAGGGCGGTGCGGTAGTCGTTCCGCTCTTCGAGCCGGGTCAGCGGGGCGTCGAACTCCACCCCCACCCTCAACCGGCCCGTCGAGCCGCGGAAGTCCACCGGGTTGTTGCCCACGGTATTCAAGTCGCCGCTGAACCGCAAGTTCAGGCCGCTTTTCAGGGCGTTGGCCACCACCTCGATTTGCCGCCAGGAATCGACCAAGGCGGCGCGGGCGTTCATCCAATCGGGCCGGTTGGCCCGGGCAATACGGAAGGCTTCCTCGGAAGAGAGGTCCACCCAGATCAAGGAGAGGGCGTCCAGTCGGGCCGGCGCCTGGATGAGGGTCAGTTGCAGCACCTGGTCCGAGAGCGTCTCGACCAGTTCGGTGATCTGCCGTCGCACGGGGTCTTCCTTGACGTTCCGGGCCGGCACTCCCTCGGCCTGGGCCGGCGGCGCGACGCGGGAAACGTCCAAACGCCCCAGTTCCCGGAGCGTTTTCTCGATCTTCTCCGCCAGCTCGGGGAATCGATACGAGAGCAACGCCGCCCGCTGCATCAGCGTCAGTTGTGTCAGGGTCTTCTCGCGCACGCCCTCGCGGTCGGTCGGGCCGCTGACGCGGAAGGCGTCCGGATCCACCTTGCCCGTCTGCACTTCCTCGCGGTTGCGCAACAAGTCCAGACTCTTGCGCCGCTCGGGGAGGGCAGCCGTCAGGTCCTCGAGATCCTCCCGCACCACGTCCAGTTGGGCGGAAACCATGCGACGGACACGCTCCAATTCGCCGGCGAAACCCGCAGGAAGCGGCTCCTGCCGCTGCCGGAGCTTCGCCAGCGCCTGCGAAACGGCGTCGCTCGTCTCCAGCATGCTCTCGGCAATCAGGTTGAAGCGGTCCAACAGGGTGTCCGCGACGCGGACCTCCAGGTCCGGCGGCAGCCCAAGGAGGATCTTGTAGCTGTCGAGCGAGTCCTGGTAGCCGTTCTCCAGGCTGATGAGAGTCCGCTGGGCATCCAGGAGGGCCTGGCGGGCCTGCTCGACCTGCAATCGCGTCAAACGGTTGGCCTCGAAGAACGCCTGAAGCTGATCGAGGTTGGTTTGCACGACGCTCACGTTGACCCGCTGGTTGCGGATGAGTATCTGGTCGCCCAACAGGCCGAGGAATCCGCCCGCGGAGACGATGCGGGACGACGGGGATAGCGCCCCAATCGTGAGCGCCGCACTCGACGGCCCGGGCCCGGGGTTCCGGCCCGCGACAATCTCCGTGTAGAACCCGCGGCGGAACTGCTCCAACTGCCGGATATTCGCCAGCATGGCGCGTTCCGACTCCGTGAGGTTCTCCAGCACCACGGCACGCCCCCCGGCCCTCAACAACGGCTGGATCAGCGAGAAGTCCAAGAGGGTGTTGGCCTGGTAGCTTTCCGGCGAAGAGAACTGCCAAACCAGAGAGTTGGCAAGCCCTACGACCAATTCGCCGCCCGAGGCGAAGAGCTTCTTGGCGTCGAGCGTGTTGTCGTGTCTGAGGACGCTTTGCGAATTGCCGTCGCGGAGCGGGCCATCGGCCGTGTACGTGGTCGCCGTTCCGCCGAAGAACTGGGTGTCGAAGCGGAACCTCTGGTAGGTGACCTCCAAGGCCGACAGGTACAGGTTCTCCAGTTGTGTCTGATAGTCCGGGCAGTGGAGCAACGCAAGCTGCATGGCGCCCAGCCGGTCGATCACCACCGACCCTTCCGAGTCCCGCGGCAGGTAGGCTCGCCAGATCGGATTCTCGACATACGGCGTGTCGCCGTAGCGGTGCCAACGCCGCCAGCCCTTCTTGCCGTCCACGCAGTGCATCAGCAGGTGCGATTCCGGGTCGTCCGGCGGCATGGGCGGACAATCGTCGTTGTCGGGGTCATACATGCGCGACGAGGGATTCGGCTGGATCGTGAAGTCCGGGTCGGTCCACCGAGGGTCAGACGTCGCACAGGCGACCGTGCTATAGACCTCCTTGTCGGCTTGGCAGCGGTAGTGCGCCCGGTTGCAGCCCGCCGCCGCGAGAATCAGGACGGCCGCAGCCACCTCTCGCATACGGGGGATGATGGGGCGTTGCACTGCTTCGGACCCAATCGCCATCCTGGTTTCCTCGATGGAGTCTACTCAGACCACTCTTACGAAGGGTTTCCACCAACCAACGGTGTCAACCGGAGCAACCAGCTTCCCTCCGCCAGGGCGGGCACCCCTAATCGCGATGATCCTACCGGTATAACCACGATCCGTCGTAACCAATTCTGTACCAATAAGATACGGTCGATGAAGAGACCGTCTCTGCGTAGCGCAGGCCGGTCTCTTGTTAGATTTCGTCGCCCACCATGGCAGACTTAAACGATTGTGCCGCTTATTCGGGCAGTATGGGTTGGTACTGGGCAGCAAGATAAACAACAGCAACGGGTTGCGTAGAATGGGAAAGCTGTGAAGAAGCTTGACACCTCGATACGGTGTGAATACCATCGAGGTTATGGATGCTGCCTCTAGGCCGCGCGGGGGCGGTCTTTCGCGGCGGCGGGCCGTCGGGCGTGTGGTGGGGCCTCTTCTCCAGACCGGGCCGAGCTTCTTATGAGCATCTGGAACAAAGTCTTCCTCGGGCTGACGATCCTCGTCGCAGTGGCGTTCTTTGTGGCCGCCGCCCGCGCCCTCGCCGCCCGGGACTACTGGGGTGAAAGCATCAAGTTGCACGAGGAAGCCATCGCCGCCTTGGCGAAAGATCGGCAGCTTCTCGTGGACGGGAACCCGGCCGAGACCAAGCCGGGCTACCAGGAGGGACTCCGGCGCGTCAAGGAGGACGTGCATCGGCTGCTGATCGGGCGGGGCCGTGTCTGGCGAAACCTGATGCCAAGCGGGATGAAGGCGGAAACCGGGGAAGTCACGGTGATGACCCCGTTCCCCGCTCCCCACAAGGACGCCAAGACGGCCCAGATGTTCCTCTTCGAGGATCCCACGGCCCAGACCCCCGGTGCGTATCTCGGGGAGTTCTCGGTGGCGGGGGTTGACAATCAGCGGTGGCAGTTGAAACCCGTTCGTTCCTTGACCGAAGGTGAACGCCAGCAGTTGGGTCAAAGCATGCAGAAGCGGGCCACCTGGTCGCTTTATGAGGCGATGCCCAGCGGGGCGACGGAATTGCCGTCGGACGCCGCGGCCGCCCCCAAGGCCGAGCAAGCTGCGGCGGCCGGGGCCGAAGGGGCCAAACCCAACGATGCCTCTCAACCCGCTGCGGCGGGAAGCCCCGCGGGCCAAGATACGCTGACCGACTACTACGTCCTGTTCACAAATTTCTATCGCCAGCGGACCATCTTGAGCGACCTTCTGCAAACCACGGCCGCGGACACCCAGGCCGTAGAGAACTCCGACGCTTCGGCCCGCCAGCAGGTCGAGTTGCTCCAGAAGGAAATCGCGTCCACCAAGGAGGATCTGAAGGCCATGCAAGCCGAACGCGACCTCGTGACGAAGCACCGCGAGGCCCTCGAGGCGAAGCTGGCCCAGATCAAGGACGCCGTACAGAAGACCGACCAGGTGAACCGCGCGCTGGCGAGTGAGATCGCGCGACTCCAACGGGAAGCCAAACGACGGATTGACGAGCGGACCAGCAAGATCGCCCGGGCCCAGGCAGCCAGGTAGGCGCTTGACGGCTTGTTGACGGAAGCATGGGCATCTACGACAGAGAATACTATCGCCAGGAGCCTCCCCCGGGGACGGGCTTCGGTCCGCGCTCGGCGGTCGGCGCGCTGATCGTCGCCAACGTCGTCGTCTACTTGATCGACTGGGTCTTCTCCGAGGGACGCCTCACCGAGACCTGCCGTCTCTCGATCGGCACGCTTGCCAGTCCGTGGGAGTGGTGGCAGTTCCTCACCTACGGGTTCCTCCACGCCCGCGAGCCCCAACACATCGTCTTCAACATGCTGGGGTTGTTCTTCCTCGGCCGGGACGTCGAGGAGGTCTACGGCACCAAGGAGTTCTTGAGGGTCTACCTCGCGATGATCGTGTTCGGCGGGCTGGCCTGGGCGATCGTGGAGAAGGTGCAAGGGACCCCGGAGATGGTGAGCGTGGTTGGCGCCTCGGGGGCGATTTCCGGGATCGTCGTCCTCTACGCCCTCAACTTCCCCCGCCGCATGCTGGCCCTCTTCTTTGTGATCCCGGTGCCGGCCTGGTTCGCCGGCATCCTCGTCGTGGTTCTCGACGCCTATGGCGCCGTCGCCCGGCCCGACGGAAGCCGTGTGGCCTACGTGGTGCATCTTGGCGGGGCGGCCCTAGCCCTGGCCTACTACGGCGCGGGCTGGAACTTCGGCCGTTTGTGGCCCAAGACGTTCTCGTTGCGGTGGCTCCGCCCCAGGCCGAAACTCCGCGTTCGCACGCCCGAGGAACCGGACCCGCCGGCCGAAGAGGACCTCACCGCCGAGGTCGACCGGCTCCTCGAGAAGATCTCCCGCGAAGGCGAGGCCAGCCTGACCCGCCAGGAACGCCGCACCCTGGAAACCGCCAGCCGCCAATACCAAAAGCGCCGCCAGGGCTCCGACG
>CAYSGY010000430.1:0-5055 GCA_964430315.1 uncultured Planctomycetaceae bacterium
CCCAGGACGCCTGCCACCGGGCCAGCGCCGTCAGCCGGCGGCGAAGCTGCTCCACCTGGACCCGGATCGCCGCCAGGGGCGAGGAGCCGTACTCCGCGCGGACCGCCTCGTCCAACGCGCCGCCCAGCCAGGCGGAGAGTGTTTCCGGGTCGGTGCCGCCGGCCAGCTCGCTCTCGCCGAAGGCCCGGAGCACCTCGTGGGCGAGGGAGCCGAAGGCCGCGCCGTCGAGTTCCTGCCCGTCGTCCGACTGGGCCACCAGCCCGAGCCGGTGCCGGAGGTAATAACGATAAGGACAGGCCAGGTAGTCGCGGAACTCCGTGACCCGCATCGACGTGACCGGCTCCGTCAGCGGCCGCGGCCCGGGGGCCTCGTAGTCCATCAGAGTGAGCCCCGGCTCGATCCGGCCGGGCAGATCGTCGGACGGTAGCCCCTCATCCTTGCGGGAGAAGAAGTCCAAGACCCGGCGGGCCGCTTCTTCCTTGTCACACGCGAACAGCAGGCGGCTGGGGGGCGAGCGGACTGCCATCGGCCGAGCGGTGTCCGGCGATCACGCGGAGCTCAGCCCGCGACGCGGCCAGAACGGCCAGGGCGTAAGCGTCGCGGGCGTAACGGCGGTCGTTGTCTTCGATGCCCAGGGCGAGCCGCAACCGGTTGGGCAGAAACAGGTCGGCGTTGAGGCTCTCGGGCACCCTCCCTTCGTTGAGGCCCGTGACGACCAGGGCCGGGGCGTCGTCCAGCGGCAACTCCAGCCAGCCCAACAGTTCGATCGCTCCCCGTACCGGCATGGCGGGAACCGTGTCCGATGTCATCTCCCGCAAGACCAGGCGGATCGCCTCGCTGCCCGAGACCGTAGGGGCCAGCGACGGCGGCATGCGACGCTGCGCGTCGAGCACGCCGCGGATCGACTCGCACGCGGAGAGGGTCGTGCGGTCGGGCTCAACCGTCGGGTCCAGCGGCGCGGCCCCAAACACCCCGGTCAGCAAATCGACGATCGCCTCACCCCACTCGTCCAACCGGCGATGCCCGGCCAACGGCTTGAGCAGTTGCTCCAGCGCCCGATGCGCCCGCTTCAGCCCGGAATGCGAGCCGGCCGGTCCGAGCCATGGGTCCGTCAGGCTGGAGGGGAGATGTTGTTCATAGTAGTCGTCCAACTCGCACAGCCATCGGTCCGGCGTCTTCTGTGCCAGCAGCCAGCGTTCGACGTCGGGATGCCGCGTCAGGGCCGCCCAGGCCGGGAACCTGCGCCCGTCGAGATACGCGGCCACCGCCTCCAGCAAACGGAACGGGGCGGAGCCGCGGGCCGGCAGTCCCACGCCGTACCGGGCCGGCACCCCGGCTTGCTTGAGGTACTGCTCCAGGTACGGGATGACCTCCGTGTCCGGCACGCCGATCGTGATCTGCTCGCCGCGGAACCGGCCGTCCCACGACGCCAACGCGCGGACCGCCGCCGCCGCCTGATCGGCCGGCCCCCCGACCACCTCGATCCGCTCCGGGGCCAGGTCCAACGCGACGTCACGCCACGCCGCAGGCAGGAGGCAGCCATAAGAGTCAAACCGGTCCTTAAGCGATTCGGGCGCAATCACCAACGACGTGACGCGATCGTCGACCTGATCGACCATGTGGCGCTCGGCGATATTCATATCGACCGCGGCCAGCAGGACGATCTCATCTTCGGTCGCACATTCGCCCAGCCGGATCGCCACGAGCCGGGCGGTTTGCTTATCCCAGAGCCCCAACTCGTCGAGTCGGCGGAGATACGCCTTCTGGATCTCGGCCAAGGCGCGCCATCGCGCAGCCTCGCGGAAACCGGGCAGCTTGGCGCCGCAGTCGGCCACGCCGTCGAAATCGAGGGCATCGGCCGACAATTCCCGGTGCAGACGCGAGAGCATCTGCCCCAACGCCAGCCACGCCGTCAGGTCGTCCGCGTCCGGCAGCGTGGGGAAGACGGCCGCGACGCAGGCCGGGTCGCTCGTGCGAATTGCCTCGACCCAGGCAAGCTGCTGCACCAGGTCGTCGGCGAAGGGACGCTTGGGGCGATAGAGCCGCTCGGGCAGCTTGCCCTGGGTGAGGATCGTGGGCGGGAAGAGGGCAAGGCCCGTCTCGCCGGAGCGATCCACCAGCAATTCCAGGAGACGGCGTCCGGCCCGGCCGCCGGGCACCACGATCACTACGCGGCGCAGGTCGAGCAGCCCGGCCTGGCCGAATCGCCTCTCCAAGTAGTCCACGGCCGAAACGAGTCCCGGCCGGTCCCAGTCCAAGAATTCCCGTGTGACGGCCATCGTGGCCTCCGTCGAAAAACGTCCTGACGCGTTATTGTAACGGAGCGGGCCTTTCGCCCGGAAGTCCCTTGACACCCTTGGGCGGGGGAGTATTCTGGGGCGATTGGAAATGCGGAGAACGTCCTCGAAAAGAGCCACTTGGGAATCGGCGAATTCGGCGACCGCTTTTCTCTAGCCCAGGCGTTTACGCCTGGGACGCGGAGGGAGCGAAGGCCAGAGATCAGCCCCTTCAGGGGCTTCTTTTCGGGAAGCCCCTGAAGGGGCTACTAGGAAGCCATGCCATGACGCCGGGGCCCCAGGCGTGAACGCCTGGGCTAGAGAAAGGTGAATTCATGGCAGGCGAAGGCTCACGACTCGGTTCTCCAAACGCCGACCCCTGGTCCCACCTCCATGCAAGACACCCCTGCGATTGCGTCCACGGAGGCCTCGCCGTGCTGCTCGACCGGGCGCACCGCGATCCACGTCTTCCGCCTGGTGTTCTTCTTCTCCGGGTTCGCCAGCCTGATGTATCAGGTGGTGTGGCAGCGGCTGCTCACCGTGTACTACGGCGTGGGATCGGTGGCCACGACGCTCATCGTGAGCACCTACATGCTCGGGCTGGGGCTCGGGGCCTTGGCGGGCGGGGCGCTGGCGGAGCGGGTGAAGCGGCGGGTGCATCTCTACGTCCTGATCGAACTGGCCCTCGGGGCCTTTGGCGCAGCCAGCCCGTGGCTGCTCGACCTCCTCGGACGTCACACGGCCGGGAGCAGCTACCCCGTCTCTCTCCTATGCATGGCGGCGTTCCTCGCGGTGCCCACGCTGCTGATGGGCACCACGTTGCCGCTCCTGACGAAGATCGTCAACTCCCTTCAACGGGATTTCCTGAGAAGCCTGAGTTTCCTCTATTTCGTCAACACGCTCGGCGCCGCCGTGGGGGCGGTCTTCGCCAGCTACGTCGTGATCTCTTTCTGGGGCCTCGATAGCGCCACCTATTGGGCGGCGGGCATCAACCTCGTCCTGGCCTTCGTCATTTTCTGCTTCCGCGGCACGGACCGGACCGTTCTGCCGGCGCCGTCCGCGGCGTCTGCGGACACGGCGGGCTCGCTCGGACGCTGGGCCTATCTCTGCGTGTTCGTCACCGGGTTTCTGGCCATCGGCTACGAGATCCTCTGGTTCCGCATCCTCGGCGTCTTTCTGAAGGATTCCCCCTACGCCTTCTCGACGATCCTCTCGGTGTACCTGCTCGGCATCGCCCTGGGCAGTTTCGCCATGGTCTGCTACCAGCAGCGGAGGGTGAACGTGGGCGGCCGGGCCGCGTTCTTCCTGCTCCAGGTCTTGATCGGTCTCTACCTGGCCGTCACGCTGGCCGGGGTCTGCTACCTCGCATCGCACAACAGCCACGTGCAGGAGTGGCTCCGCCAGTCGTTCTGGCACACGCTGCATCCGCCTGCCTGGGACCTGGGCTACGAATCGTTCTGGCCCTGGTTCTTCCGGATGACCGACGTGTTCTGGTATCCGGCCATCTTCGTCCTGGTGCCCACGCTCTTCATGGGCGCCTCCTTCCCGCTGGTGACCACCCTGGCGCTGCGTCGCCGGGACCGCGAGGGCTCGGCCGTGGGGACGGTCTACTTCTTCAACATCCTCGGCAACGTGGCGGGCGGGATCGCCACGGGCTACTGGTTCCTGGAAGCGCTGGGCACCGAGCGCACGGCGCTGGTCTTCTCCTTGGCCGGCCTGGCGATGCTCGTGCTGGTCGACCGGCTGTTCGGCCGGCCCTGGCCGATCCTGCTCCGGCTCGCGGCGACGGTCTGGGTGTTCCCCGGCCCGGGCGAGTTCTATCGACTCGTCCATCCCGACCCGCCGGACCTCATGCAGCGGGAAGTTGCCGAAGGGGTCGACGCGGTGATCGTCACCGACCACGACGGCGAGGACGTCCACAACTACATCAACGGCCTGAACCACGGCCACCGGCCCGGCCACTGGTACCTGCGCGAGGCGGTCGAGGCGTTCGCCTACACGCCCCGCTGCCGCAATGTGCTGGTGATCGGCTTCGGGGCGGGCACGTTCGTGGAAACAACGCTCCTGCTCGACGAAGTCGAGCGGCTCACGCTGGTCGAAATCAGCCCGACCCTCCTGGCGAACCTCCGGAAAATCAGCCTCTTCCGCAGGATCCTCTCGGACCCGCGGATCGACCTGAACCTGGATGACGGCCGGCGATTCCTGCTCCGCAGCGACGAGACCTTCGACATGATCCTCATCGACCCGCTGCGTACGACCACGTCCTACAGCAACAACCTCTATTCCCGCGAGTTCATCGAACTGGTGCGACGCCACCTCACGCCCGACGGGTTCTTCCTGGCGTGGATGGACGACGACCGCGTACTCCCGAAGACGATCGCCACGGTCTTCGAGCACGTGCGGTTCTACCAGTTGAGCCCGCGTCCGCATTTCATGGGCTTCTGCCTGGCGTCGCCGAAGACGTTTTCCAGGAACGAAGACCGGGAACAGGCGTTGCTCGACAAGATCCCGGCCGAAATGCACGAGCGCATCCTGGCCTACGGGAAGTTCCTCGGCGAGGAACGGGAGATCCTCGAGATGTCGGCCGGCTTCCCGATCAACCGCGACTGGAAACCGGTGCTGGAGTATTACTTCTGGCGCAATCGCCAGCGCAAGGCGTGGGAGGCGGAGTAGTCCGTAGTCTGTAGGGTGGGACAAGCGAAGCGCCGGCCCACCGAGAAGCCATACGAATCGCGGTGGGCCGGCGCGTCGCTTTTCCCACCCAACGGCCTACGGTGTT
>CAYSGY010000431.1:0-5047 GCA_964430315.1 uncultured Planctomycetaceae bacterium
GCCGCCCTCGGCTGTGCCGGGGAGATCCGCACAGCCGAGGGCGGCTGTGCCACATGACAAGCAAGCTCCTGACTGAACTAGCACCTGTCCGAGGGGCTGCGACTCGATGGCAACAATCCTCGATATCCCGGAAGTGGCGGGCCTGGATGCCCGGCGTGGGCTGGTTCGCATCCCCCCGGAGCTCGATGTCCCCCTGACCGACCGCGTGCGGCAAATTGTCGACACGGCGGAATTTCGTCGCTTGGCGCGGGTCAGCCAGTTGGGGCTGGTTTCGCTGGTCTACCCAGCGGCCCACCACACCCGTTTCGAGCACTGCTTGGGGGTCTACCGGCTCGCCCTGCTATTCCTGAAGCGGCTGGCCTACGACGAGCGATTCGCCCGGCTGGTTCGGCCGGAAGACGCCGAGCTATTCGTCGTGACGGCACTGCTGCACGACCTGGGGCACTGGCCCTTCTGCCACCCGATCGAAGATATCCACCTGACGAGCGTCCCGAGCCACCAGTTGTTCGCCAACAGCTTCTTGCTGGAAGGCGAGATCGCCGACGCCTTACGGCACGACTGGGGCATCCAGCCGCGCGACGTGGTGGCCCTGTTGAGCGAGAAGCCGCGCGACGCGACATCGCGGCTCCTGGGCACCATGTTGTCGGGCCCGATCGACATCGACAAGATGGACTACCTCTTCCGCGACAGCCTGCACGCCGGGGTCCCCTACGGCCGCCATTTCGACCAGCCGCGACTCATCGGGAGCTTGTGCTTGAACGAGGCGGGCGACGGCCTGGCGATCACCGACAAGGGCAAGACGGCCGCCGAGCTGTTGGTCTTCGCCCGATACGTCATGTTCAGCGAGGTCTATTGGCACCACGGGGTGCGGTCGGCCACGGCGATGCTCCAGCGGGCGTTCTATCTGCTGCACGCCATGCTCGACCTGCACGCCCTCTTCCGCATGGAAGAGAACCCGATGATCCAGGAGTTGGAGCGGGTTGCGGGCCCGGGGCCGGCCGGAGAATTGCTCCAGGGCCTCTTTGGCCCCAAGCGGCAACTCTACAAGCGGTTGGCCCAGTACAGCCTGTTCGAGCAGGGAGAGACCTACGGGCTGCTCGCCCGGCGGCCGTATCCCTGGCTGGTTGCCTGCGCGGAGCAGTTTGCGGCGGTGGCGAGCACGGCGTTGGGCCGGGTGGTCGCTCCGCACGAGATCCTCTTCGACGCCCCGCCCATCGCCCGCGAAGTCGAGATCGACGTCGACGTCTTCTTCCCCAAGGAGGCCCGGTACCGGAGACTTTGCGAAGTGTCGCCGGTGGTACGCACCCTGGCGCGGGAGCAGTTCGACGACTACGTGAAACGAGTCCGCATCTTCGCGCACCCCCGCGTGGCCGACGACCTGCGGCGACTTCCCCGCCTTCCTGACCTGGTCGCGGCGGCGATCGACCGCATGGAGTGACGAGCGGGCAGGGAACGACTGGCGGGATTGCGCCGACACGCACTGCGCTCGGAAGCCGCCACGGTGGCTTCCATGCCGACCCTCGGCTGCGCCGAGTGACGGCATGCCACCCCAGCCGGACGGGCGCCTCGCCGATGCCGCGTTACCCTGCCCGGGCGCGGAGGCGGGGCATCGCTTCGCTCTCCGTGGCGGGCCTCTCCGTATTGATGCGGATCGTCGCGCCCGGCGGCGGGCGGCGCTCGCAGAGGATTCCCCGCGTGGTGGTCGAGAGGAACTGGTGGAAGAGCGCGGCCGGGCCCTCGGCGAACTCCGCGCGGAGCTTGGCGAGGATCTCGTTCCAGGTGAGCCCGCTCCGGTAGATGACGCGATAGGCTTCCTTGAGCCGGCGGACGTCGTCGGCGCTGAAGCCGGCTCGCCGCAATCCGATCTGGTTGAGGCCCACGACCAGGCTGCTCAGGCCGTCGACGGTCACAAACGGCGGCACGTCCTTGACGATGTGCGCCTGCCCTCCCACCATCGCCAACGAGCCGATGCGGCAGAACTGATGGGCGGCGGCCGCCCCGGACATGTACGCCCGGTCGCCGACCGTCACGTGGCCGGCGATCATGGCGTTGTTGGCGAAGATGGTGTTGTTGCCCAGGCGGCAGTCGTGGGCGACGTGGGTGTTCACCATCAGGAGATTGTTGTCGCCGATCACCGTGGCCTCGTCGGACTCCAGGGCGCGGTGGATCGTCACGTTCTCCCGGAACGTGTTGCCGGCGCCGATCACCACGCGGCCCGGACTCTCCGGGATGTGGACGTGCTGCGGCAGGCCGCCGAGGACGCTCCCCTCGAACACGTGATTGTTGGGACCGAGGGTCGTCCCGCTCTTGATGACGACGCGGCTCTCCAGGATGCAGCCGTCGCCGAGGGTCACGTCGGGCTCGATTACGCAGAAGGGCCCGATCCGAACGTCCCGCCCGATTCTCGCGTCGGGACTTACCGCCGAAGTACCGATCTCTCCCAACCTCGGCGCAATCGCAAACCTGTTGTCCGAGAGTCTTCGCACAGGATTCCCCTTTCAGGAAAAGCGCGATTCGTAAAGGCGGGGGTGAAAGGCCCGCCCGGCTGTGTCGAAAATGCCTCGCGCGGCAAGTTATATCGGTTGCCGGGCCTGAGCCAATCCAAACAGAAATGCCGCTCTTGCGGCATCTGGCGGCTACGGAGAATGATAGGAAAGATGCGCAGGCTGCGAAGGGCTGGCTAGCCCGGATTATTCTTGTCCAAACACTAGCCCGAAGCGCAAGCGAGGGAGGGGCAACGAGTTACCCTCGCTTGCGCGTCGAGCTCGTGGTCCGTCGGTCGTGCTTTGATGTGTGGCACAGCCGCCCTCGGCTGTGCGAAATGCCCGGCGCAGCCGAGGGCGGCTGTGCCACATTCGATCATTGCATCCTCCATCAGAGCACGCTCGACGGAGCGCGGGTCGCGCAGGGCGTCTCTCGGACGACTACGCTGCAACCGGCCGTGGTGCTCGCAGAGCACCCTACCGACACTCACACGAAGGGTGTGATGCCGGGCATCGCCACGGGGTAGCGCCCGTCCTTGTCGGGGAGGATCGGGGGCTTGGCGTCCCAGGCGTAGGACTTCGGCGAGAGGTCCTCTTTCGAGTTGATCGCCTCGTCCCAGGTGAGGGCCTTGCCGGTGTAGTTCACCATGCGTCCGAGGATGGCCAGCATGGTGCTGCGGGCCATGTAGAGGCCGTTGTTGATGGTCTTCCCGGAGCGGATGGCCTCGAACAGGGCCTTGTGCTCCAGGTCGTACATGTTGCCCCCCTCGCCCTTGAACCGCCAGAGCGGCTTGCCGTCGAGGTCGTCGATCTGGAACTTGAGGATGTTGGCCCGGCCCTTGGTGCCGGTGAAGATGTCGGAGACGTCGCTGAAGCAGCCGCCCATCTGCCGGGTGTAGGAGTAGACCGTCACGCCGGGATACTCGTAGGCGACGGCGTGGTGGTCGTAGATATTGCCGAACTTGGCATCGGTGCGGACCTGGCGTCCGCCGAGGCCCCACGCCCGCGTGGGCGCCTCGTCGTGCATGGCCCAGACCGCTTTGTCGAGGCTGTGGACGTGCTGCTCGACGTTATGGTCGCCGGAGAGCCAGGTGAAGTAATACCAGTTGCGCAACTGGTATTCCATCTCCGTCCAGTCGGGCTGGCGGGGACGTTCCCAGAGCAGGCCGGTGAGGTAGGTTTCCTGGATGGTCAGGATGCGGCCGATGGCGCCGTCCAGGACGCGTTTCATCGTCTCGCGCACGCCGTGGTGGTATCGCCAGCAGAGTCCGGAGACGATGCTCAGGTTCTTCTTCTTTGCCTCTTCGCAGGTGGCGAGCACGGAGCGGACGCCCGGGGCGTCGACCGCCACGGGCTTTTCGCAGAAGACGTGCTTGCCGGCCGCGATCGCGGCCTTGAGGTGCGCCGGGCGGAAGTGGGGCGGCTCGGCGAGGACCACCACATCGACGCCGCTGTCGATCACCTTCTGGTAGGCGTCGAACCCGACGAAGCGGCGCTCCGGCGGCACATCGACGCGGTCGCCGTACTGCTTCTGGAGCCCCTTGACGCTCCCTTCGAGCCGGTCGCCAAAGGCGTCGCCCATGGCCACGAGCTTGGCCTTCGGGTCGGCGTTCAAGGCGTTGCCCGCGGCGCCGGTGCCTCGGCCCCCGCAACCGATCAAGCCGACCTTGAGAATGTCGCTCCCGGCCGCGTGGGCCCCGCGACCGATGCTCAGTCCGCCGGCCAGCACGCCGGCCGCCACGGCCGAGGTCTTGAGGAAGTCGCGTCGGGAAGAATGGTTCGCAGGAAGACGATTCTCGGACCGGGACATAGTCTCTCCCTTCGTCAAGCCGGGGTAGGATCGGGAATGGCAGGTGAGCGTATCATACCCCGCCGCCATACCGGCCGCAAGTTTCTCAGAGATTTGGAGCGCGGCGAGGGCCGACCCGCACGTAGGTCAGGCTTTCCAGCCTGACGTCCCAAATGTCAGGCTGGAAAGCCTGACCTACAGTCCGTTGCGTCGTCTACGGCGCCGGCCTGGCGGACGAGTTGGAGGTAGTTCGCGAGCATCTGCGGGCCCGGCACGCGCGGCATCGGCGCCGACGGCTGCGACGCCCAATTCAACGCCCATACCAACGGCATGCAGACGTTCGGCCGATTGCCCACTCCGTCGGCAAAGGGACGGATGACTTGCGAGAAGGGGGTGCGGATCTCAATCCCGCAGATGTCCTGCTGCGACGGGTCGGCGCACCGTTCCGGGGGCGAGGTGACGTTGTGCTCGCGGCAGATGAGCGGACGATCGCGGTGGATACTGCACGATTCCCTTTCCAGAAAGGGGCACGCCACGCCGCAGGCGAAGTAGTCCAGGGCCAGTCGCCTCCGCTCCTCAGGAGAGGCCAGCTCGGCAGACCGCTGGAGCCGTTTGGTGATCCCCCGCCGATCGAGTTCTCCGCAGGCCTGGCGGAATCGCGTCTCCACCCGGTTGCGGCGCTCCGGCGGCATTTCGGCCACCAGTTCCGCCAGGTACTGTGCCTCGACCTCGCTGATCGGCACGAGTTGCCGGCAGCAGGCCCCGCAGCCTTTCG
>CAYSGY010000432.1:0-4996 GCA_964430315.1 uncultured Planctomycetaceae bacterium
GTAACAAGGTAGCCGTAGGGGAACCTGCGGCTGGATCACCTCCTTTCTAAGGATTGCGAATTCGCTCGCACAGCAATGTGCGCGGCGAAAACGAATGGAGCGGTCCTGTACCAAACGGAATCTCTTGGGGCTCTCTTGGATTCGTCCGAGGGGGCCTGCTCGCTGCCAAGTTTATACCGAGGCCCGGCCGGAACGACGTTCCGGCCGGGCTTTTTTTCGGCATGGCGAGTGGCCTTCGCTTCCGTTGACGCTGTCCGAGCGGGTAAGATATGGCAAGGGGGAGTCAGCGATGCCCGAGATCAGTCGATTCTTCGGAATCGTGATCGCCATGTACGATGACGACCACCCGCCGCCCCATTTTCACGCGGTCTATGGGTCGGATCGGGTTGAGTTCTCCATCGACCCGCCCGGGGTCTTGAAGGGCCGGTTGCCGCCTCGTGCGTTGGCTCTCGTGACCGAGTGGGCCGTTTTGCACGAGGCGGAATTGCTGGAAGCGTGGGGCCAACGCGCCGCGGGGGAAAAGCCAAGGAACATCGAACCGCTTCGGTAAGGTGGTGCGATATGACACAACTCTGTGCGACAGTCTGCGAGGCCCGAGTCTTGAACGGGTACGCAATTGAGTTGACGTTCTCCGACGGTGTGCGAGGCACGGTGGATCTTGCCAGTCGGATTATCGGACGGGGCGGAGCCTTCGCGCCCCTCGAAGCCCCCGACTTCTTTCGACGGGTGTCGGTTGACGACGCGTTGGGGACGATCGTCTGGCCCAACGGCGTCGATTTCTGCCCGGACATGCTCCACCTCTGGGTAACGGGCGAGGCGATTTCGCGTCCCGAGTCGGAGGCGGTCGCATCGTGACGGCCGGAAGTGACGTGACGCTCGGGTCAGTCCCTCATCGGTTCGTCAGCATGGGAGGTCTATGAACGAGTCTGCAAATTCTCCTCGGCTTGAAATTGGCGAGACACCCTCCAAGGTGGTCTGGCCCACGATCGGTGCGATCGGGTGGGGCCGGTTCGTCGGCCGGCTTTGTGCCATCCGTGTCGGCGTGGGGAGCTTCTTCACGCTCGGGACGCTGATGGCGCTAGCGACCATCCCCATCAGCCTGGGCGTTTTCGCCTGGCAATTGCTGCCGGGGATTCTGCGACGCTACTGCCTCACGAGCCGCCGAATCGTGGTCCAGAAGGGGCTCACCCGGGTCGAGGAGCGGTCGATCGGGCTGGACGAGTTCGACACCGTCGAGATCCGCGTGCTGCCCGGCCAGGAGTGGCTCCGCACCGGCGAGGTGTTGTTCCTCCGCGACGGCCAAGAGATGTTCCGGCTCTCGGGCGTCGCCAGGCCGCAAGTCTTCCGCGAAATCTGCCTCAAGCAGCGGAATACACTCCTCGCCCCATGCAACGTGCCCCGTCGGGAAGAGCGGCCTTCGCTCTGATTTCGGGGGCTGTTCTCTTTGTCGGAGGGCGAAGGTAGAATACCAAAAGTGCGGTTCGAGGGAGATAGGGCGTCTAACACTCCAGTGGGGGTTTCATGACGACCAAGGAAGCAATTGAACAAATCGTCTCTGAACTCCCAGAGCATCGGCTGAGCGAACTCCTGGACTTTGCGCGATTCCTCAGTTGGCAGGAAGAGCGCGAAGCATGGCAGGCGTTTGGCCGGACCCAACTGGCAAGGGCCTATGGACCGCACGAGCCAGAATACGACATCGCTGAGGTGAGACCGGAGCTGGACTCGTGAGGCCCGGCGACGTGGTGCTCATTCGACTGCCACAGTTCGCGGGAGGTCCGCTTAAGCTGCGCCCTGCCTTAATGCTTGCCCTCCTGCCCGGGCCATATCAGAACGTGTTCATTTGTGGCATCAGCACGCAACTTGAGGAACTCCAAGCCGACTGGGACGAACTCATCGCGCCGCAGGACAGCGACTTCGTGGGCTCCGGCCTTCACCGCGCATCGGCCATCCGGCTCAGCTACCTCTATTCAGCGCACACGCGGGAATTCGCCGGCGTGATCGGGCGTATCGATTCCGAACGACTTAGACGAATTCTGGCTCGCTTGGTCGCTGCCCTGAGTCCGACGCCCCTCACGGCGTGACCGGATAGGTGGCAACAAGATCCGGACTCAAAGGCGGGGACGGGTTTGTCGAGTCGGTGATTGGTATTGGATTGACGGGGGGAAGACGCCGAACGGTCTTGTCGGTTGGCCACGGCCAGACTGACGAGTTTGTCCGTGCGGACGGAGAGATTTCGCGGGAGGCCGTGCCCTTCTTGGCACGCGGCTTTGGCCGTTGGATGGGGACGAGCGAGGTCTCGCCGACGGACGAATCGTCGGGCCCGCTGGTCGACGATTTTCCTCCGACCAGGGCCGACACGAGTCTCGCGATGGTCCCGGTCTCCGCGTTGGCTTCGGCCGGGCTCTTGGCGGCGGCCGTTTCCGACTCGCGCGGCTGCGAGGTCGACTCCAGCGGCGAGTCGCGGGACTCGACCCGGGCGGAGCCTGTCTCCCCCTCGCTGGGTGGATTTCCGTCAAGGCCTTCCGTCGGCCACGATTTCGAGGGAGTCGTGTGCTGATCTCGCCGCTCGGAGTCGGAGTCGCCCCAGGACTTGGACGCCCATTCTGTTGCGTCTTCCGGATTCGCCGAGGATGCGTCTCTTGTCGACGCCTCGTTCAAGGTCTCTTCCGACGAATGGCCAAGAGACGACGAGCGAATGCTCGCTGTGGCGGATGCCGGGGAGGCGAACGTGCATACGCCGTCCCTGCAAACGACCTTGCCCGACGGACTGTCCGCCGGGGCCTCGGTGGAGCCGGCGTGTCGGCCGTTCTTGGATGACGTGGTCGGGTTCTCGCCTGTCTTCGCAGCGGCCGACGGCCCCACGGCCGAAATGACCGCCGCCATCTCCCGCACCACCGGGTAGCGGAAGGTATTGAATCCGATGCAGCCCGCGACGGCAACGAGCAGGGCTATCGCCTGCCGAATTTTGGGCATTGGGAGTCCCTCCGCGCTGGGCGTCTTCGCCGCAACAGTCCAACTGGAGTGACCCATCCGTGGAGCGGAAGCTCTATCCTGTCGCCCGACTCCTCTTGCTATCCGTATGGTCGTGCGTCCAGGAAACCATACACGCTGCGGGCCGTCGGGCAAGCGGCCTGCATGACGGCCCGGTCGATTTGGTCGTGCGCGCGGCGGAACATTTCGACTGGGAAAACTCTACCGGCCGGCGCGCTTTGGGAGTGCGGCGACTTGTCGCCGCTTTCTCTTGCGTGGGAGAGGTTATTGTGCAAAGGAAGGTAGGGGAAGCGGCGACAGGTCGCCGCACTCCAAGGGCGCCTGCCGACGCCTCTAGACCGCCAGGTCGCCGATGCCGCCGTGGCCGACGCCGGCCAGGTGGTCGACCCGATTGAGGGCCAGGAGTTCCACGTGGTCGACGTCGCTGCCGGAGAGGGTGGTGATGGAACAGTTTTCGAGGGCCAGCGGCGGGTCTTGCAGGGGGATGCCGAGGATCGTCTTGATCGTGCTCACCAGGAGCCCGCCGTGGGCCACGACGACCGCCTGCCCATGTCCCGCCTGCCAGATCGCCGCCAGCGCCTCGCGTCCGCGCCGGGCCAACTGGCTTCGCGACTCCCCGCCTGGAATGACGAAGTCCGGGTCGCCCGTGAGCCACTGACGCAGCGGCCCGGCCTGACGCCGCTCCAAGTCGGCCCGCAACTGGTCCTGGAAGATGCCGACGTGGATCTCCATGAGCCGGGGATCGGTGCGGATCTCGCGTCCGAGCCCGCGGGCAAGGATCCCGGCCGTTTCCATCGCGCGGCGCAGGGGACTGGCATAGACGGCCTCGACGGGAAGTCCCGCCAGCGCCGCCGCCGTCGCCTGGCTTTGCCTCTGCCCCAGGGGCGAAAGGACCGGGATGTCGGACTGCCCCTGGATCCGTCCCTGGGCGTTGTAGTCGGTTTCTCCGTGACGAATGCAATACAGAATCATTGGCCCTGCACTTCGCACCGGGTCACTCTCGTTCCCACGCTCTCCCGCTCTCGTTCCCACGCTCTCCCGCTCTCGTTCCCACGCTCTGCGTGGGAACGAAAGCGGGGAGACGCTCTGCGTCGCTGCTTGCCGGCGCCGCAGAGCGGCGAGGCTTGCGTTCCCACGCGGAGCGTGGGAACGAGGAAAGGACCATCCTATCCCAGCACTTCCCACCCGACCCCGATCTTCTTCAAGGCGTAGCCGGCTTCCTTGATGTAGTCGCCGTAGATGGTCATCCAGTGGAAACCGCACATCTTCTCGGCGAGCACGTGGTCCGGGCAGGCGAGCTTGATGTCGATCTGCGAGCGGCAGATCGGCAAGAAGGGGGCGCCGACGATCTCACCCCGGAGGCCGAGGTAGTGTTCCTGCTTGAAATCGGGAATGATGTTGGTCACCTTCTGCCCGGCGTGCATTTCCACCTTGGGGGCTGAGCCGTAGTCGGACTCGAATTGCGTCAGAATCCGGGCGGGCTCGATGTTCTTGGCGTCGAGCTTCCTCGGCCCCGTGCAATGGGCGAGGGTGATGATGCCGTCGTGCGGGTAGGTCGGGTCGTTGAGGAAGTTGGGCCGCCCGGAGATGTTCACCAGCAAGAGGCCGGAGGGGATCACCACGAAGTCCGATTCGCAGAAGGCCATGAAGCCGTCGTCGTTGAGCGTGCTCAACGGCATGCAGGCGGTGGTCTCGGACATGGGCATGATCGTGCCCATGCAGCCGTTGATCGTCATCGCCCTGCACTGGTTGGTTGCCATCACCCGGCGGAACACCTGCTCCAACACGAAGGCGTTTTCCAGGAACTCGCGTTTCGTCTCCAAGGTGGTGCCGGGGATCTTCAGGTAATCGGCGGTCCGCTGCCGGGCCAGGGCCACCTCGGCCTGATCCTTCCGGGCCGCCTGGATGAGCTTGCCCAACTCGGGGTACGAAAGGGTGATGATGTCGAGCTTGAAACGGTCTTTGGCCAGTTCCGGGGCCTTGGGCGTGGCCCAGCCGCTGGGCC
>CAYSGY010000433.1:0-4995 GCA_964430315.1 uncultured Planctomycetaceae bacterium
CGGCGCCGGGGCCGGCCCGGCCAGCGTCTTCTTGGCCCACTCGAGTTGCTCCGCGGTCGGGCGGCGGGACGCAACCGGGAATTCCCGATACCGGGCCGCCAGAGTCACCTGGTCGCGGTAGGTGGCCTTGGCCAACGCGGCGTGGACCTTGCCGGCAAGGTCGTCGGCCACGAACCGCATCTGCTCGTAAGGCTTCTTGCTCGGACGGGGATGGAGGAAGGTGATGTTGTTGATATCGCCGCTGGTACCGTTGGCCATCATCGCGACGAAGGGTGGGTCCTGGTCTTCGGCATGGAGCAACTGCGCCAGACGGTGGCAGTACATGGCGAAGTAATCGGCCGAGATGTGACCCGGCCCCACGCCGCCCACATAGTGCAGCGAATAGGCCGACAGGACCGAGATTGGCCGGCCGTCCGGCTCACGCAGCGCGACGACCGAGACGGTCGGATCGGTGGGACCGACCGGGCCCACCAGGTCCGGACTTCCCGCCGGTGGGTTCATCTTCGCCTGGTCGATCCCTCCAAAAGGATTCGGCGGCATCTTCCCCGGCTTCAGGTACCACCGCCGGTTGAACACGTGCTCCGGCGCCTCGGCCGTCACTAGCGCCAACTGGGCCGGCCGGAGCCTGTTGGCCGCGCATTGCACGCCGTCGGCGATCCGCCGGGCCACGAAACGCTGGTAGTCGTCGAGCTCCTGAGGCACTTTGAACCGGTTCTTCCCCAACGCGCTGCTCGCCGAATGCGTGTGAACGCACGAGATCATCACGTTCTCCGGCGGGATGCCGCACGACTTCTCGATCAGCTTCCGGGCCTCCAAGCTCAGGGCGCGGTCCATTCCCAAGAGATCGCACACGACCACGGCCAGCTTCGTCTTTCCATCGTCCAACACGAGGCACCTCGCGTGCAGTTCGTCGTGGACGTGCGTGGACGGAAACGGCAGGAACCCGCCGATGACGGCGCCTCCCAGCTCCGGCGTGATGTTACTCGTCGCCGCCCCGGCCCGAAACACGGGCTTTCCAGGGGCCGCGGCCAGAACGGAAGCCCCAGCCAGGCAAACAACGGCGCAGAACAGACAGAACGAGAAGTGCTTCACGATTCGGTCTCCTTCAGCCATTCACCACCACGGGTCGACAATTCTGGAAAAAGGCCATTCTCGCCAATGGCACTAAGCTTCGATGTTCACGAGTCGCAAGTTTCTCTAGCCCAGGCGTTTTCGCCTGGGACTTTGGCGGCGAGGCCTGAATCTCCAGCCCCTTCAGGGGCTTTGCTCCCGGAAGCCCCTGAAGGGGCTGATGTCGGGTTTGGTTGGCTCCGCGTCCCAGGCGTAAACGCCTGGGCTAGGGAAAAGCCCCGATTCCGGAACGCCACGGAGGGCGTTCCCTGCAGGTTGCGGTGATTCAGCGAGCAGCGTTGCCGCATCTGGCGGCGGGTCCAGTCTAAGACCTACGGCAGAGCCCTGTCAACGATCGTCAGCGCGGGACGACGAGGTGGACGTCGATCCGCGTGGCCCGGGTCTCTTGGCGACGCAGAAAGACCATGTCGATGGCCTGGCCGCGCTGGAGGGTCTCGACGAGATCGGCGGCTTGTTCGGGCCCGTTGGGGCGGATGAGTCCGATTCGGGCGAGGATATCGCCGGGCTGAGGCGGGTGCTGCACTTTTTCGTACACCAAGGGATCGACCCGGGTGACGATCACGCCGCGGGGCACGCGAAGGCCCAACGCCTTGGCCTTGGCAACCTCCAGCGGAGCGACCTCGATGCCAAGCTTCTCCCGGAGCAGGGCCTTGGTGTCGGGCCTGGACCGGGGCCCGAGGCTGAGGGTGGTCCGCTGGGGATTGCCCTCACGGTTGAACTCCAAGGGGAGGAGTTCCCCGGCCTTCCGGCCCACCAGGGCGAGGTGCCAGTCGAGACTGGTGGGCGTGGCGCGGCCGCCGAAGCTGGTGATGACGTCGCCGGGCCGGAGTCCGGCCTTGGCGGCGGACGAGCTGGGCTCGACCGTCTTCACCTGGCAGACGCCGTCCGGAGTCACTTCCAGTCCGCTGGCGATCCGGTAGCGTCGCTCCACGTCGAGCATTTCCGGGAGCATCTTCCGGAGAGTGGTGGCGGAGACGGCGAAGGCGATGTTCTCGGCGTCCTTCTTCATCGAGGCGGTCATGCCCATTACTTCGCCGGCCACGTTGAACCACGGCCCTCCGGAACTGCCCGGGTTGATCCCCGCGTCGGACTGAATCAAATTCTGGAGCGTCACGCCGGGGACGTCGGCCAGATGTGTCGCCCGGCCGATCGCGCTGAGGATTCCCGTGGTGCACGTATAGCGGAGCGCGTGCGGATTGGCGATCACGATGACCGTCTCCCCGATCATCAGATCGCCGGATTTCACCAGGCGGACGGGCTTCAGCGGGCGATTCGTGGAGACCTTCAGGAGGGCCAGGTCCTGTTCGTGGAGCACGGCCACGAGCTCGGCCGGGATCGGCTTCCCCTCCGCCAGCGAGACCGCGTGGACGAGCGATTTTTCGACCCCGTGGGCGTTCGTGACCACGTAGCCCGACTCATGAATCACGAAGCCCGTACCGACACTGCTCTCCCTAAGCTTCGGTTCGCCGATCGTGAAGAACTCCGCGAGCGTCGATTTCTCGCCTTTCACGACCGGCCCGGTGACGAAGACCACCGACTCTCTCCACTCCTCAAAGACCTCGACGATGCGGTTCTTTCGCAGGGGCCGGGTATCGGAAGGGATTTCGCCGGCCCGGGCCGCCGCGGCGACCGCAACGAGGATCGCGAGCGTCGCGGCCGCGCGGGCCTTGCTCCGGATCGGCATGGCGGGTCCTCTGGTCGCGGGCACCGCTCGTCGGCGGTGTCCACCGTATCGGGTCTGTAGCATCAGTGCCGGGAAAAAAGACTCACGCAAAGGCGCCAAGACGCCAAGAATGACGGCAGAGTAGGAGGGATGTTGACCTCGTGTCGATTGTCAGTCGATTGCCTTCCGAAAAACCCTTCTGCGTCCTGGCGCCTTTGCGTGACATCCTCCGTTGATGCCCGGCAATGATGCCACAGACTCACCATTTCAGGCCGGATTTCGATCCTCGGGGGGAACGTCCCAGTCCACCCTTGAGCGGCCGGGTGGGCTGCTTCGATGGTTTTTGTATTGGCTTTGCGGCCGGCGCCTGGGCGGCGGCGGGCGACGGCGCCTCAGCCTCCGGCGGCGGATTGACGTTCTTCATCGACAGGCTGATCCGCTGGGCCTTCGGGTCCACGGAAAGGACGACGGCGTCGATCTCGTCGCCCTCCTTCACCACCTCGCTTACTCGGGCCACGCGTTTGTGCGAAAGCTCGGAGATGTGGACCAGCCCCTCCACTCCCGGCTCCACCTCCACAAACGCCCCGAACTCCATGATCTTGACCACACGGCCGTGGACCACGGAGTGGACCTCGTACTTGCGATCGGCGTCGTTCCAGGGGTTCTCCAGGAGGTCTTTGTACGAGAGGCTGATCTTCCTGGTCTCGCGGATGACCTTGTCGACGCGGACGCGGATCTTCTGCCCTTCCTGCACGACTTCGCTGGGGTGTTTCACTCGGCCCCAACCCAACTGGCTGACGTGGAGCAGGCCGTCGACGCCGCTGCCGAGGTCGACGAAGGCCCCGAAATCGAGGATCTTGCGGACCACGCCTTCGAGGACCTGGCCGGGGGCCAACGAATCGAGGATCGCGGCCCGGGCCTCTTCCCGCTCGCGCTCCAGCACGGCACGGCGGCTGAGCACCAGGTTGCGACGCTGGGCATTGGCCTCGGTCACCAGGCAGGTGAACTTCTGATCGACGAACTCTTCGACGTTCTCGACGCGGTACAGGGCGATCTGGCTCGCCGGGATGAAGCCGCGGAGCCGATTCACCTCGCACTCCAGCCCGCCGGTGTTGTGGCCCGTGACCCGCGCCTCGACCAGCATCCCCTCGGTCACCTGGGACCAATCGCCGATCTCTGCCGCGGCCAAGGGGAGCGTGACTTCGTAGAGGCCGTCTTCCGGATTGAAGCGGAGGACCACCACTTCCAGGACGGCTCCCGCCTGCGGCGGCTCGGGGAAGAGCCTCAGCGGCAGGATTCCCTGCTCCCGGCCTCCGAGTTCCACGAACACGTCTTCGCGGCTGACGGCCACGACGCGGGCCGAACAGCGCGACTCGGGCTCTAGGGCGGTCTGCGCGGTCAACGTCTCCGCTCCGGCCATGAGCGTATCCAGCGGCACGTCGGCCAGCGCGGCCTGGTACTCCTGTTCCAGGTCGGGCGGCAACTGGCCGCGGAGGTTCGGCGGCGGGAACTTCTTGCCGGTGCCCGGCCAACTCCCCGTACCGACCAGCATCGTCTCGGAAATCCCGGGAGCCGCGAGCAGGTCCTCAACGATCTTCGGGTCCGCAAGCGACGGCGGCAACTCCGTAGTCTCCGCCGGGGGCACCGACTCCGAGAGACTCCCCGAGGGCTCCTCGGCCGGCAAGCCCGGGACCGGGCCGGCACAGGCCGACTCGACCACCTCGACCAACGGCCCGGTCTGCTCCGGCCCACGGACATCCGGCCAGTCCGTCGTCACCACGATCGGCTCGAGAGACGCCGGCGGATCGAGCCGTTCGGGCCCTGCGGCGGGCGGCGATCCCTCGACCGGCGCCGCCGGCTCGTCCTTCTTCGCCTGGCCCCGGCCTTTCGCCGGTTTCTTGACCGACACCCAGTCACGTTTGGGCTTCGGCCTGTACGCATCGGGATCGCGCTGCGACCCGATCAGTATCTTGCGTCGGCCAGCCCCTTGGGAGTCGTTCGACCCGCCTGCGGGGGCGTCCAAGGATGGTGTTTCAGGGGAATTCTGCGGCTGGTCCGAGTGGTCGCTGGCGTCGCTGCTCATCGCTCCGTTCCCGATCGATCTCCACGAACCTACTTGGCGAGGTCTGCGCCATCGTGATTCTTGCGCCGGGCACCGCGCCCAAGCGGAAACCGTCATTCTACCAGGCCGACACGCTGAT
>CAYSGY010000434.1:0-4432 GCA_964430315.1 uncultured Planctomycetaceae bacterium
CCAACATGCATGCCATGACACAAGCTAGCAGTTGGACAGCCTCTTCATCGCTGGGACGCCAATCCACAGGAACGGGGCACGGGGTGATGTCCGACTCAACCATCCCCGCAACTCTGAATCACTACACTAGTAGGTCAGGCCGCCGCTGAGCATCACGGCGTCGGAGGGGTGGGCATCGGGGGTGGCGCTTCGGTATTCGATCTTGCGCCCGAAGACGTAGGCCGCTTCCACCCGGAAGTCCAGCCCGCGAAGGCTCCAGCGTTCGAGGCCGAGGATGGCCCGATAGTCGCGATAGCTGAACACGTCGGTGATCCCGGCCCGCTGGACAGCCCAAATGCCGCCGCCCAGGTCGCCCGCCACGTAGATCCAGTCCTGGAGGTCCGGGCCGTCGGCGCCGCTCCAGAAGATCCGCTTGGCGATCTTCGGACGAGGGCAGACCAGCTCGAACTTGTACTCGTCGTTGGGGGTCCAGATCAGCCCGCCGATCGGAAGGAACGGCACGTCGTCGCGGTCGAGGTACGAGGCCCCCCCGACGATCTTGGCCGTCTCGGTCCAGTTGAACACGCCGGCGGCGTAGCCGGTGATCCGCAGCGCGCCGTCGCGGGTCTGCTCGAAATCGCCATAGAGGCCGGGCGTCACGGCCATGTCGAGCCCGAAGCGGGGCGTGAACCGCCGCCACCAGCGGAACTGCAAGTAGGCGTCGTACACCTTGGCGGGAAGATCGGGGGCCGCGGGTCCGTCGAGGAAATGGACGGCGAAGCCCGGCGTGATCAGCATGGGCCAGCGCCGCGAGGGAACCGGCACCGCCAGGGTGGTTTTCAACTCCAGGTCGGTCATATCCCAGCCGTCACGACCGCCGGAGGAGAGCCACGTTGCACTGAACGCCGCCTTCTGGAACATCCCGCCGCGTGCGTCGCGGGGCCGGTCGGGGTCGATCTCTTCGGCCGGCGGGGCGTCCCGGGGATCGTCGAGCAACGGTTTGACGCTCTCCGCGCTCGGCTGGCTGAAGGAGAGGACCTGTCCGGCGAACGGTTCGGCGGGGGCCGGTTCGTCCGCGAATCCGAAGGCAGGCAGGTCGATCCACGGTTGGGGCTGCTCTTGGGCCCGCAGGGGCGCGGCCATCAGAAGAACCGCGAAAAGAAGGCCCAATCTCAGTTCTTTCACGGCGTGTCAGCTCGCTACGAAAAGCATGCTCGTCACGTCCCCAGGCGTCCGGAGAGCTGCTCAGGGAAACGCAGGACGCTGAACGCACCGGACTTTCCCCCGAGGCTGCGTTGAATAGCAGGGACGCCACCCCACGTCAAGACCGGTTGAGGCGCGACGAGGCGGAGTCGCTTGCCCCGGGCGGCGGAAGATCGTATCCTGGGCCCCGGATCGACGATCATCACAGGCCAAGGAGCATCGAAATGGCGGAACGGGTCCATCGCGTCAGACGGTCGCTGCACGTCGTTCTGGTCTACAACGGAGATCGAGAAACGGCGCCGGAGCGTCCGGAAGACCGAGGGAGCAGCGCCGACCTGCGCTTGATGATCCGGCGCATGGCGAGAGCCTTGCGGAGCGTCGGGTACCGCGTGACGGTGCTGCCGTTGGCGCGGGACCTGTCGGCGTTCCAGCGGAAGCTGCGGCGACTGAAGCCCGACGTCGTCTTCAACCAGTACGACGACGTCGTGCACGGCGCCCTGCACGAGATGCGGCTGCCCGCCCTGGTCCGGATGATGGGCTTCCCGATCACGGGCTCCCCGGCGATCGCGATCGGCCTGACCCGGTACAAGCACATGACCGCCAGCCTGCTCCAAGGGGCGGGCGTCCTGATTCCGCCGTACACCCAGACGCTGGAGCGGCCCAGCGAAGTCGATGGGCGGCATTGGCAGTTTCCCCTGATCGTCCAGCCCAGCCACGAGCATGCCGGCATGGGGTTGGACCGTCATTCGGTCGTGTATTCCAAACGGGCCCTCCGCGACAAGGTGCGGCAGGTCCTCAAGGAGTACAGCCAGCCGGCCCTGGTCCAGGCGTTTCTCGGGGGAAGGGAGTTCAACGTCGGGATGGTCGGGGGCCGACGGCAGCGGGTGATGCCCCTGGCCGAGGTCGACTACTCGCAGTTGCCGCCGGAGATTCCCCCAATCATGTGCTACGCGGCGAAATGGCTCGAGAATACCGAAGAGTACCGCAAGACCTCGGTGATCTGTCCGGCCGTCGTGGAACCCGAACTTGAACGGCAGATCGTGTCGACCGCCCTTCGGGCCTTCCGCGCCGTGGGCGCTTGGGGATACGGTCGGGTCGACATCCGGCTGGACGAGGCGCAGTGCCCCCGCGTGCTCGAGGTCAACTGCAACGCCTGCCTGGAGGAGGGGCACGGGTTGGTGCGGCAAGCCGACCGGGCGGGGATCTCGTATCCCCGTCTCTTGCAGATGGTCGTCAAGGCGGCCTTCGAGGGGCCGCACGACGTGGACCTCCCCATGGTCTGAGGGCCTGGAGAACAAGAACAAGCAGTCTGCCCGACTTGTTGTTTAACAGGCCCTGATCCGCCGCACGCGAGGTTCACCCGATCAGCCGGCCGCAGTAGGCAAATTCGACGGCAAGGCCCGTGGCCATGGCCACGACGTCCAAGAGGGCCTGCGTTTCGCGGGCGCGTGAGAGTTCGAGGCCCAACGCCCCAGCGCGATCCTCGAGTTTCTGGAGGATGTCCTCGGCGTCGTCCCGGTCAAGGGCCGACCAGCGGACCATCCGCTGCAACAGCTCTTGGTGGTGTTCGTGGAAGAACCCGCCGGCCAAGAGCCGCTCGCTGGCGCGGACCTTGGGGAAGACCTCGCGAAGCTTGTCGTCGACGTAGCCCTGCGCGGCCGCCCGAAAACGCTCGGCCCGCTGCCCGTAGTGTTCCGCCAGCAGGAGGTCCATTTCCTCCAAGGGACGGAAGAGCCGGCCCTTCCGCCGGCGAGGCGGCTTCTTGCGGCGGACCTGCCGAATCACGCGGTCGACGTACAAGAGCTTCTTGAGGGCAGGCCAGGAGCGATACCGCCTCCGCCACGCCGAGCGCGGCGTGAGCCACACGGCAAAGGTCTCGGCGAAGTCCTCGTCGGGATGCTTCTGCGCGTAGGTGCGGCCGTACTGACTGACGTGCATGTGCCGGACGAAATTGCGGCTGGCCGGCTCCGGATAAAACGTCTCGCGGTAGGGCTTCGAAAAAGGGCCGAACGTCTCCTGCCAAGCCGGTTCCTTCCAGAGCCGATAGGCGTAGTTGATCGCGTGCCCCGCCTCGTGACGCAACAGCATCATGAGCATCAGGTCGTCTTCGATCTCGCCCGTCTGTTCCTCTTCGATACGCGCCAATCGCTCGTCGGCGAGATAGAACGGAATCCCGATCGCCGGCACCTGGTCGGGGCATCCCCAACTGTCGGTCAGGTAGAACGTCGGGCGGAAAAAGAAACGCTTGGCGGCCAGTTCACGCAGAAGCCTTTGCGTGAACGGCTCCAAGGGCGAGCCTTCGATCTTCAGACCCAGATCGCATATTCGCGTGTGCAGCAATTCACACCGCACCGTCTCCCAGCTATTGAACGGCGATTCAGCTCTGGCAGTCGACATTGCAGGACAACGGAGTGGATCGGCGAGCGGGGCAGGTTCCAGCCGGCGGTCCAAGGTGGGCCGGCAAAACAAGGCAAGAACGCCGACACGCCCCGCGACTCGCCCTACTCAATTATCTTAGCCACCCCACACGAACGCCCACAACGCCAGAGTCGCCCGACCCATAGGGTAGTTCATGGCCCCACTGCCGACGATGGCGTGGGTCGATCCTCCGCCGGGACGGGCAGATCCGTCCTCCGAAAATACCCCGCAAGAGGGACTGTTCCTGCGAGCGGCTTGTTCAGCCCCCCGTCCACAGCGTTGCCCCGCTCGCCGACTCCGGTCAACGAATGCCCACCGGGGCTGGTGCGCCGCGGGCATGTCTCACGCAGGAACGGAGAACTGCGGGATCTTCAACAGCATTCCGTCTTTCAGGGCCGACTCGTGCGACACGATCCCCGCCACGGTCATGTTCAGGGCCCAGGCGATGTTCACCAGCGGCGTGCGGTCTTGGAGGATCGCGGTGACGAACTCGTTCATGAGGTGGCCGTGCGAACCGCCGTGTCCGCCGGGGGCGACGGTCGGCGGCAGCGGAGGGCACTCGATATCGGGGAGCTTCTTCTCCAGGCCGGCATAGTCCGTGCCGGTCATCGAGCCCCGCTGCCCTCGCACGCGGCCCCGCTCCCCCTCGTAGCCCGGCGTGTCCCAACTGACCGCCATCCGGGCCATTCCGCCTTCGCTGGTCCGCATCGAGGCGATTTCCGTGCCGAAGGGGTTTTTGTAGCGGTTGTTCGCAGGCTGAAGATGTTCCACGAGGCTCGGCATGCCCATGCACGAGACCTCGGTGAAGCTGCCGCCGGTCACGCACACGTAG
>CAYSGY010000434.1:4442-4915 GCA_964430315.1 uncultured Planctomycetaceae bacterium
ACCACTGCGGCGGACCGCCCACGCGCCAGTCGCGAAACGAGGCGATCGGCTCCGGACAATAGTGGTAGTACTCCCCCTCCGCGTAGACCATCTTGCCGAAGCCGCCGGCGCGGAAGATCTGCCGCATGGCGTGGCACTCGGCGTGGAAGGCCGAGGTCTCGAACATCATATACTTCCGCCCGGTCGCTTTGACCGTCTCGAACAGCCGGTGGGCGTCGTCCACCGAGCCGAAGGCGGCCGGCACGGCCGAGGCCACGTGCTTGCCGTGCTTGAGCACTTCGATGCAGTGCCGCGCATGGCTCGGGGCGTCGGTGGCCACGAAGATCGCTTCGAGGCTGTCGTCCTTGACCATCGCTTCGAGCGACGGATACGTCTTCTCGCAGCGGCACGCCTTGGCCAATGCCGCGCACCGATCCGGGAAGAGGTCGGTCACCGCCGCCACCTGGACGTTGGGATGGTCCTGGAATCCGAAC
>CAYSGY010000435.1:0-4910 GCA_964430315.1 uncultured Planctomycetaceae bacterium
CAACTACTGGGCGAAATACTTCGACAGCAACACCAAGTAGTTGGGCTACCGATCGTACATGCACTTCATGATGCACTATGGCCGGGCGACGAAGCCCGACGGCACGAACTACACCCCGCTTTCGCAGTTCAGCGCCGACTGCCCATGGCACTCGGAGAGCACGGCCGGGGGCACCTTCAGTTTCCCGCCCCGGGAACAGCCCACCCACGCGGCCCGCCGGGCCCTGATCGCCGCCATCCAGGTTATCAAGGAGCGGAACCAGGGCATTTCCAACATGAACCAGCGCGACTGGGTCTCGGTGGTCACGTTCGACAATCTCACCAATGGCGCGACCGTCCTTGTGCCGCTCACCGGCGACTACGACGCCGCCATGACAAGCTGCACACGGCTCCAGGCTTGGGATCACATCGGCGCCTCGACGGCCACGGAGACCGGTCTGATCGCGGCCCGCAACCACATCAAGCCCTCCAGCGAAGGCGGCTCCGGACGCCTGGCCACCAACAAGATCGTGGTTCTCCTGACCGACGGAAAACCGAACCTCTACTCCAGCTCGTCGACCACGATCAAGAACTACATCAAAGCCAACCCCAGCGGAGACTTCTACGGCAACCAGTATCCGCAAGACGCCGCCCTGATGCAGACCTCGATGATGCAAGGCAACCGGTGGTATGTCTATCCGGTAGGCATCGGCCTGGAATGCGACTACGACTTCATGGACCGCATGGCCCGGATGGGCGACACCGACAAGGACGGCGCGGGACCGCGCGGCAGCGGCAACCCCGCCGACTACGAGGCCCGCCTCACGGAGATCTTCCGCAACATCATCACCAATCCCAAGCTGCGTCTGGTCCAGTAGCACAGGCTTCCAGCCTGTCGCGCAGGTTTTTGTGAACGAGGTCTCCCAATCCCGGGAGTGCGAGGCTCCTGCCGAGCCTGCGACCATCGTACGTTTTGACGGCTGCATCACGGCTCGGCAGGAGCCTCGCCCTCCCAAGATCACGCACGGTCCTTTCGCTGAATTGCGCACCCTCTGACACTAGCCCGAAGCGCAAGCGAGGGACTGCAAACGAGTTACCCTCGCTTGCGCGTCGGGCTAGTGTGGAACACGCCGCTGGCAAACGCCGGGGACGATGCGCAATCCAGGTTTAGCCTCTCGCCCGCCGCGCAGGCTTCCCGGCCTCTTGGCAGCAAGTGCTTGTGCAGGTTACACTTGGCGACGGAGATAGTCCCCGCGTGCCAAGATCGGCACGGGGAGACCGAATGAGTCTCTGGAGTAGAAACCGCAGGTGGCGGGTAGGGTGGGTGCTTGCACCCACGCGGCCGGTCTCTTGCGAGAATCGCGTGCGCGCAAGCACGCCCCCTGCCCACTGCGCCTCTTGCCCAAGCGAGGAGAATCGACCGTGCGAGCCAACGTCCTGTGTGTTGCCATGGCGATCGTTTCCTGCCTCTTGGCCGTGCCGGCTAGGGCGGGCGAAACGAAGGACAAGACCGACGGCCCGCCGGTGGTCGCCGTGTTCTCGCTCACGGGGCCGATCGTCGAGACGCCGGCGGGCGATGACTTCCCGTTCGGCTCGGCCGGCGCGGTATCGCTCCGTGACCTGGTCGAGCGGCTCCAGAAGGCCCGCGACGACCGGCGCGTGAAGGCGGTCGCCCTGCTGGTAGGGAGTCCGTCGTTCTCGCTGGCCCAGGTCGAAGAGATTCGCCGTGCGATCGACGACCTCCGGGCCGCCGGCCAGGGGGTCTACGCCCACGCCGACAGCCTCTCCCTGCGGACCTACACGCTGGCGTGCGGGGCCTCGAAGGTGAGCGTTGTGCCGACGGGGGATCTTTGGATTACGGGCCTGTACGGGGAGTCGTCCTACGTGCGCGGTCTCTTGGACAAGATCGGCGTGAAGCCCGACTATCTCACCTGCGGGGCCTACAAGAGCGCGGCGGAGATGTTCATGCGCACCGGCCCGAGCCCCGAGGCCGAGGCCATGCAGAATTGGCTCCTGGACAGCATGTTCGAGACGAACGTGGGCCTGATCGCCTCGGGCCGCCGCGTGGCGCCGGAGAAGGTCCGCCAGTGGATCGACGGCGGCCCCTACACCGCGGCCAAGGCCCTCAAGGCCGGCCTGATCGACGCGGCCGAGTTCCGCCAGGAGTTCGTGGCCGCTCTCAAGGCGAAGTACGGCGACGATGTGAAGCTCGACACCCGCTACGGCAAGCGCCAAGGCCCCGAAATCGATCTCTCCTCGCCGCTGGGCGTCTTCAAGCTCTGGGGTGAAATGCTCGGCGGCAGCAGCCGGAAGCGGGATGCGAAAGACGCCGTGGCGATCGTCTACGTGGAAGGCCCGATCCTGCCGGGCAAAAGCGACCCCAGCCCGCTGTTGCTCGATCGGGTCGCGTTCAGCACGCCGATCCGCAAGGCCCTGGACCGGGCCGCCGAGGACGAGTCCGTCAAAGCGGTCGTGCTCCGCGTCCACTCGCCGGGCGGGTCGGCCACGGCGAGCGAAATCATCCTCGACGCCACAAAACGCGTGAAGGGCAAGAAGCCCTTTGTGGTTTCCATGGGCGGAGTGGCCGGCAGCGGCGGCTACTACGTCGCCTGCGGCGCCGACACGATCTTCGCCGACGCCTCCACGATCACGGCCTCCATCGGCGTGGTCGGCGGGAAGTTCGCCACCACCGACATGTGGAACCGGATCGGCGTTACCTTCAAAGGCTACCGCCGGGGCGCGAACGCCGGGATCCTCAGCTCCGAGGCCGTCTTCACGCCCGCCGAACGCGAGAAACTCCAGGCCTGGATGAACGAGATCTACGACGTCTTCAAAGGCCACGTCAGCGCCATCCGCGGCAAGCGGCTCAAGAAGAAGCTCGACGACCTGGCCGGCGGCCGGGTCTTCACCGGGCGTCAGGCCCTCGAACTCGGACTGGTCGACAAGATCGGCACCCTCGACGACGCCATCCGCCACGTCGCCCGCCAGGCGAACCTCAAGGAGAAGCAGTACGAGGTCCGTGTCATCCCGCGGCCCAAGAACTTCATGGAACTCCTTTTCGAGGACCTGGGCGGAGGCGAAGACGGCGAGAAAGGCATCTCGCTCTCGTCGCTGGCCGGCCGATCCTACGGCGGACTGCTCGACGCCGCGTTGCCGTACCTCAACTCCCTGGAGCCCGAACGCGTCGCCGTCGTGAAAAGGGCCCTTCAGCGTCTCAGTCTCCTCCAACACGAGCAGGCCCTGCTGATGATGCCGGAAATGGACTTTTCGCACTGAGCGGCCCTCCACGCATGACTCCCCTCTCCCGTTGGACGGGAGAGGGGCAGGGGGTGAGGGCGCCTCGAAACACCAAGAGCCCATCCGAAAACGGCTCGTAGCCCGGCGATCCTGGCGGTTCCGCAACAGGCTGGAAGCCTGTGCTACGAAAGGTCAGGAGCCGCCCCTGCGGATCGCGTAGAGTCGCTTCATGGTGGCGACGTAGAGTGCTGCGTTGGCGGCGACCGTCGAGCTGTGGATCGGGGCGTCGAGGCGGATCGAGCTGAGCACGCGTTTCTCCTTGCCGGCGGCCAGGACCCAGAACTGGCCGCGCCGCGTGCCGACGTAGACCTTGCCGTCGGCCACGAGGGTCGAGGCCCAGATCTCGCCGCCGGCGTCGTGAACCCAGTAGGGCCGGCCCGTCTCGGCGTCTACGCAATGGACCTGCCCGTCGCAGTCGGCCACATAGACCAGCCCTTCGTGGACCGACGGGGTCGAGCAGCAGTGGCGGCCCACGGCGTAGGACCAGACCTGCCCGGTGGCGGTGATGTCGCCGGTCTTCGTGGCGTCGATGCACTTGAGCCAGGCCTGATGCTTGCCCCACCAGATGTCGCCGCCCACGGTCACGTAGACCCGGCCCTTGTCAAAGACCGGCATGCTCTTGATATTGCTGGGACTGACCCGACGGTTGCGGATGTAGCGATGGACGTCTTCCTTCGGCGCGGTCGGGTCGCAATCGAACCGCCAGACGAGGTGCAGGGACTTGACGGTCTGGGCCGGCTCCGCCGCCGTGCCCGAGGCGGCTTCAAAGGCGTAGCAGACGCCGTCGCCGCCGCAGAAGAAGACCAGACGCCGGCCGCCGACCTCGCCCAACGCAGGCGACGACCAGGTGCTGTGGAAGATCCGCGGGCCGATGGGCTGGCCATCGCGGGCCACGTAGCGCCCGGTGGCCTTTTCGAGCACGATCAGGCTCGGGGCGTCGGGCTTGTCCACGCCGTCGTGCCGGCTCGTGAGTCCGTTGCTCGTGTTGACGTACAGGAACGGCCCGTCGAGCAGGATGGAACTATGGGCGGAATCGTGCGGGCGCACGCCCGCCCCGGACCGCAGATCGAAGAGCCAGAGGATATCGGCATCGAGAGGCCCCGCGTCCAGGGCTGCCTGGTCGCCCGGGGTCGCATGCCGGCCTTCGTCGCGGTACGGCCCGTCGTTGCCGTTGGCCATGCCGTGAAGGTCCAGGCACACCGCCTCGTCACGATTGGTCACGGTGTAGACTCGGTCGCCCTCGACCGTCGCGGGCGAACAGATCCCGGCGTTGGGCCAATCGAGATAGATGTCGCCTTCCAGCTTGGGCACGACGAGCTGCCAGAGGAGCTTGCCGTCGGCCTCGTCGAAGCACATCATCACACCCCGGTCGCCCACGTGCCGCTCGTCGCGAGGCTCGTGGTTGTTCGTGCCGACGAGCACCCGGCCCCGGGCGACCACCGGCGTCGAGTAGCACTCCGTGCCGAGCGGGACCGACCACTTGACGTTCCTGCCGGTCTTCGGGTCGAATCCGTCCGGGAGGCCGACCTCCTCGGAGACCATGTTCCGCGAGTACCGCGCCCCCCACTGAGGCTGGTCGGCGGAACGAATCCCACCGGGCCACAGGACGATGAGAATCCATCCGGGAACCACCCC
>CAYSGY010000436.1:0-4888 GCA_964430315.1 uncultured Planctomycetaceae bacterium
CGCACAGCCGAGGGCGGCTGTGCCACACATCAAAGCACGACTGGCGGAGCACTAGGAGGATTCCTGTGAAAGCGCGCCTGATAGTCTGTTCTCTTGCCGTTCTGCTGATCGCCTCCGCTTCGGTGCCGGGCGTGGCTTCCGAGCCGGGCCGGCGGCCCAATGTGCTCTTCATCGCCGTCGACGACCTCAACACGCGGATCGGCTGCTACGGCGACCCGGTCGTCAAGACGCCGAATTTGGATCGGCTCGCACGCCGTGGCATCCGCTTCGACAGGGCCTACTGCCAGTTCCCCCTCTGTAACCCGACGCGGGTGTCGCTGCTTCTGGGCCGGTATCCCACAACGACCGAGACGATCGACTTCGCCTATCCGGCGCTCTTGGGCCGCGATTGGGTAACGCTGCCGCAGCATTTCCGCAATAGCGGCTACGACGTCCGCCTGCTGGGGAAGATCTTCCATTTCGACAAGGACTTGATGAAGCGATGGTTCCATGAAGAGGTGCCCGGGGCCGAGTATCCGCCCGACTGGAGCGCCGGCGAAAAATGGGTGCTCAAGAGCCAAGAGATCCATGCCGAGATGCTCGCCGACCTGACCCGGTGGGAGCCCTACCGCACCTTGGCGCCCCCGCCCGGGGCTTGGGTCAACAGCCTGCGCACGTGGGCCAACGTGTTCGCACCGGTGCCCGACGCGGAGGAGAAGGATGCGCAAACCAGGGCCCGCGCCTACGAGTGGACCGCTGACGTGAAGAACGCCAGGCAGGCGGTGGAGTTGCTCACCCAGTGGGCGTCGTCGCCCAAGCCGTTCTTCCTGGGCGTCGGCTTCTACAAGCCGCACGTGCCCCTGGTGGCGCCGAAGCGGTTCTTCGATCTCTATCCCCCGGAGAAGATGCCGCTGCCACCGGATTTCGCTCCCACGCCGACCGCCGACGCCTCGGTCCCCCGCTACGCCCTGCGGTACAATCTCGACCTGTTTTACGAGGAGCGGCCGACGCCGGAGCAGGCCCGGGCGGCCATCGCGGCCTACTACGCCTGCGTTTCCTTCATGGACGAGCAGTTGGGCCGCGTGCTCGACGCGTTGGATCGACTCGGCCTCCGCGACAACACGGTGATCGTCCTCTGGGGCGACCACGGCTGGCATCTCGGCGAGAAGGGGATGTGGGCCAAGGGGACGCTCTTCGACGTCTCGGCCCGCGTGCCCCTGCTCGTCGTCGACCCTCGTAGAAAGACCGCCGGCCAAGGCTGCCCGCGGACCGTCGAGTTCGTCGACATCTTCCCCACGCTGTCCGACCTTTGCGGCCTGCCCAAGCCGCCGGGACTGGAAGGGAAGAGCCTGGTTCCGCTGGTCGACGACCCCAAGGCCGCGTGGACCAAGCCCGCCTACACCCTGGTGGCCCGCGAAGACTGGCTGGGACGCTCCGTGCGGACCGAGCGCTGGTGCTACACCGAGTGGGACGAGGGCCGCCGCGGCGTCGAACTCTACGACCTCCAAGCCGATCCCAGGGAATCCAAGAACCTGGCCAAGGCCCCGAAATGGGCAGCCACCATCGACGGCCTGAAGAACCTGCTCCACTCCGGCCCCGTCGCCAAGGAGTCGCCCGTACGCAAAGCGGCGTTCGCCGGGCCGCCTGGACAATAGGCGGTCTCACGGCGCAGATGCCAACGGTGAGGAGGGAGGAGTGTGCCACTGTCTGGCCGCTGCCGACCGAGCGACGGAACGAACGCAATACGCCGTCCCGGCAGCGGCCAAGCAGTGAGGCCAGGACGATTCGACGGACTCGCCGCACGGTTCGATCACCATGGCTCCATGGCGGAGTCGTCGCACTGCTTGCCGTCGTACTCCGTGAAGCTGAAGCACGCCCGCTTGCAGCGTCCCGTGGCGAAGCTGCCGACGTAGATCGGAATGTCCTTCTCGCCGGTGTCGCCGATCCAGTACTTCCCGTCCCGCGAGACGCTGACGTGCCCGAACCGCTTGCCTTCGTGCACCAGCGTGGGCTTCTTGTCGCCGACCTTGGCGGTCCAGATGTTGCCCTTGGTCGTCGCGTCCGCGCCGGTGGAGAAGAAGATGCTGCTGGTGCATCCGATCCAGGCCTCGTGGCCGGTGGCGTCGCCGTAGGGCTGTTCGCCGTAGATGTCGTCGGCGGGCCGCGCGTCGGCGCCCAGCAGGTAGATTTCGGCGTCGCTCTCCGTATCCCTCGGGGGTTGAGCGGGCGTCCGCCCGTCCTCGCCCCGGACATGGACGCCCGCCGTCACGATGGCCGCAACCAACACCGGCAATAGGTATCGCATTTCGTCACCTCAAAACGGCGACCTGGACGTGTAAAGGCCCGGGGTTTCCTGGGCGGCGTGGTAGGTTGCCATGCCGAGGTAGTTGCCCAGGGCTTCCCAGAGGACGCTGCCGACGTGGGTCTGCGTGATGGCCACGTGATGCGGGAAGTGCTGCAGGAGCACGTCGCGGTAGAGTCGCTGGAGGCCCGGGATGCGGCACCAGCCGTAGCCGCCGAACGTCTCGGCCTTGTTGTTCTCGATCGCCCCTTGGGCCACGACGGCCTTCCACTGGCCGTCGGCGTCCTGGGTGACGCGGCAGAGCGTCAGGGGCGAGGGATCGGCCACGAGCTGCACCGTGCCGAAGGCATTCTCGCGGGGCGCCCCGCCGCAAGCCACCATGATGTCCTGGATGTCCAGCTTCGCCTTGCCGGAGGCGAACGACGCCGGGAACACGCCGCAGTGCCAGAGGTTTGCCAGCTCCTCGTCCTCGTTGTGGAGGTTGTTCCAGTCGGCCAGCGCGGCGGGCCGGCTGCTGGCCAGGCGGCAGGCGTGCATCGAGAGGGCGCCCAGGATGTCCGACTCGCACGCGGCCGGGTAGCCGTCGTCGCCCAGCCGGGCCATGGTCGCGCAACTGCACACCCCGTAGTTCCGCTGGATCGAGGTCCAGCACTGCACGGCCAAGGCGTCCAGGTCGTTCTCCGCACGCCAGCGACGCAGGAAGACCTCCAGCTTCGCGCTGCGGAGGAGGCCTGCCGCGGGCATGATCGACGTGTCGGCATAGGCCTTGATCGAGCCCAGCGTGCCGGCCACCTCCGGATCGGAATCGCCGATCGCCGCGGCCCCGGCGATCGCCTCCGAGAGGTCGAGCACCACGGTGGTCACGCCGAGACGCTGGAGCTGCTTCTCGTCGAACCGGCAGGTCCAGAAGGCGTCGGGCCGGGTGCCGACCTGGCCGTAGCGGGCATTCTTGATTCCCACCGCCACGCGGCACACGCGGCTGAACCAGTCCAAGTCGGCCGCAAACGACGGATCGGACGGGCAACAGATCGGACGCCTGGCCACCGAGTAACGCACCCCGATCTGGCGCAAGACCTCGCCGATCGACAGCAGGCCGCAGAACGAGTCACGCCGCGGCGTTTGCGGGGTGAGGGTCTCTTCTTCCTGACAGCCGAAGATCATCACGGGCACGTCGAGCCGGGTCTGACGCACGGTCTGGGCCACCGGCTGCTCTTCGCCGAAGTTGACCGCCCCGACCACGATCCCCTGGACTTGCCGCTTGCGGAAGATCTCCGCGCAGACCTCGGCCTCCTTGCGGGTCTCGACGCACCCGACCTTGGTTTCCTGCGGGGTGGGGACCACCACCTCGATCCCCGCCCGTTGCATCGCCTCGACCGTCGCGTTGCGCATCTTGAAGGCCAGTTCGTCGCTGAACGGGCCGCGGTTGGCGGCAAGGAACCCGAGCCGGATCTTCTCGTCGTGAATGGGCATGGATGCACTCCTGATACGTGTTGTGTCTCACGCAAAGGCGCGAAGGCGCAAAGCGGGAAGAGGATGGCCGTGCCCCTTGGTTGTGGTTGGGTGGCACGCCCCGAGGAACGAAGGGCGTGGATGGACCTGAACACGGTCTTCCACGCCAATCGCTTCGCTCTGGGCGTGCCACCCGTCACCCGTTCTCTCTTTGCGCCTTCGCGTCTTTGCGTGAGCCTCTTTTTCTAAAACAAAGGCGATTTGCCGAGTTTGCGGCGGATCGGCACGAACTGGCCCGCGTGCATCAACCAGTGGGCGCCGAGGACGCCCAAGGCGGCCGCGACCGTCGGGGCGTACTCCCGCATCGATTCCGGGGCGGGCTGATCCAGCTTGCTCTCGGGGGTTGCGTCGATGGCGGCCAGGGACGCGGCCTTCACCTCGTCCATCAACCCGAGGTAGGTCGCTTTCGTGGCGAACCTGGCCGGGTCGTCGCTGGAGGCGGTCTCCTTGCCGTGGGCGGCCAGAAAACCCTCGGGAAGAGCGGGGGCCTTCTGTCCGAGCTCCCCGAGCATGTGGGCCGTGCCCGCGATCATGTGCCCGAGCTGCCACGCAATGTGATTGCTCCCGGGAACGGAACGGACCAGCAAGTCGGCGTCGCTCAAGTCGCCGATGTACGCCCGGATCACCATATCGCCGAACTCGACCCCCTGGCGCAAGACGTCTTTCGCATTCATCGTCCAGTCTCCTCGGTGGGCTCGGGTGTCACGACTTCCGTTCGCCCGGCTGCCCGTAGCCGTGGCGATAGCGGTCGTACCATTTTTTGACTTCCTCGGTCGGAAGCTCGCGGGGCGGGCCGAGCATGGCTGCGAGGTGGGCGGTCTTGGCCACGTCCTCGGTCATCACCGCCACCTTCAAGGCGTCGCGGACCGTGGTGCCCCAGGCGAAGACGCCGTGATTGCCCAGCAGGATCGCCGGGCTCCGGTTGCGATACCGCAAGACCGCCTGGCCGATGTAGTCCCCTTCGTTGTCAACGTACGGGGTGCAAGGAATCTCCGCCCCGAACTGGTCGGCAATTGCCGTGAGACACACGGGGATCGGGCGTCCCGCGGCCGCCCAGGCCGTGGCGTAGTTGCTGTGCGTGTGGATGATCCCGCACAC
>CAYSGY010000437.1:0-4884 GCA_964430315.1 uncultured Planctomycetaceae bacterium
GACTCCGGCCGATTGTCAGGCTGGAAAGCCTGACCTACCGCGTCGTCTAGTATCGTGGCGGGTGGAGGCACCGATACTTTCGCTGCGATCTCGTGCGATCCGGCGTTTCCAGGAAATACCGGGTGAATCCAAAGAGACACCCCCCGGGACACCGTCCGGTGTGCCGAGGGGTTCGTGTTTCGATCTCAGGCGGGGGCCTCACCCCGGCTGCGTGGCTCCGAGCAAGGACAGCGGTCGCCCAGGATGCTCGAAGGACCGCAACCGGATCATGAACTGGGGGCCGCCGCCGAGGGCATCTGGTTCTTCACGTTGGTGAAGGTCGTGTTGACGGCCTGGCCCAACTGGGTGATCGCCGTGAGGCACACGATGATGATCAGTGCCAGCATCACGGCATACTCGACGGCGGTCGGGCCGTCTTCCGAAACCAGGAAACGATGCACCTTTTTCGCGAGCAGTCTCATAGGGGAATCTCCATGTCGGCCCAGCTTCGACGCACTTTGCTTCGGCGTGGGCGAAGCTTCGGCCCGAGTAAACGGTGGACAAGAGGGTTGAGAGGCCACGCCCAGCCAGAACGGCGGGCGTCGGACGTTCCTGGCCTCCATAACGAAGCCTAGGTCGTCCCGGCGGCTTGTCAACCGAATAATCCCGGCCGGGCTGAGCTACACTTGATCCGGGGATCCGTCGAATGGCGTGGCTCGAAGAAGTATTGATGCGGCTGACCTGTCGGCCTTGCGTGGGCTACCGGGCGGACGGTCCGGCCGCGGTGGAGCCGACCGCGCTGGCCGCGTTGGCCCTCGCCGCCCACGGACGCCACGAGGCCGCACGGCCCGCCCTGGAGTGGCTCGCCCGTCTCCAATCGCCCGACGGCACCCTCGGCATTACCGCTACTTTGAGACAGCCGCATTGGCCCACCGGCTGGGCCCTTCTGGCCTGGAGCGTTGTGGGAGGCGGCGAGTGGCTCCGCGGCGCGATCGACCGGGCGGCGGCGTGGCTCCTGGCGTTCAAGGGCCGACCGGTTCCGCCGTCGCCGCAAATCGGCCACGATACGACCCTCCAGGCATGGCCCTGGGTCGATGGGACCCACTCCTGGGTCGAGCCCACGGCGATCAACCTCCTGGCCCTCAAAGCCTCGGGCATGGGCCGGCACGCGCGAAGCCGCGACGCCGTACGATTGCTCTGCGATCGTGCCGTGCCGGCCGGCGGATGGAACTACGGGAGCCGCGAGGTCCTGGGGCGCGCGGTGGCCCCGCCCGTGCAACCCACGGGGCTCGCCCTGGCGGCCCTGGCCGGCGAGGAGTCCGCCGCTCCCCAAATCGCCTCCGGCATCGCGCACCTGAACCGGAGCCTGTCGTCGGAGGTGACCACGGCATCGCTCTGCTATGCCCTGATCGGCCTGTCCTCGCACGGGCGGGAGCCCCGGGACGCTCCCGTCTGGCTCGAAGCCGCCGCACGGCGGACCTTGGAGCAGGGCGGAGCGCCGTACCCGTTGTCCCTGCTCGCCCTTGCGGCGTCGGGACGCAGGTGCCCTTGGTTCGGGCACCCCGAGACGCTCGTACCGCCGAAGGACAGAGAGTACTCGTAAGACAATCTGCCAACGCCATGTGGCACAGCCGCCCTCGGCTGTGCGCATCCCAGAGGGCTTCCAAGAAGGCGACCACCATGCCCCACGACGACTCCAGTCGCGATAACCCGTCGCACCCGCGTGGCCCGGGGCTCGATCGCCGGGCATTGCTCGCCGGAACCGGGGCGGCCGCCCTGGGGCTGGCCGGCTTCGCCTTGGCGAACCTCGGGCGCCGCAACCGGGCCGAGGCGGTCTTCCTGGCGAGACACTCGCACTACGACGGGCCCCTGGCGGCATCGATCCGCGAAGGGCTCGTCGCCACAGGCCTCGACCCGCATTGGGTGCGGGGCCGCCGAGTCCTCCTGAAGCCCAACCTGGTGGAGCCCTCACGCGACGTCCCGTATCGCACCACGCACCCGGCGGTCGTGGCTGCGGCCGCCAAAGTCTTCCTGGACTGGGGGGCGGAGGTGGCGGTGGGTGAAGGACCGGGCCACGTGCGCGACACCGAGATGGCCCTGGTCGAGTCCGGACTGGAAGAAGTCCTCCGCGCCGAGCACCTGCGGTTCGAGGATTTCAACTACGGCGACGTGGCGACCGTCGCCAACCGCGGCCGCGTCAGCAGGCTCTCCGAGTTCTCCTTCCCGTGCGCCGTGCTGGACGCCGACCTGGTGGTCTCGCTCCCCAAGCTGAAGGCGCACCACTGGGTCGGGATGACGGCGTCGATGAAGAACCTCTACGGCACGCTCCCGGGCGCGGTCTACGGCTGGCCGAAGAACGTGCTCCACCACGCCGGGATCCCCGAGACCGTGGTCGACATCAACGCCTCGCTGCCGAAGACCGTTGCGATCGTCGACGGGATCGTGGGCATGGAAGGCGATGGTCCGATCTCGGGAACCGCGAAACCGCTCGGGGTCCTGGCGATCGGGACCAACCCGACCGCCGTCGACGCCACCTGCTCACGCATGATGGCCCTCGACCCTGCCCGCGTGCCGTACCTCGCCCTGGCCGCGGGTTCGCTTGGCCCGATCGCCGAGTCCCGCATTCTCCAGCGCGGCGAGCGGTGGCAGGACGTGGCCGCCCCGTTCCAACTGCTCGACACGCCGCACCTCGGCGGCCTCCGCCCTTGTGTTGGCGTCGCGGTGTGATAGAATCGGCCCGCGGCGGCGGTATCCTCCAAGGAGGCATCTCCAGTGAGCGAGTTGACGTGCGCGGAACGGGTGATGCGGGTGCTGCGACGGCAGGAGCCGGACCGCATCCCGCATTTCGAGTGGATCATCGACCGCAAGGTCCGCGAGGCGATCTGTCCCGGGGCGTCGATGGAGGAATTCACCCTGCGCATGGGGCTCGACGCGATCCTCACCGCGCCCGACATCAAGAAGGAGCAGATCGCTCCGAACCGGTTCCGCAATGAGTGGGGCGTGGTCTTGGAGACCACGGCCGAGGAGCACGGCTTCCCGGTGGAGGGCCCGATCCGCTCGTTGGACGACCTCCGCAGGTACACCCCGCCGGA
Organism: uncultured Planctomycetaceae bacterium; assembly: GCA_964430315.1. Lineage (GTDB taxonomy): Bacteria > Planctomycetota > Planctomycetia > Pirellulales > Thermoguttaceae > CALFBP01. Next base: position 3,072 of record CAYSGY010000437.1, read on the forward strand.
CCCCCTCGCCCCCGGCCGCTACGAAAGCCTGAAGCGCCTGGTGAAACGTCACAAGGGCAAGCTCGCGATCGGAGTCCATCTGAACGACGTCTTCTCCATTCCCCGTTACCTTGCCGGGTTCGAGACCTTGCTGATGGCGCTGGTGGAGGAACCGGACCTGGTGCGCGGGCTGGTCGAGTTGTCGGTCCAGACGAACCTGATTATGGCGCGGGAGTGCGCCCGGTACGGGGCGGACTTCGTCTTCACCGGCGACGACTACGCCTCGGCCGAGCGGCCCTTCATGTCGCCCAAGTCGTTCCGCGAGTTCTTCTACCCGGGTTTGCAGCGGGTGGTGGCGGGGTTCCACGAGGTCGGACTGCCGGTCATCAAGCACACCGACGGCAACATCCGGCCGCTTTTGGACATGATCCTCGATTCGGGCATCGACTGCCTCGACCCCATCGACCCGATCGCCGGCATGGACATCGCCGAGATGAAGGCCGGCTATCGCGACCGGATCGCCCTGAAGGGCAACGTCGATTGTGCCCACACCCTCACGTTCGGGTCCGAACGCGACGTGGTCGAGGAGACCCGGGAGGTGATCCGCAAGGCGGGCGAGGGCGGCGGATTGATCCTGTCGTCGAGCAACAGCATCCACTCGGCCGTCAAGCCCGGCAACTACCTGGCCCTCTGGAATGCGATCCGCATGTACGGGAAGTACCCGATCCAACTGGCCCCCTGGGCCGATTCAGACGCGGCGGAAGCCTTCTGAACGCTGGCTCGGGAGGGCGAGACTTCGTGTAGAATGGAGCAGACCGTTCGGGCGTTCGATCATTGAAGCGGCCGCAGAAGGAGGGGACCGTGGAAGGGTATCTTCTCCGCATGTTCGCCGTCGCGAGAATCGCGACACACGTCTTCCGGCACAGGGCAAGGGTGACGCTTGTGCTGCTGGCTCTGGCAGGAGTCGGGCACGAGACCGGATTTGGTCGCTTGGGCGACGGAGCCCTGGCGCTCGGGGCAACCCCGCCCGACGTTGCGCGAGAGACCTTCGCGAAGCGCCGGGAGTCGGCGGAACAGACGGTGATGCTGCTCCGCGAGGGGCGCTATGAGGAGGCGACCACGCGGTTTGATCCCGCGCTGAAGCAGGTCCTTCCGGCAGCCAGGTTGCAGGATCTGTGGCTATCGCTGACCGCCGCCTCCGGCGACTTCGACGGGTGCCGTGTCCAGCGTTACGAGCGTATCGGCGCCGCTTGGCTGCTGCGGGCCCATTGTCGCTGGCGGAAGTTGGAATTGATCCTGCGGTTCGCGTTCGACCGCCAGCAGAGGGTCTGTGGGCTCTGGATCGACGCGGAAGAACGGCACGCCCCGGAAGGGCTTCCCAAAGGGGGCTATCGGTTTGGGAAAGTCGTCGAGGAGGCGGCGCGGGCCGATCTTTCGCTGGAGGTGAAGGTCCTCGGGCTCGACGGGAAGCCGGTCGAGAGGGGCGGCGTCGCGTTCTGGATGGCCGTCGACGCGACCGCGGACGAGGAAGAGGAATGCTGGCACGACCTTCCCGGCGGCAAGATCTGGCGACACGCCGGCGTCACATCCTCCTGGTACACCCATAAGCTGGAGAAGCTCGTCCCGGGAACCTATCGCGCCATGGTATGGGCATGGCCGGGACACTCCAGTGCTCTCGGCCTCAGCGAGCCGATCATCCTCGACGGCAAACGGAAGCACACGGTAGTCACGGTCCGGTTGACGGCAGGCTCGACGCTCGTTCTCCGTGTTGTGGACGCGGCCACGGGAAAGGCGGCCCCGTCGCCCGATGTGGTGATCGTCACCTGCAAGTCAG
>CAYSGY010000438.1:0-1895 GCA_964430315.1 uncultured Planctomycetaceae bacterium
CTCGCCCTGATGCACTCCAAGGTGATGATCGACCTCGGCGGCACGGTCATCCGTGCGCCGGATAGCCTCCCAACGGCTTACGGTCCGGCGATCGTGGAGACCGACCCCCAGTTCGGCGTCGAGGGCGCGCTCAGCGCGTTCGACGCGGCCTTTGCCACGAGTCTCTTCTTCGAGAAGAACGACCGCCGCTATAACAACCGCATGCTCGGCAACGCAGGCTTCTACACCCAGGACTACGACATCTTCAAGGCGGAGATCAGCAAACGGGCGGTCACCGGCAGCCAGTTTGCCGTGCGCAACCTCACCGACTTCGACAACAACAACAGCCTCGGCAACCAGTTCCGCCACGGCGCTTGGGACGTGTTGATGGAGGCGGAGGTCAAGCACCCGTTGTTGCGGGGCGGGGGCGTCGAATTCAACCGTATCGCCGGACCTGGGGCATCCCCGGGCGTGTACAACGGTGTTCTCATCGCGCGGATCAGGACCGACCGGAACCTCGCCGAGTTCCAGATGGGGGTCCGCGACCTCTTGAGCAACGTGGAGAACGCCTACTGGGACTTGTACTTCGCCTACCGGGACCTCGACACCAAGGTCCGGGCCCGCGACCTCGCCCTGGAGACCTGGCGCCGGGTCCACGCCCTCTATCGCACCGGGCGTCGCGGGGGGGAAGCGGAGAAGGAGGCCCAGGCCCGCGAGCAATACTTCCGCTTCGAGGAGGAAGTCCAGAACGCCCTGGCCGGCCGCCCCCTGGAGCAGACCCAAACGAACAACGGCAGCCGGCCGGGCACGTTCCGCGGCCTGCCGGGGGTCTACGTCAACGAGCGGCGGCTCCGGCTGCTCATGGGCCTGCCGCCCAACGAAGACCACCTGCTCCGGCCGGCCGACGAGCCTCCGGTGGCCTGGGTCGGGTTCGATTGGCCGGTGGTCGCCGGCGAGGCGATCGTCCAGCGCGAGGAACTTCGGCGCGAGCGGTGGGAAGTCAAACGCCGCGAACTGGAACTTATCGCCAGCAAGAACTTCCTCCTCCCCAGCCTGGATGTCTTCGGCCGCTACCGATGGCGAGGCTTCGGCGAGCAGCTCCTCACTTCCGACCGGGAGGGCCTGACGCCGTTCGACAACGCCTTCGCCGACCTGACCGGCGGCAAGTTCCAGGAGTGGCAGGCCGGCGTGGAGTTGTCGTTCCCCATCGGGTTCCGCGAGGGCCACGCCGCGGTCCGCAATGCCCAGCTCCAGCTTGCCAATGCGAAGAGCATCCTCCGCGAACAGGAACGCCAGGTGGTCCACGACCTGAGCACGGCGGTGAGCGAGCTCGATCGGGCCTACGCCGTGATCCAGACGGAGATCAACCGCGTGATCGCCGCCAAGCAGCAGCTCGACGCCTTGCAGGCCGCCTACGACTCCGACAAGGCCGAATTCTATGTCGTGCTCGACGCCCAGCGACGGCTTGCGGAAGCCGAGAGCCGGTACTACCAGGCCCGGGTCGAATACGGCATCGCGCTGCGCAACGTCCACTTCGAGAAGGGGTCCCTTCTGGACTACTGCGGCGTGGGCCTGAGCGAAGGGCCTTCGCCACGCAAGGCCTATTTCGACGCCGCCCGGCGCGATCGCCAGCGCCTGATGCGTCTGCGGATCGACTATCGGCTCGACGGTCCGAACGTCGTCAGCGCCGGTCCGGGAACCCAGGAGGACGAGCAGATACCGGCCGAGGGCTCCACCCCGCAGCCGCCTTCGCCGGGACCTCCGACCGGAGCAGAGGCTCCCGCGACCGCAGCGCCTCCCAAGCCCGAGCCGCCTCCCGGACCGTAGAGGTCGGCGTTTGGCATGCCGTCACTCGGCGCATGGGTGGCATGCCGTCACTCGGCGCAGCCGAGGGTCGGCATGGAACCCGCCCCGAA
>CAYSGY010000438.1:1905-4876 GCA_964430315.1 uncultured Planctomycetaceae bacterium
GCGCACATCGCGACACTTCCCGTCGCAGAAGCATGCCACGGGACGTCTTGAAGGGACCTTCCCACTTCTTGGGGACTCTTCACACCGGCGAGGGTTGAATTCGACGGCCGACTAGCGCAACATACATGCGTATGCCTGCCAGCGCCGCATGGAACAGGAGACTTGAGATGCCGGAATCCGAGTGGACTGCCGCGATTCAAGGGTTTCGGAGGCAGGCCGTGCCGGTCGGGGGTGGCGCCCCGGCGTCAACCTGGAATCGCTCCGCGCGACGGAGGACGGCGGTTTGCGTCGTCCTTCTGCTGGGGCTGGTCGCTCCTCGCGGCCACGGGCAGCCCTTGCCCGTTGTGGCGACGACGTCCTTCGCCAAGCCTGCGATGTATGAAACGCGTGGGACCCTCCAGGAGACGCTGCTGGCGACGCGCGTCCGGTACGCGGCATGGCTGGCCGAGCAGCCGTCTGCTCGGAAGGCGGTGACGTTCGGCCCGTGGCTCGCCACGTCACCCATGCCGCTGGACCGACTGGCGCAACAAGACCCGCCCAAGGCCGCCGCGGATCTGGGGGCCAAATCGCCCAGTGGGCAGGCACTCTGGACGCCGCAAAACGATCTGCCCGACGGAAAGATCGGCAAGCTGCCCGCCAAGTCGGCTAGCGCGGCCCTCTGCTTGGCACGTACGGTCCGGGCGAGCCGTCCCGTGCGACTCACCGTCGGCGTCGGCGGCGGCGACCGGCTGGAGCTGTGGCTCAACGGCCGGATAGTCGCCTCGGGCGACACGCATTTGACCAAGGGCCGGTACGGATGCGGCGAGCACCTCGACGGCACACGCGTCGATCAGCTTCTTGTGGACCTCGACCTTCAGGCCGGGGAGAACGTGCTCGCGGTGCGCGTGACGCTCGCCGACGAGCCTTCGTTCCACTTCTCGCCGTCGCCGAATCCTGCGCCGAGACTCTGGGAGCAGGTCCGACGCGACTTCCCGCCCGTGGAAAATCCCCTGTTGGATCTCGTCCATGCCGACTGGTTCGGCCCGCAAGGTTGGCTCGCGGCCCGCGATACGAGGTGGGAGGAGCAACTCGTCGAGCGACTGGCCCCTGAGTGCGGCAGCGACGGCGGGCCGTCGATCCGCGCGGAGTTGAATCGGCTCAAGGAGGCGAAGGCCGGCCGCGGCGACGCCCGCTGGCTCGACCTGTGCGTGAAGTGCTCGGTCCTCACCACGCTCCGCGGCGATCTGGCCCGGCTCCGCGCGGCGGTGAGCGCGTTGGGCCAGTCGCACCCCGGCAACTACCCGGCCGCCGGACAGCTCGCTCATCTGGACGAGTACGAACGGCGTCTGACGGCCCAGGCCGGCGCACGGCTCGATCCGGCCGATCCGGCCACCCGGCGCCTCATGGACGAGCTGTCCGTCATGCGCCGCCGCATGCTGGTGGACTTGAATCCGATGCTCCGCGGGAGCGAGATCCTCTTCGTCAAGCGTTACACGTACAACAGCAAGCACTTCTACGACGACTTCCAGCACATCCATCGCTGGGGCGGCAACCTCTGCGTGCTTTCGTTGGCCGACGGGCGGGTGCGCGAGATCGTCCCGCAGTTGGCCGGCGGGGTTTTTGATCGCTACGACCTCTCGTTCGACGCCCGGCGGATCGTCTTCGGCTACCGTCGTCCGAAGCGGGAGGGTTTCCGGCTCTGGGAGGTCGGCGTCGACGGCAGCGGGCTGCGCCAGGTGACCAGTGTTCCGGCCGAAGAGAAACGCCGGATCGCCGCGTATGGCCGGACGAGTTTTGGGGATGGTTTCTATGGCCTGCTGGGATATCAGTTCTGGACCGACGACGTTCACCCCTGCTACCTGCCCGACGGCGGAATCGCCTTCGCCTCGACGCGATCCGAGCACGGCGTGCTCTGCACGCCGGCCCACTACCTGGCCTGCACGAACCTGTTCCGCGCGGACGCGCAAGGCGGCAGCCTGCGTCCTCTTTCCCAGGGCGCGTTGAGCGAATTCACGCCCACGATGATGGAGGACGGGCGGATCCTCTACAACCGGTGGGAATACGTCTACAAGGGGATCGCCGCGGTGCAGTCGCTCTGGATCACGCGTCCCGACGGGTCGGGGAGCGAAGAGTTCTACGGCGACGACATCGCCAATCCCGGCGTCTTCTGGCAGGCCCGGCAGGTGCCCGGCCATCCGCGCCTGGCGGTGTGCATCGGCTGCGGGCACGAACCGCTGGGAATCGGCCATGTCCTGCTCCTGGACGTGAACAAGGACAAACGCACGCCCGAGCCGATGATCAGCCTGACGCCGAACGTCAAGACGCAAGGACTCCGTGGCCTTTTCCAACTTCGCAACGGGGTGTGGCGCGAGGACATCTTCGGTCCGTTCTATTCCGATCCCTACCCGCTCTCCGACCAGTTCTTCCTCGTTTCGTGTAATCCCGACAAGCGGTACAACGACGAGGCGGGCTACGGCATCTACCTGCTCGACGTCTTCGGCAACCGTGTGCCGATTTACCACGATCCGAACATCTCGTCGTGGGAACCGATGCCACTACGGCCACGCTCCGCGCCGCCGGTGCTCCCTTCGGTCGCGGCGGCCCAAGCCGGCCGGCCTTCGCAGGCTGCAGGCGGCGGCTCGCAGGGGCCGTCCAATGAAGAGCGTGACGCGACGGCCAAGGTCTTTCTGAGCGACGTGTATCGCGGACTGCCGGGCGTTGCCCCGGGCACCGTGAAGTACCTGCGAGTCATGGAGCAGGTCGCCAAGCCGTGGGCCGCCGAGGTGGACCCGCTGCGCGACGAGGACCGGAGCGCCGACGGGTTCGGGGGGCACCTGTGCGTCAGTTGGAACGCCCACATCTGGGTCGCCGTGCTCCGGGGCGTCGTGCCGGTCGAGGCCGACGGCTCCGCCTTCTTCGAGGTACCCGCCGGCCGGAACCTCTTCTTCCAGGCCCTCGACAAGGACTACATGGACGTGCAGCGGATGCGGAC
>CAYSGY010000439.1:0-4858 GCA_964430315.1 uncultured Planctomycetaceae bacterium
TCAGGCTCTGCTCACGACGCAAGTGAGACAAGGGATATCCAGGTTCCGGTGCGCCAAGGGCGCGACGGGCCCCTGATGGCTTATGTCACCAGGGGCCGTTCTCATGAAACCCCTTGGACACCGGACCCATGCCTAAGAAGATCCTGCGGCGCAGCCGCAACCCGCGCAACAACTTGCCTCTGCGCACCCTTCAATCGGATGAACCAAAAAGAAAGGGAGTCAAGCGCGCGGAAATCGGACAGATCTTCCGATGCTCGGAGCCTCCCTGGTCTAACGAAGCGAATTTGCCGACTGAACCAATGAAGCCGAGTTTTCGGCCGTGGTAGTGATAGTTTGCACAGTCGGGGATGATTGGACACTTTGAGTCGATTCCCAGGACAAGGAGGTCCACCCAGAATGAGACTCAAGTGCCTTGTTGTCACTGTTTTGGTGGGAATGATACCCGTCCTTGGAATGGCCCAGCGGGCAGAACCGCCTCCGGCGCCCCCCTATCATGGTGGAGGCCCAGACGTATCCGAGTCACCAGCCGCTCCACTGCCGTCTGCGGTCCGGATCAAGCAAGCCACCTCTCCGGGTGAGGGGGCAGCTTCGACGTTCGGCTTGTCCTTGGTGGAATTGGAGGCGATGGCGGAGCGGTGCAATCCCACGCTGGCTCAGGCAGTCGCCCAAGTACAAGCGGCTCGCGGTCAATGCCTTCAAGTTGGGCTGTATCCGAACCCCGTCGTCGGGTACGTGGGCAGTGAGATCGGAAACGAGGGTCGGGCCGGGCAACAGGGCAGCTTCATCGGCCAGGAAGTCGTCACCGCCGGGAAACTGCATTGGAACCGGGCTGTTGCCAGCCAAGGAGTCCGGCAGGCCGAGTACGCTTGGGCAACGCAGCGGTTTCGCGTGCTCACGGACGTGCGGCGCGGTTTCTACGACGTGCTGGTCGCCCAGCGCACCGTGGAACTGGCGGAGCAGTTGGTCGCCGTGGGCGAACGCGGGGTCAAGACCACCGAGGATCTAATGAAGGCCAAGGAGGTGGCTCGCGTTGATGTCCTGCAATCGCGGATCGAAGCCGATTCGGCCAGAATCCTTCTGGAAAAGGCCCGTAACCGATACACGGCCGCTTGGCGGAATCTTGCGGCGGTCGTCGGGGATCCTGCTTTGTCGCCGACGCCGTTGGCCGGCCGTCTGGAGGATGGCATGGTCCGGTTCACTTGGGAAGAGACCTTGAATCGGCTGTTGACCGAAAGCCCTCAGCTTGCCGGTGCCCGGGCGGGCGTCGCTCGTGCCGAGGCGGCCTTGAGCCGGGAGTGCGCCGGCCGGATTCCGAACGTCGATCTGCAGGCAGGGGTGCAATACGACAACGCTACGCGGGATACGTTTGCGAGCGTGCAAGTCGGCGTTCCCATCCCGATCTACAACCGCAACCAGGGGAACATCGCCAGGGCCCAAGCCGAGTTAACTGCCGCCCGGCACGAGGTCCAACGAGTGCGGCTGGCTCTGGAGCAGCGTCTGGCGGCGGTCTTCGAGCAGTACGCAACCGCCCATCAGGGGGTTGAAAAATACAACCATGACATCCTCCCCAACGCCGAAGAGTCGCTGAAGCTGGTCAGCGCGGGCTACCGGCAGGGTGAGTTCAGCTATCTGGTGCTTCTCACGGCCCAGCGGACCTACTTCCAAACGCACGTCGCCTACCTGGACGCCCTGCGCGACCTTCGTGTGGCAACGGCGACACTCGAAGGGAACCTCTTGTCCGACAGTCTCCAGGGAAGCGATCCACCGAACGGAGTACCTCAGCCGCGGTGAAGTTGACTCGTTTGGAGCACGCGACATACAATAGACAGAGAAGCCGGCGATCCCCACTGTTGGAGGAAGCGCCGATTCGGCTGAAGGCTGTCAGAGTGTTCCGTCGAGGACGATTGGGGGATTCAGAGAGACCCGTATGGCCGCCTTCTGCCGCATCCTGATCGCCGGGACGTTGGTGGTCCACCTGACGGTCGGCTGTTGCGGGCACCATGCGCACGCCTGCGAAGGCGACTTCTCCCTCGCTCACCGCGATGCGACGCAAGATGGGCAGTGCCGAGCGAACGAGTGCGACCATTCGCATCATGGGGCGAACGACTGTCAGGGGGCCAGGTGTTCCTTTGTCTCCTCCAGCCGCCCCGTCTCTGATCGGTTGGTTCCGCCGCACCAAGCGTCCTTCTCCGCGTTGCTCTACGACCGGCCTTCCCTGGTCGGTTTCAGCCCCGAGCAACCCACTCTTTCCTCGGGCCGGTTGCTGCTGCCGGTTCGTCTGCATCTCGCCAATCAAGTCTTGCTGATTTGATGGTGCCCCCTTGTTGAGTTGGGCCGGGTTTGACGCTGCGCGCCTCGCGCACTCATGATCCGGCCCCCGTCGTCCATTCCGCGAGGCGCCTGGCGCACACGCATTGCTTTGTTACGCCCCCAACGTCCTTCACGACTCTTTCACGAAGCACGACCATGAACACGCGGACCTTTCGACGATGGTTGCCCCGGAAACGACGATGGTGGCTGCTGGCGGCCCTGCTGCCGCTGGTCGTGGGGCCAGTGATTGCCGGCTTGTGGATGCCGGAATTCAGGCAACGGGTACGCTCCGCACTCGACCTTGCCGGACCGGCTCATGCCGAGAACGACGGCCACGCACCTGCGGAAGTGACCGCGGATGCCCACGGCGAAGCTGGCCATGATTGTGCCGGACACGATCACGGAAAACATGAAGACGGCGACGTCGAGGAGGATGAACACGGCCACGACGGCAAGTACGACCACGAGCACGATGAAGCGGCGGCGATCAAGCTGAGCAAGCAGGCCCAAGGGAACATCGGCCTGCAATTGGCAAAGGTCGAGCTACGGCCCTTCGATCGCACGATCACCGTGCCGGGAATCGTGGTCGAGCGCCCCGGCTGGTCCACGATGGAAGTCACCGCCCCGATGACGGGGGTCGTGACGAAGATCTATCCGATCCAGGGCGAGGCCGTCGAGCCGGAGCAGCCGCTCTTCGAGGTCCGGTTGACGCACGAAGACCTGCTTCAAGCACAAACGGAGTTCCTTCGCACTTTGGAGGAGCTTGACGTGACCGGCCGCGAGGTGGCCCGCCTGGAAAAAGTCACCGCCGACGGCGTGATCGCCGGCAAGACGTTTCTGGAGAGGAAGTACGAGCAGCAGAAGCAGGAGGCTGCACTGCGGGTACAGCGGCAAGCCTTGCTGTTGCACGGACTGTCCCAAGAACAGGTGGACACGATCGTTGCCACCCGGACGCTGCTGCAAAGCCTCACGATCCGCGCGCCGGCGCATGACTCGGCGGGGAAACCGGAAACGCATCCCCTGCAAGTCCAGCAGTTGAAGGTCTCGCACGGGAAATACGTGAATGCCGGTGACACGCTCTGCACCCTGGTGGATTATCGAGAGCTGTACATCGAGGGCCGGGCGTTCGAGCAGGACATCCGGGCGATCACCCGGGCGTCCGCCGCGGGCGGCACGATCTCCGCGGTCCTGGGGGCGAAATCCACCGCCGACGAGGAGACGGTCCGGGGACTCCGCATCCTCTATCTCGACGACAAGGTGGACCGCGAATCTCGGGCGTTCCGTTTCTACGTCACCCTTCCCAACCACCTGCTGCGTGAAGCCAAGACGCCTGAAGGCCGGCGTTTCGCCTACTGGCAGTTCAAGCCGGGACAAAGGACCCAGGTCCGCGTTCCTGTGGAGCAATGGAAGGACCGCATCGTGCTGCCCGTCGATGCAGTCGCTCAGGACGGGGCCGAGGCTTACGTGTTCGAGGCCAATGACGACCACTTCGACCGTCGCCCGGTCCACGTCGAGTACCGCGACCAGGATTGGGTCGTGATTGCCAACGACGGTGCGCTCAAAGTGGGCACGATGGTGGCGGCCTCGGCGGCGCACCAGGTGCAACTGGCGTTGAAGGCCAAGTCCGGCGGCGGAGTCGATCCGCACGCGGGACACAACCATTAGTCGAGAGTCGAGGGTCGAGAGTTGAGAGTCGAGGGTTGAGAGTCGAGGGTCGAGAGTTGAGGGTTGAGAGTTGAGAGTTGAGGGTCGAGAGTTGAGGGTCGAGAGTTGAGGGTCGAGGGTCGAGAGTTGAGAGTTGAGGGTCGAGGGTCGAGAGTTGAGGGTCGAGAGTTGAGAGTCGAGGGTCGAGAGTTGAGAGTTGAGAGTTGAGAGTCGAGGGTCGAGGGTCGAGAGTTGAGAGTCGAGGGTCGAGAGTTGAGGGTCGAGGGGTGAGGGTCGAGGGGTGAGAGTTGGGAGTCGGGACCTACGGTGACCGGCGCGAGAGGGAGGCTTTGAGGCCGCTGAGCATGCGAGCCAACTCCTCGGCCCTGGCGTACAGATCGTCCCGGTCCTTCTGCTTGAGCCATGCGTGGCGGAACGCGACCTGCAATTGCGAAGCGACTTCCATGAGAGAACCATAGGCGATTCCCAAGAAGTGCGCGAAGTCCTTGTCCGAAGACCTCCCAGTCCCTTCCGCGACATTGGATGAAATGGAAACGGCCGCGCGTCGCATCTGGCTGGTGAGTCCAAATCGTTCCTCGCGCGGGAAACGACTTGTGACGCCGTACACGCCGTGCGCGAAATCCACCGCTTTTTGCCACACATCGAGTTTCTCGAAGCGAAACATGATTCACCCTCGACGCTTGGAAATCCTGAATCCAATCTCCCCAATCTACATTGCCAACCCGCACCCTTCAACTGTCGCCCCTCAACTGTCGCCCCTCAACCCTCGCCCCTCGACTCTCGACTCTCGCCCCTCGCCCCTCGCCCCTCGACCCTCGACCCTCGACTCTCGCCCCTCGCCCCTCGCCCCTCGCCCCTCGCCCCTCGCCCCTCGCCCCTCGCC
>CAYSGY010000440.1:0-4855 GCA_964430315.1 uncultured Planctomycetaceae bacterium
CAGAGCCGTCCGGTCTTCCGGTCGAGCACGGTGGCCGGGTTGGCGGCCGACCACTTTTCGCCCGGGTCCTCGATCACCCGCATGGCCGACCACGTCTTGCCGCCGTCGGTGCTCCGCTTCATCACCAGGTCGATGTCGTTGTTTTCCATGCCGGGGTCGGCCATGTTGAGCTTGCGGGCCTCGGCGAAGGCCACCAGGGAGCCGTCGGCCGCGGCCTCGACCGCCGGGATGCGATAGGTGTGGTAGCCGTCCTTGCCCGACACGAACACGTCGTGGTGTTCGAGCAGACCCCCGCCCCACGCCGGCGTGCAGGCCAGGACCAAGACCGGGAACGACAGACTCGCGCAACGACGCATGGCAACATCCTCCTCGCAGGCTGGAGAAATCCGCGGCCCGCCGTCGTCGTTTCACCGGATGGCCGACGGAACGCGGTCAATGGACGCCCCTGGTATAACGCAGGCCAAGGCACCGGGCAAGCGTTCGGCGCGACCTCGAAATCCGAGCGTTGCCGGTCGGGCCGGGCGAAGCTACAATGGGCAGCGTCTTGATCCTGGGAATCCTTGTTCCCACGCTGCATGGGAAGGCGTATGGTGGCACAGCCGAGGGCGGCTGTGCCCCAGGCCGTTCGGGCGGGGTAGGCTTCCGCGGGAACCGTCGCGAACACTGGCGTCAGGGCGATTGCCATGGTCAAGCCGTCTCGGGTGCTGATCGTCGGCGTGGGGTCCATCGGGCATCGGCACCTTCGGTGTTTCCAAGCCACGGGCCGCGCGGAGCCGTCGATCTGCGAGCCAAACGACGAGTTGCGGCAGCGTCTGGCCGAGCAATACCACGTCGAGCGGACGTACGCGAATCTCGATGCGGCCCTGGCCGATCCCCACGATGCCGCGGTCATCGCCACGCCGGCCAATCTCCACGTGCCCATGGCGATGCGGCTCGTCGAGCGAGGGTTGCCTCTGCTGATCGAGAAGCCGCTGAGCACGAGCCTGGAGGGAACGGAAGCGTTGCGGCAGGCCGTCGTCGGTCGCGGGGTGGTCGTTTCCGTGGCTTACGTGTATCGGGCCCATCCGGTCCTCGGGGCGATGCGGGCCGCGCTGGCCAGCGGCCGGTTCGGACGGCCCGTCGAGTTGGTGGCCGTCGGCGGCCAGCATTTCCCCACCTATCGGCCCGCCTACCGGGAGATCTACTACAAGGACCGTGCGACCGGCGGCGGGGCGATTCAGGACGCGATGACGCACGTGCTCAACATGGGCGAGTGGCTCGTCGGCCCGATCGACCGCCTCCTGGCCGATGCGGCCCACCAGGTGCTCGAAGGCGTCGAGGTCGAGGACACCGTCCACGTGCTCACGCGCCAAGCCGGCGTCCTGGGCTCGTACTGCCTCAACCAGCACCAGGCCCCCAATGAGCTGACCGTCACCGTGGTGTGCGACCGCGGAACGCTGCGATTCGAGAACCACGCCTGCCGATGGCGCTGGACGCCCGGACCGGAGCAGCCCTGGCACGACGAACCGGCCGGTGAACTGCCGCGCGACGCCCTGTTCGTGGCCCAGGCCAACGCGTTCCTCGACGCCGTCGAACGACGTGTCCCACCGGCGTGCAGCCTGGAGGAAGGCATTCATACGCTACGCGCCAACCTCGCGGCCCTCGCTTCGGTGGACGACGGCACCTGGCGATCCCTGTGAGGATCGACGCGAGGGTGCCCGTTGTCGACGAGCCGGGAGATGGTGTGCCGCTGCTTGACCGCTGCCGGCAGATCGTATCCCCTCGTTAGCTCATCTTTTCGGCAGCGGCCAAAGAGACCCTGATCGAGTTGGGTGTCGCCCAACCTGAATCGCCTTCGTGCCCCCCCTGTCATGGTGGAATCCGAGCGTAGTACAATACCGTGGGCGGGCCGGGCATCCTAACGAGCTTGCAGAGCATGGACCCTTCGAAGTCGACAGTCACGATCGTCGAGCCGGCTCCGCACACGGAGACCGAGGGCGAGGAATCGGCCCGGATCACCCGCGAGGTCGCCAAACGCTACGAGGCGATCCTCCGGGAGCACCGCCTGGACTGGACCGAACATCACCGATTGATCCGGCTGTTGGGGTCGGGCAGCCACGGCCAGGTGTTCCTGAGCGAAGGCCGGGGGTCGGATGAGTTCTCGCTCCCGGTGGCCTTGAAGCTCTTTTCGCCGGCGCGGTTCAGGAACGAACGGGAGTACAGCGAGGCGATGCGGCGCGCGGCCCGGGTGGCGGCCAAGGTCGCCGGGCTCCAGCAGGACAACCTCGTCGACGTCCACCACTGGTTCGACCGGGGCTGGATCCGGGTGATGGAGATGGAGTGGATCGACGGCTTCGACCTGCGCCGCCTCCTCACGAAGCCGATGCTCGAGAGACTCCGCGGCCGCACGAGTCCCGAACGGTTCCACGAGATCCGCGAGGTCGTCGTCACCGACGGGCCCGATCAGCCTCGGCTGAAGCCGGGCGTGGCCGTGGCGATCGTCCGCGCGTGCCTGGCGGGGCTCGACGCCCTGCACTCGGCCGGGATCGTCCACGCCGACGTCAAGCCGGCCAACGTCATGCTGAAGCGGACCGGCGACGTGAAGCTGGTGGACCTCGGCTCCGCCTTCCTCATGGCCGACCCGCCGCGGTATCCGAGCTGCACCCCGGCCTACGCGGCCCCGGAGGTGCTGAAATCGCAGACCTGGTCGCCCCGGGCCGACCTGGCCGGCCTCGGCTACATGCTGGTGGAGATGTTGTCGGGCGTGCCGATGTCGGCGGGGGCCGGCGATTACCAGGCCTTGTGGGAAGCGAAGATGTCGCTGCCGGATCGGCTCCCCGACGTGCTCCCGCCCGACGTCGCCCGCAACGAACTCCTGCTGGGCTTCTGCCGCCGTCTGATCGCCGTCGATCCCGAGGCCCGCTTCGTCACCGCCGAAGAGGCCGACCTCGCCCAGGGCGGGGCGGCCGGATTCCAACGCCAACTCGTCAAGGGCGACCTGGCGAGCGAATACTACAGCGATATCCGCCGCTGGCTGCAAGACTTGGGAGACTGAACGTGAGCGACATCGTCCGGTTCTCTGTCTCGGTCGAAGACGACCTCCTGGAGAAGTTCGATCGCTTCTGCCGCGAGGAACAGTTCGCCACCCGGAGCGAGGCGGTGCGGCAACTGATCCGCGACACGCTCACCCGCCGGGCCTGGATGAGCGAGTCCCAGGAGGCTGCGGGGACCTTGACGCTGGTCTACGACCACCACCGTCCCCAACTCCGCGACAAGCTCCTCCAGTTGCAGCACGACAACACCGCGTATGTCGTCGCCACGCTGCACGTCCACCTGGAGCACGATCTCTGCCTGGAAGTGATCGCCTTGCGGGGCCCGGCCTCGCACTTGCAGAAGATCGCCTCGAAGCTCAGGGGGCTCAAGGGCATCTTCAAAGGGGAGTTGGTCATGGCCAACGCCCATACGGATTGACTGCCCTCTGCACGTCTGGGATGGTGAAAGGACGTCAGGGACCGTCCGTCGCAGCGTGGCGCAAGCGCCGGCAGCGGTCTGCGGCACAGCCGCCCTCGGATGTGGGAAGCGGTGCAAGGCCGCCTCGGGCCGTGTGAGCCGCTGCGCCGCCGGGAGCGGCTGTGCCACGCCGGGCCGATTCCCCAGAGCGGCCCTTCGTGCTAAACTTGCCCCCATTGGCAACTTTCCCGCCCGATTCCGAGTTGATGACACCGCCATGAAGGCTCGATTCCGCAATGCTTACGTCCTCGATGTCGTATCCGACGACCACCCGGGCATCGTGGCGGCCGTGACCACGGCGGTTGAGGCCTTGGGGGGGAACATCGATGCGTGCAGCCAGACCGTATTGGGGGGGTACTTTACCCTCATTATGATCGTAAGCACCCCCGATCCGGTCGCCCCTGAAGACCTCGCCGAACAGGTCCGGGGGGCAGGCACGTCGCATTCGCCGTTCCAGGTGTTGGCGCGTGTGGCCCTTCCACCGGAGAACCTCGCCCCGTCGGAGAAGTGCGATCGGTTCGTGATCACCGCGTTCGGCAAGGACCAGCCCGGCATTGTGCGGCGGTTCAGCCATTACCTGGCCGGTCGGGACATCAACATCGTCGACCTGTACGGCGACCGCCGCGGCGACGAGTTCGTCCTGATCGGGCAACTGGAAGTGCCCACCCACTGGGACATCCGGATGCTGCAAACCGACTTGGAACACATGGGCGAGGAACTGGGCTTTGCCGTGAAACTCCAGCACGAAAACGTCTTCGTGGCCACCAATCAGTTGCGTTTGACATATTCCACGTAGTGATCACGAGATCGCGAAAGTACGAAAGTACGAAAGGGCGAAAGCGCGAAGGACGGGACATAACGGCCCGCGATGCCTTGGGTGCAGTGGTTTGCCTGTTTCGCGTTTTCGCCCTTTCGCCCTTTCGCCCTTTCGCCCTTTCGCTCTTTCGCTCTTTCGCTCTTTCGTGATTTCGTGATTTCGTGATTTCGTGATCTCTTTCCCCTCTTCCCCTTCCTGCACCCGAGACGCCGACCCATGTTGCGGACCGACGAGATCCTATCCACGATTGAGATGCTTCACGCCGAGCACCTCGACGTGCGCGCCGTGACCCTGGCGTTGAACATCGACGATTGTGCGGCGCCGAGCATCGACCACGTGTGCCGCAAGCTCAAGAACAAGATCCTCAGCCGGGCCAGCCGGCTGGTGGAGACGTGCGACCGGGTCGGGGCGAAGTACGGGATCCCGGTGGTCAACAAGCGTCTGGCGATCTCTCCCGCGTCGACGATCCTCGCCGGGCACGGCCACGCGGCCGCCGTCCAGGTGGCCCGGGCCCTCGATGCCGCGGCGTCCGAGTGCGGCGTCGATTTC
>CAYSGY010000441.1:0-4806 GCA_964430315.1 uncultured Planctomycetaceae bacterium
ACAAGACCGGACACCCACTCACCCTTCCCGTTCAACCGGCCTTTCACCTTCCCACGTCAAACGGGTCGGCACCGCTCGGGCGGCCGCTGCTTCGGATCATCCCACACGGATAGATGGATAATTTTAACAAGAAGAGAGGTTTGGGAAGGAATGTTTGGCCTTGTCAAGAGGGGCAACGACAGGTAAACTCCCCCGCCTCTGGAGGCGTAGAGATACTGTCACCCCCCCTATAGAGTCCATTGCGGGCGATCAGTCGGATTTAGCTCGGGTTGGGCGGGGTAAGGCGCGTTCGGAGCGGCGGCTGTCCGGATTTCCCCCCGGTTGGGTACTTTTTCCTTGCAACGGCAATTGGGGCTTTTAGAATAGAGTTGAAGGCCCCGGTTGTCCCTGTTCTCTAGGGAAGGTGGATCATGAGAACGGTCATCCTGGGGCTTGTGGTAGTTGCAGGTCTGGTGATCGGTGCGGCCACGGCAGCACCGGAGCGTCACGAGGTGGGACGGGATCGCCCGTCCCCCTACCAGTTGCAGTCCACGTTGGCCAACGCCGACATGTTGGCCGTGTCGGCCAACGTGGGCGAGAAGTACCAGCAGCTTACGATCATCGACCCGAAGCTCCGCGTGATGAGCGTCTATCACATCGAGTTTGCGACGGGCCGGATTGCCCTTCGCAGCGTGCGCGCGTTCAATTTTGACCAGCAAATGAAGCAATTCAACGGCAAGGATCCGCTGCCTGAGGAAATCGAATCGCTCCTGGCACCGAGGTAAGAGGCGGGCGGTATGGCAGAGAAGAAATACTACTCCATCGAAGAGGCGGCCAGCGTTCTGGGGATCACGTCGGCGGAAGTGAACCTGAGACGGGAACGCAATGAGTTGCACGGCTACCGCGACGGCGCCAACTGGAAGTTCAAAGGCGAGGACGTCGAGGCCCTGGCGCGACGCTTGCGGACCCAAGAGATTTCGGCCGCCGGCGACGACGACGACACCGGCGAAGTGCTGTTGAGCGAAGTGGCCTTGGGCGGGTCCGACGCCGGCACTTCCGGCACCGTGATCGGCGGGAAAGGCAAGGGGGCTGCCGACAGTGATCTCCGTCTGGCCGACAGCGAGATCCGACTGGGCGGAAGCGGGGTCAAGAAGACCGGCTCCGGCACGAAGAAGTCCGATTCGGGAACCAAGAAGGCCGGCGCCAGCGCGTTGGACCTGGTCGCAGCGGCCAAGAAGTCGCCTCCTCCGTCGGCCCAGGACATGGATCTGACCATCGACGAGGAGTTGCTCCTCGACGAGGAGTTGCCCTTGGGCGACGATCTCAAGCCCGGCTCCGCGGCCGGGAAGAAGCCCGCCTCCGGGGTCGCGAAGAAGGCGGGCGGCTCGGGCGCCGGCACTCTCGAGGATGACGATCTGGTAATCGGTGCAAGCGCAGGCGGAAGCGGCACCGGAAGCGACGTCTCCATCGGCAGCGACAGCGGCATCTCGCTGGTCGATCCCACCGACAGCGGCCTTTCGCTCGAAGAGCCCTTGGAACTGGAGCGCGAACAGGAGGAGGAGTCGCTGGAACTCGGCGAAGACGACATGCTCACGTTTGCCGAGGAGACGGACGACGCCCCCACGGCCATCAAGCAGGACGAAGGCTTCCAGCTTACGCCGCTTGAGGAGTCGGGCGACGAGGATTCCGAGAGCGGGTCGCAGGTCATTGCGTTGGAGGAAGGGCCGGTCAGCGACGCGGCCCCCACCATGATCGCCTCCGGGGGCGGGCCGGTGGCGGCCGCGATGCTCGACGAGGATTTCTCCGGAGAGGAGGCGCCGCTCGGGTTTGGCCCGGCCGTGCCCGCCGCCGGCAGTCCGTTGGGGATGGCCCAGCCGGTCTTCACCGACCACGGAGCCGTCGCGGTCGGAGGCACGCCGGCGATGATCCTGCCCGAGACGCCGTACTCCGGACTCCAGGTTACGTCTCTCGTGTTCTGCACGCTGCTGTTGATTCTCTGCGGCTGGATGAGCTACGACCTGCTGCGTCACATGTGGAGCTGGAGCGGGCCTTACCCGGTCAACAGCTTCTTCATGGAATTCATCCTGAAGATGTTCGGCTGACGATGCGTAGCACAGCCGCCCTCGGCTGTGCCGGCGTGGGGCCGGTGCGTCGCGTTCGTTCCGCTTCGCCGGGCCATCGCCAAACGTCTACTCTTCTTGTTGTCGGGGCGCTATAATTACGTGCCTTGGCAGAGGGCGCAGGGTGGGACCAGCGCAGCGCCGTCCCACCGGATCCTTGCCGTTTCGTGGTGGGACGGCGCTGCGATTGTCCCACCCTCCCCGTGCCCGCTCATTCCCGCACTCCACCCATGCCCCCATCCGAATCGAGTCTCCCTGATCGGCCGGCTGCGTGGCGACTGGTGAGGTGGACCTATCGGGCGTTGGCCTCGGTGAAGCTTGCGGTGCTGCTCATTTCGGCCTCCGCCGCCGTGCTGGCTTGGGCCACCTTCGTGGAGCGGTCTTACGGGACCCAAGCGGTCCATTTCGGCATCTACGGAACATGGTGGTTCGCCGCGCTGGTCTTCGGTCTCGGACTCAACGTGCTCTGCGCAGCGCTCGTCCGGTTCCCTTGGAAGAAGCACCAGCTCGGCTTCGTCGTGACCCACGCCGGCATCCTGGTATTGCTGGCCGGCTGCTGGTTGAGCTGGCTTGGCGGGATTGACGCCCAGATGCCCATCTTCGAGCAGACCACGGCGCGCCGGGCCTTTCTCGGCACTCAGCACTTCGAGCTGGCCGTGTACGACTCGTATTCTGCCGGCGATCGGGACCAGGGGACGTATGCGCCGCAGGCGATCCGGATTCCCTTTGCCGCCGGCCCGTTCAACTGGGACGATTACCGGCGACTGAGTTGGTTCCCCTGGCGGCTCTCGCGACGCGACCGCGGAGTTGTGTACGATCGCGACGGCATCCGTTTGGAGGTGCTTGATTACTTGAGCGACTCCACCTCCGTCCCGGCGCCGCCGCTCAAGCTCGAAGTGCAGCGCGGGCCGCACAAGGAGGCCGGTGCCTCGGCCCAAGGCAAGGACTCGAAGGAGACCGCCGCAGCATCGTCAGGCCGGGGCGCGGCAGACGGATCGGACTGGCAGACGGTCGAGTTGAGTGTCCAGGACGCCTCGGACCCTCACGCGACGCACCGCCGCATGGGGCTGGGCGCACGCCAGGAATTGCCGGGCGGGCAACAGGTCGTGTTCTGGGTGGCCGGCAGCCAGGCCGAGACCGACGCCTTCCTGAACAGCCGGCCCGAGGGCCCGCTCGGCTCCCAAGGGCAAATCATCCTGTTCGCCGCGGGGAAGCGACACGTCTTCTCGCTCGATTCGTGGACGCCCGGCAGCCGGATGCCGGTGGGCGACACGGGGCTCCAGGTGGAACTCGCGGAACTGAATCCGCGATTTTCCGGTGTTTCCCTGCAAGTGATCGCCCCGGGCGAGAGGCCGCAGCGATTGATGCTGCTGGCCGACTACCCCGAGTTCAACCGCCAGGATGGAGAGCACGCGGTGTTCGGCACGTATTGGCGCGGGCCAGCGGCGCCGCAGGCGAGCGGGGGCGGACAGGCGGAGCCGGGGGCCTTGCGCGGGATCGGGCGCCCGAGGATCGACATCCTCCAGGGTGCCGAGGGGAAACTCTACTATCGTGCGTGGAGGTCGCCGCAGGTCGAGTCGCTCGGCCCGTTGCCCGGCGATCGCGCGTCGAACGTCGCCTTTGCCGGAACCCAAGATCGCCTCACGTGGCGCGTTGCCGACTTCGCGCCCTGCGACCGGCCCGGAGAGAAGATCCGGGCCGTCCCGTTCTCACCCAAGAAGGAGAGCGGCCGGAAGCTGCGCCGCGCCCTGGTGGAACTCACCGTCGACGGGACCCGCGAACGGTTCTGGCTCGACGGCATCGAACCCAACCAGTTCGAGTTCCCGCCGCACGACAACCAGCGCAAGGTCGTCTGCGCCGGCGGGCGTCGCGCCGCGGTCACGCTCGCCAGAGACGAGATCACGGTGGGCTTCCGCGTGCATCTGCTCCGGTTCAACCGCAAGCTCGACCCGGGCACGAGCATGGCGTCGCACTACTCCAGCGAAATCGTTTTTCTCGCCGACAACGGCAGGCCCCCGGACCCGGCCGACTTCGGCAAGCAGGACAGCGACTCGCTCGGGAAGCCGGTCGTCGTGACGCTGAACGAGCCGGTAACGTTCACCGACCCACGATCGGGCCGTTCCTACCGGCTCTTTCAAGAGAGTTACGCCGGGCCGTGGAAGCCGGGCGACGAGCAATTCGACCAGATCGTTCCCGCCGGAAGCGCCTTGGAACAGTTGTTCGTTTCGTTCCTTACGGTGAACTACGACCCCGGCCGGGGACTGAAGTACGCCGGGAGCCTGCTGCTCGTGGCGGGCGTGGGAGGGATCTTCTACATGAGGGCCTACTACTTCCGCCACCGAAGGCGCCGCACGTGAGGACGAAGGAGTCGTGGGAACGCCGGGGCCGGCGTCAGGATCGGTCTTTCTCTAGCCCAGGCGTTTACGCCTGGGTTCCGGAGGCAACGAAACCAGGATCGAGCCCCTTCAGGGGCTTCTTCGGGGAAGCCCCTGAAGGGGCTCGAGGAACGAATCGCGCGGCACCAGCTTCCCAGGCGTAAACGCCTGGGCTAGGGAAAAGGGGAGACGGAGTTTTGAAAACAGTCACGGTTCGATCTCCCTTGGCGTGGATCGCGATTCTCGCAACGGTCGTGGCCGGCCCGGCCGCGGCAGGGGAATCGGAACGTTCGGCCTATGCTCCGTGGGAGCGTCTCCCGGTCCTCGACGAC
>CAYSGY010000442.1:0-4798 GCA_964430315.1 uncultured Planctomycetaceae bacterium
GGGTCCGGGCGTTGGTGGCGGAGGGGCGGATGGCGGAGGTATGCCGTCTGCTCACCCAGCCTTACCGCATCCGCGGGCGGGTCGTTCATGGGGCGGGACGCGGGGCTCGACTCGGGTATCCAACGGCCAACTTGGGGGATGTGGCCACTCTGCTGCCGGCCGAAGGAATCTATGCCGGCAGGGCGTGGGCCGACGGCGCCTGGCGGCCCGCGGCGATCAGTCTCGGACCCAACCCCACGTTCAACGAAGGGGGCTTGAAGGTCGAGGCCCACTTGCTTGACTACCATGGCGATCTCTACGACCGTCCCCTTGAGGTTGACTTTCTCACGCAACTGCGGAACATTATCAAATTCGCGTCGGTCGAGCCGTTGCTCGACCAAATGCAGCGCGACGTCGCGGCAACGCGAGCGGCAGTCCAAGAGTATTCAGACGGCGGTGGCGGCGGGATTCGGGGTTCAGGGTTCAGGGTTCGGGGTTCAGGGTTCATCGCATGAGAGGATCGTGGGCGCGTCCTGCTTCGGTTTCCTACCTGACTCGGCTGGCGGCTGGAAGCGAGCGGCGGGCAAGCCCGCCCGCTACGCGGAGGCACGCTCGAACCCTGAACCCTGAACCCTGAACCCGGCCCCCGGACCCTTTCTGAGCCGCCCCATGGAGGATGTCCTGTGAACGGCCCGAACAACTCTTCGTCTGCGGATTCCCGGTCGGCGGTGGTCGATTGGGCGCGATTTGTGGCCCTGGTGCGCGGGTGCCGGCGATTCCTGCTGACGACGCACATTCGGCCCGACGGCGACGCCCTGGGGAGCACGCTGGCGATGGCCGAGGTCTTGGAGCAGTTGGGAGGCGAGGTGTCGATCGTCACCGCCTTCGACGTGCCGCCGCGGTTCGAGTTCCTCGATCCGGAGAAGCGGATCCGGCGACTGGGTCGCGACGTGCCGTGCGACCGGCTTCCGACCTTCGACTTGCTCCTGGTGATCGACACCTCGGCCTGGGCCCAGTTGGGCGAGATGGGCGACGTGATTCGCGCGACCTCGGCCGGGAAGGCCGTGCTGGACCACCACGTGAGTGCCGACGACCTGGGCGCCGAGTTCTTTCGCGACACCACGGCCGAGGCGGCCGGCCGGGTCGTGTACGAGGCGGCGGTGCGTCTCGGGGCGAAGATCACTCCGCGGATCGCCACGTTGTTGTTCGCGGCGCTGGCGACCGACACGGGTTGGTTCCGCTTCGCATCCACATCGGCCGAGACCTACCGGCTGGCCGCGGGACTGACCGAAGCGGGCGCGGTCCCGCATCGGCTGTACCGCGACCTCTACGAGAACGACACCGTCTCGCGCCTTCAACTCATCGGGCGCACGATGGCCCGGGTCCGGACCGAGTTGGGAGGGCGTCTGATCTACACGTGGATGACCCAGGAGGATTTCGCCGCCAGCGCGGCGATCCCGTCGGACAGCGAAGATGTCATCAACATGACGCTCGCGGTCGGCGGCGCCGAGGTGGCGGTGATCCTGGTGGAGCAACCGTCGGGCGGGTTCAAGGTGAGCTTCCGGAGTCGCTCCGACGTGGATTGCAGCCGCGTGGCCGAGCAGTTCGGCGGCGGAGGACACCGCGCGGCGGCCGGCGCGTTTCTGGCCGAGCCCCTGCCCGACGCCCGGGCCAAGGTGCTTGACGCCGTGCGCGCGGCCATGCGATAATTTTTTGTCGGCTGTCAAACGGCCCAGAAGACCGAAAAAGGAAGGAATCATCCCCGATGATTAGCCCCGCGCAACCCGGCCCCACCTGTACGTGCGGCGGATCCACCCCGGAGCCGCGACGCGGATTCGTGGTGAAAGTCGTCGCCCTCGTGTTGGGCGCCGTGGCGTACCTCACGCCGGTCGCGGTCGGCGTGGCGTCGTTTCTCAATCCGTTGCGGCAGAAGCGGCAGGCCGGCCAGTTCATGCGCCTGGCCATGCTCGACGCCCTCCCGACCGACGGGACTCCGCTCAAGACGACTGTCACCATGGACCGCGTCGACGCTTGGAACCGCGTCGCCGATCAGCCGGTCGGCGCGGTGTTCTTGCGGCGTGCGGGAGAGGGGGACGTGAGGGCGGTTCAGGTCGTCTGCCCGCACGCCGGGTGTTTCATCACCTTCGACCCGGAGAAGAAGGGCTTCTTCTGCCCCTGCCATAATGCCAGCTTCGACATCGAAGGCCGGCGGACCGACGCCGTTTCGAGCAGCCCCCGCGACCTGGATACCCTCGAGGTCGATGCCGAGCGCCTGAAGCAAGGCGAGGTGTGGGTGAAGTTCCAGAACTTCCGCACCGGCACCGCGGAGAAGATCGCAGAGGGATGAGGGACGAGCGACGAGAGATGAGGGATGAGAGATGAGAGATGAGGGGCAGCCAGACTCAGGGTATCGTCAATCCATCGTCCTTCGTTGTGAATCCCCAATCCCCAATCCCTAATCCCTAATCCCTAATCGCTCATCCTTCATCCCCGTGAGAACCGCTCATGAAGGCCTGGACCAAGTGGATCGAAGACCGCACCGGACTCGTCACCGCCTATGAGCAGTGCTCGCGTCGCCGGGTTCCGGCCGGGCCCTGCTGCCTCGGCCTCTGGCCGAGCGTGATCCTGTTCACGTTCGTGGTCGAGGCGGTGACGGGCGTCTTTCTGTGGATGTTCTACAGCCCCAGCGCCCAGACCGCCTGGGAGAGCGTCTACTACGTGCAATATGAAGTGCTCGGAGGCTGGCTTCTCCGCGGAATTCATTATCAGGCCGGGCAGGTGCTCCTGGCACTGTTGCTTCTGTATGCCATCCACATGATTGTGTCGGGGGCGTACCGCGCCCCACGCGAGTTGGTCTTCTGGAGCGTGGTGGGAATGGCCCTCGTGACGATCGCCCTGTTGCTCACCGGCGACCTCCTGCCTTGGACGCAGGTCGGCTACTGGAGCACCAACGTGCGGACCAAGTTCCTGTTCCTGCTGCCTTGGGTGGGAGAGCCGCTCTACAAGCTGGCCGTCGGGGGGCCCGAGATGGGCCACCTGACCCTGACGCGTTTCGTCGCCCTGCACGCCGGTGTTTTCTCCGCGGTCTTCGCGGTGCTCTTGGGCCTGCACTGGTGGCTGGCCCGCAAGGCCGCAACCGCCGATCCGTCGGACACGCCGCCGACCCGCCCCTACTGGCCCGACCAGTTCTTCCTCGACATGCTCGCCTGCTGCGTGGTGCTCGCGGTGATCCTCTTTCTGGTCGGACAGAACGGGATCGGAGGCCAATGGGCGGGGTACCGGCCGGGCGACTACCTGGGCCACGAACTCGGCAGCCCGCGCGACCCGATCGACGCCTACGCCGCGGCCCGACCCGACTGGTACTTCGTCGGGGTGTATCAATTCGCCCACTATTTTCCCGGCAGCATGAAGATCCTGCCGATCTTCGTCGTTCCCGGCCTCTTGGTGCTGCTCTTTTTGGCCATGCCTTTCTGGTCGGGAAAGAAGGTCGGTCACGTCGTCAATCTCCTGCTGACCGTCGGGCTCTTGGCGGCCGCGGCGGCGTTGACCGTCGAGTCGAAACGGGTCGATGCCCGCGACCCCGGCGTTCAGGCCTCGCTGGCCGACGAGGAGGAGGCGGCGTTCCGCGTCCGGGAGTTGATCCGAGCCAAGGGGGTCCCGGCGAGCGGGGCGCTCTCGCTCCTCTGGGACGACGCGAAGACGCAGGGGCCCAAACTCTTCAAGCAGCACTGCGCAAGCTGCCACGACTTCGCCGACGGGCAGGGCGAAGGGATGCTCGCCGAAAAGCCCTCGGCGCCGAGCCTCTACGGCTTTGCGGGCACGGAGTGGCTGACCGGGTTCCTCGACGCGAAGCAGATCGGCTATGCCCCGGTCACGTTATCCAAGACCGACCGTCCCCAGTTCTTCGGCGCCACAGCCTTCAAGGAGGGCGAGATGGCCGGGTTCGTCAAAGACAACCTGAAGGAGTTGAAGAAGGAGGTGGGCGACGAGGAGTTCCAGAAGATGATCGCGGCGCTGGCCTCCGAGGCGACACGCCCGCCCGAGGACAAGCCCCCGGCCGAGAATAAGCGGTTGGTCGAGGACTTCACCTGCACCGACTGCCACCGATTCCACGACAAGGGCAGACTCGGCGCCGCGCCCGATCTGACCGGCTACGGATCGCGGGAGTGGCTCATCGGGATCATCGGCGATCCTGCCCACAAGCGATTCTACGGCGCCAAGAACGACCGCATGCCGGCCTACGCCAAAACGCCGGAGGCCCCCGAGAAGAACATCCTCTCCGCCCGGCAGGTCGAAATGATCGCCGAATGGCTCCGCGGGATGTGGTAGGGAGGAAGAGGGGAGAGGGGAGAAGGAAGAAGGGAGATTGCGCGGCGGGCTCTTTGCCGTCCGCGTCGTTGTCGGTGCACACCGGCAGGCCGGCCGCTTGCCCGAGCACGTCGTGCACCGCCATCAGCACCCCCTGAATCGAGTCGTCCTGCCAGTAGTCGATTACCGCCCGCCCGACCATCCGCTTCAGGATGGCTTCCGTCTGGGCGGGGCTCGCCAGCGACTCGCCCGTCCCGACCAACCCATCGTCGGTATGCAGCCGTACAAACACCGGCGAGTAATGCGTCTGAAACGTGCCCTGGAGCTTGTAGCTCTCGATCCAGGCGTCCCGCAGGCGCTCCGCCATGGGAATCCGTGTGGGGAAGACCTCGTATTTGCTGACGCGTATCCGGGCTGCCGCCCGGCTCCGGTCTGCCGAGGCGGGCAGCGCCAAACCTGCGCCCAGCTTCACAAAATCGCGGCGATTCCAGTTTTTCATCTGCCAGACGAT
>CAYSGY010000443.1:0-4797 GCA_964430315.1 uncultured Planctomycetaceae bacterium
CCGCGTGCGACTGCGGAAACGAGCACGACCAACGCCACCAGACCGCTTTTGCGCATCATAGAAGAATCTCTCTTGAACTAGCGGTCGCCGACGACACCCCCGGGACGTCGGGATCCGGACCTGCGAAAAGACGTAAGGGACGAGCGCTTTCTTCACCCCCCGCGCGACCCCACGCCCCAGAAGGCGCACGGATATTGAAGCATACTACATAAACAAACGAGGCAAGTTTGCGGGCGGCGGCACGGTTGTCCCGCGGGGCCCCACCTCTCGGGGCAACCGTTCCAGTGTGACGTGACTTGCCGGGACGGCGAAGGAATTCCGGCCGTTTCAATGATGCAGGATCTTCCGGCCGGTGGGATTGGACAGAATAAACGGGAGCCGCCACGCCCTTGAGACGCCTCGCCCCGGCCTGCTGCCAAGAACAGATCCCGATGGCCTTGCGTGACCCCGGGGAGGGCGAGGCCAATCCCGGAACCGCTTCGCCGCGGTAAGCTGGTGGGTCAATCGTGCCGCCCGGTGAGCAATGTGGCCTTCGAGGTTCCACCGCGGTAGAGATCGTATTTCCGTTCGGCGGTCTTGTCGAAGAAGGCATCCAGCCGGGACTTCAGGTCCTGCTGGATGGCGAGGCAATCGGGCTGGCCGTAGAGATTGAACTTCTCGTGTGGATCGTTCTTGAGGTCGTAGAGTTCGTAAGGCCCCTCCGGCCGATGGACGTATTTCCAGCGGTCCGTGCGGATGGCCCGGACGAATTCCATCTCGTAGTACACCGCGTTGTCCCAATCGACGTGCTTGCCCCGGAGGATCGGGCTGAAGTCGCGACCGGGCGACTTGGGCCGGGCGTCCTTGAGTTGGTCGCCGAGCCCCAGGTAATTCAGCACGGTCGGCAGGAAGTCGTAGTTGCTCACCAGCGCGTCGGACTTCGCATTGGGCCGGATCGAGCCGGGATGGCGGAAGAGCCACGGGATCTGCATCATCCCGTCAAACGCGCCGATCGGCCGGGTGTGGTCGCCCATCCCCCAGAGCCCGTTGGTCCCGCCCATCCACCCCTGGTCGGCCGCGTAGACGACGAGCGTCCGCTGGTCCAGGCCAAGCTCCTTGAGGGTCGCCATCACCCGGCCCACCCCGTCGTCCACCCCGCTGATTTCCGCCGCCACACGGCGGATCGACGTGGGATTGTTCAGGTACTGCTTGTTGTTGAAGAGCCAGGGGTGCATGGCATCGCGATGGAAGGAGAGGAGCGGCTTGCCGGCGTATTCGTCGCGATGGCGATTGCGGGCCTCGTTGAGCAACAGCGGGCCGAGGCCGTAGGGGCCGTTGTAGGCCAGGTAGAGAAAGAACGGCCGCCGGCGATTCTCCCGGAGGAACCGCACCGCGCGATCCGACCAGAGGTCCGTGGCGTACCCGGGTTCCGTGCGGACCTTGCCGTCCTCGATGACCGGCATGTCGTAGAACTCGGCCGTGTGCCCGTGGACCATCGTGATCCAGGAGGTGAATCCCTGGTGGGGCGTGAGGTTCGCGCCCAGGTGCCATTTGCCCACCAGCCCGCACACGTAGCCGTTTTCGGAGAGGATCCTGGGCAGCGTGCGAAACTCGGCCAATGTGTCGTAGGCCTGCGGGCCCATCATGTACTTGGGGTCGAGAAAGCAGTGTACGCCGTGCTGCGAAGGGATGAGGCCCGAGAGGAACGTGGCGCGGGTAGGCGAGCAGACCGCATTGGAGGCGAACGCCCGCGTGAATCGCATCCCTTCGGCGGCCAGCCGATCGATATGGGGCGTGCGGATCTCGGGGTTGCCGTAGCACCCCAGCGTCCAGGCCCCTTGGTTGTCGGTGAGGATGAAGACGAGATTCGTCTTCGCGGTCTTGCTTTCTTCCGCGGCCTCTGCCAACAGAGACGCAGAAGCGAGAAGCAGTGCCAGCGCGGTCAGGCCGAGGGATCGACTCACGGCATCCGCCTCCACGACTGGTTCATCGTCTTCGCTGCAAGCCGCCCTCACCCCCTGCCCCTCTCCCGCTCGCGGGAGAGGGGAGTAATTGTCGGACAACCACCAAGGCTCTAATCCCCAATCCCCAATCCCCAATCCCTAATCCCTATTTCACTTCCTGCCCGCGGCCTCTTTGCGGGCCTTCTCCATGACGCTTTCGATGGTCACGGGGCAGCCGCCCTTTTGCAGGCTCTCGTTGGCGGCCTCCATGAAGGCGATCACTTCCAGCGATTCCTCGGGAGTGACCGGCGCCTTGCCGGTCTTGAAGAACCGGACGATCTGGATCAAGAGCGGCTCGTAGCCCTCGAATTTCCCTACGGTGGCCACGCCCTTCTTGCCGAAGACCGTCGCCCCGTAGCCGTGGGCCCCTTCGCGCGTACCGCGGAAGGTGCCGATGCGTCCGCCTTCCCAGAGCCCGACCACCACGTCGTAGTTCTCCGCATGGACGCGGCTGACCGACTGGCAGCCCGGGCCCATGATCCCAAACAACGTTTCGATCCCGTGGATGCCGTAGTAGAACAGATCGGGATGGAAGGGCATGGCCGAGGCCGGGCTGTAGGCGTCGCACCCGCGGACCCCGCCGACCGCCGGGTCGGTGCGCACGGCGACCGTGCCCGGCGCCATGCGGAGCGCCGAGCTGGTGAAACACGGCACGTTGCTCTCCTTGGCCAGGCGATAGATCGTCATCGCGTCGGCCAGCGTGTTGGCGATCGGCTTGTCGATGAAGACCGGCTTCTTGGCGGCGAACACGGGCCTGGCCTGCGCGAGGTGGACGCGGCCATCGATGCTCAGGAGCAACACCGCGTCGACTTTGGAGAGCAACCGGTCGATCGAATCGACGATCTCCACGCCGAGCTTGCGGCACGGCTCGACCGACTTGCTGAGAATCTGCACGCTCGCCGGCAGATCGGGGCTGCCGCCGGGATAGCCGGCGACGATCCGCATTTCGGCCAGTTCGCCGGTGGCCTTGGGGCCGTTGATGGTCTGGGTCCAAGGCAGGGCATGGGCATCCATCCCGAGGATCCCCACGCGGATCGGCTTGGCCGGCTCGGCCGCAGGCGCCGCTTTGGCAACGCAGGCGGCCATCGCCGCCACAAGCAGCGAGCAACTCCAAACACACCGAGACTGTGCGCGACTCATGTTGTCCTCCCGGGAATAAGGCATCTCTGGTCTTGGAGTGCGGCGACCTGTCGCCGCTTTCTCTTCTTTCGATCGCAGCGTCGGCAATGGGTGGCACGCCCCGAGCCTTCGCGAAGGGCGTGGCTGCGCCGCTGAC
This sequence comes from uncultured Planctomycetaceae bacterium, assembly GCA_964430315.1. Classification (GTDB taxonomy): domain Bacteria; phylum Planctomycetota; class Planctomycetia; order Pirellulales; family Thermoguttaceae; genus CALFBP01. The sequence goes on from CAYSGY010000443.1 coordinate 3,259, forward strand.
GGTTCTCCACGCCCATCGCTTCGCTCTGGGCGTGCCACCCGACCGTCATTTCTTCGCCGCCGCGGCCTTGCGGGCCTTGGCCAAAGTGTCTTCAATGCTCACCGGCGCGCCGCCCAGCCGCTTGCTCTCGTCGGCGGCCTCCATGAAGGCGAACAGTTCGATGGTTTCTTCAGCGGCCACGGGCGGCTTCTTGGTCTTGAAGAACTTGCAGATCTCCACCACCAGCGGCTTGTAGCCTTCGTACTTGCCGATGGTCCCTTTCCCCTTGGTCCCTTCGACTTCCGCGCCGTATCCCTTCTTCCCTTGGTAGGTCCCCTTGCGGCCGTCGGCCCAGACGCCGGCGACGCGGTCGGGGGCCTCGCGAGTCACCGTCTTGCAGCCCGTGCCCATGATCGTGTAGAGGATCTCCACGCCGTGCACGCCGTACCAGAACAGGTCGGGATGGTGCGGCTCCGTGCTATACGGCCCGAACGCGACCACGCTCAGCGGCTTGCCCAACGGAGAGGTGCCGTTGCGGATCGCCTGCACCTCGGAGCAGTAACGGAGCGAGGAGCTGGAGAAGCACGGCACGCCGGCCGCCTTGGCCAACTCGAAGATCGTGATCACGTCGGCCAGGGACCCGGCCATGGGCTTGTCGATGAACAGCGGCTTTCCTGCGGCGATCACGGGCCGGGCCTGCTCGAGGTGCGGCCGGCCGTCGACGCTCTCCAGGAGCACGACGTCGACTTTCTTGAGCAGCGCGTCGATCGAAGGGACGATTTCCACGCCCTTCTTTTCGAGTTGCTCCGTGTAGCCCTTCACGCGGTCCCAACTCGACGGCAGGTCCGGGCTGCCGCCGGGGAACGCGGCCACGACCTTGACGTCGGCCAGGTCGCCGGTCGCCTGCGGATCGTTGAGCACCTGTGTGAAGGCGATCACGTGCGACGTATCCAGCCCGATGATCCCGGCGCGGAGGGGTTTCTGCGGCTCGGCCGCAACGGCCGGACCCGCGAACCAGGCGGCCATGGCGGCCAGAAGGAGCGAGCAACTCCGAACACACTGACACCGCGTGCGACTCATGTTGTCCTCCCGGAAATGAGGCGTCTCCTCTGTTGGGGTGCGGCGACTCGTCGCCGCTACTTGCCGGCGATCACCAGGTCGAGCCGGCGGCGGAATTCCTCCAGCGGCAGGCCGCTTTCTTCAATCGTGAGAAAGCCGTTGTAGCCGATCTTCTCGATTTCCTGGCGAACCACCGGCCAGTTGATGCTCCCTTCGCGGAAATGGACGAACTTGCCGCCGTGGCCGTCGGGATTGAGCTGGAAATCCTTCACGTGCAGTTTCACGATGAGCTTGCCCAGGGCCTGGAACCACTCTTCGGGCATCGCGTACTTGACGTGGTTGCCGATGTCGAAGTAGGCCTTGACCCACGGATTGTCGAACGACGCCACGAACTTGGCAAAGAGCTTCGGCTTGACCCAGAGGTTGTTCCAGACGTTTTCCAGGGCAATGATCACGCCGGTCTTCTCGGCCACCGGGATCAACTTCTGGACCGCCCGGCGC
>CAYSGY010000444.1:0-4756 GCA_964430315.1 uncultured Planctomycetaceae bacterium
ACCGCAGTCTCTACGTCCTCCAGGACGACACGGCCGTGCCCTACCGCTTCTTCGTGCGGGAGGGCTGGGGCATCACGCTCTTCGGCCGCTACGCCACGCCCGTCAAGGACTTCACCAACGTCGAGCAGCCGGACCTGCGGGCGGCCTACGAAGGCCCGGACGCGGCCGTCCGCCCCTTGCCCTTCCGCTTCGGCTACCGCTGGCGGACCCAGGTCGACAACTTGATGCTCGCGGAGCGTCCCCGACGGCCTTACAAGTCACCCGTGAGCGGTGGGTACCGAGGCGCCCCTGCTTGACAATCTTCGGGAAGGGGATATTCTTCTCCCAGGGGACAGTTCACGATGATGAAGGTCGTCGCCGTCGTTTCTCTTGTCCTCATCGCGGCCTGTGGGCCCGGGATCCCCGAAAGCGACGAGGTCAAGATCACGATCTCTCCCACGACGGGGAGCATCCTCGTCGCTCAAACCGTTCAGTTCATAGCCGGAGTGATCAATTCCCCGAATAGGTCCGTGGCCTGGAGCCTATCGGGCGCCGGATGCGGCGGCGACGCCTGCGGCACGGTGAGCGACGACGGCCTCTTTACCGCCCCCGCCAGCGTCTCCGGCCGCCTCGACGTGACCGTCACAGCGACCTCGATGGCCGATAGGTCCAAGTCCGCCAGCGCCGCGGTCACGGTCTGGCAACCGGACCTGATCGAATGGGCTTGGATATCGGGGAGCGATATCAGGTTCGCGCTGGGCGATTTCGGGGCGTTCCGCGTGCCCGCCCCCTCCAACTCGCCGCCGGGACGGCGGTCTGCCGAAGGCTGGCTCGATCCCGCCGGCCGGCTCTGGATATTCGGAGGCGAGAGTCGCATTGACTGGGTCGGCGACGGCAACCGCAACGATCTCTGGATGTTCGATCCGGAAACCCTGGAATGGACCTGGGTGTCCGGGGACACGGACATAGACCGGCCGGGCGTCTATGGGATCAAAGGCGTGTCCTCCCCCTCGAACGTACCCGGAGCCCGGCTCTCGGCCCGATCGGGATCCGATCCGGCAGGCCGTCTCTGGCTTTTCGGGGGGCAGGGATACGATTCCGAAGGCCGCTACAACACCCTCAACGATCTGTGGCGGTTCGATCTCGACACGCTCGAGTGGACCTGGGTCTCCGGCAGCGACGTCATCGATCAGCCCGGCGTTTACGGGACAATGGGGGTATCGTCCCCGTCGAACGTGCCCGGCGCGCGGGGCGCTTCGATGTCCTGGTTCGACGCCGGCGGGAATTTCTGGCTCTTCGGCGGCCTGGGATGGGATTCGGAAGAGCACCTGTTCCTCCTCAACGATCTCTGGAAATACGACACCGCGACCGGCGAATGGACGTGGGTGTCGGGCGCCAATGTCATTTCCCAGCCGGGCGTGTACGGGACCCGGAATGTCCCGGATCCCGCCAATATCCCGGGAGCCAGGAGATGGTCCGCTTCCGCCATCGATCCCCTCGGCCGCCTGTGGCTCTTCGGCGGGCACGGGTACCCTTCGGGGACGGGTCCGGGCTACCTCAACGACCTCTGGAGGTTCGACCCGGCGACGCGTCTTTGGACCTGGATATCCGGAAGCGACGGGCATGGCCAGATCGCCAACTACGGCACGAAAGGGCTGCCGGACCCTGCGAACGTCCCGGGAGCGCGGTTCGACGCCGTCGCCTGGTTCGACGACGACGGCGTGTTCTGGCTCTTCGGAGGGGACGGGACCGACGACACCAACCACTGGGGCACGCTCAACGACCTGTGGAAGTTCGATCCCGAAAGGCTCGAGTGGACCTGGGTTTCCGGAAGCAAGACGCTCAGTCAGATCGGTGTGTACGGGACCCAGGGACAGCCCGACGCGAACAACATCCCGGGGTCGAGATATGCCGCCCTGTCGTGGCTCGATGCCCAAGGCCGGTTATGGCTCTTCGGCGGATCGGCCATCGATTCACTCGGCGCCGGGGGATACATGAACGACCTCTGGCGGTATATCCGATAAAGATGCCCCGGGGGGCGTTCCCCTCAGGCGGCGGTCAGCGCACGCTCTCGAGCCTGGCGACGAAGGCGTCGGACCCGCCCGAGTGGGGCCGGAGGGGCTCGCCCCACGTGACGAGGCTCGATCCCGCCACGAATATCCGGCCCGCGTCATCGACGGCCACGCCTTCGCCGTGATCGTCGTCCGACGCGCCTCGGAAGGCGTTGGCGAGCAGGTTCCCGGCACCGTCGAGCTCGGCCAGGAACGCGTCGGCTCCCCCTTCGTGGTAGCCGGCCGCGCCGGGGCCCCAGTCGCCCCAGCTCGATCCGGCCACGAAGACATGGCCGCGGCTGTCCAAAGTCACGTCTCTAGCCGAGTCCCAATCCGAGGAGCCCAGGAACGTGTTCCAAACAAGGGCCCTGAGCCGGAGAGCTTGGCCACGAACGCGTCATAGTGGACGTAGGGACGGATCGGCGAGCCCCAACTTCCCCCTTTGCTGGTCCCGGCGACGTAGGAATTCCCGTCCCCGTCCGCGACGATGTCCTCGGCGTAATCCTCCGCGCCTCCGTCCGTGCCCAGGAAGGTGTTCCAGAGGAGGTGGCCGTTCCCGTCGAGCTTGGCGGCGAAGCCTTCGATCGAACCCGGGCTGGATATCGGTACGAGAGGCGAGCCCCAGCTGAAGCTGCTGGTCCCGACGACCAGGACGTTCCCCGCGCCGTCGGTGCCGATCCCGTGGCCGTCGTCGCCGTAAGAGGATGAGCCCAGGAAGGTGTTCCAGGAGCGGGCCCCGTTGCTGTCGAGCTTGGCGACGAAGACGTCGGGCGGCCCGGCGAACGGCCTCACCGGCGTGCCCCAGCTCTGGAAGCTGCTGCCGACGACGAAGACGTCGCCGGTCGCGTTCACGGCGATGCCGCCGTCGTAACCGGTATCGTTCGAATTGAGGAAGGTGTTCCAGACGAGCCCGCCGCCGCTCGTCAGCTTGGCCACGAACGTGTCGAATCCGAAGACATGGGGATTGACCGGCGTGCCCCAGTTCTCGGTGGCAAGCCCCGTGACGTAGATGTTCCCCAGGCCGTCGAGAGCGATGCTGCAGCCGTGGCCGCCCGCCGTGCCCGTGGGTCCGAGGAACGTGCTCCATATGAGATCGCCGTTCCTGTCGATCTTGGCGACGAAGGTATCGTTGAATTCCGTATAGGGCGCGATCGGATAGCCCCAGGTCGCCAGGCTGTAGCCCGCCACGTAGACGTTCCCGTCCTCGTCGGCGGCCACGCCGCACCCCGCGTCGGAATCGCTCGAGCCCAGGAAGATGTTCCAGGATTCGGTCTCTTCCGGCGGGATGCCGTCCGAGCGGGTGCCGCAAGAGAGCGAGAAGAGGCAACAGGCCGCGAGAATGCCGGAAACCGGGGTTCGGGCACGCATGTCATGACCTCCCTGATCCCCTGGGCGAGCCGAGGGCTTGGGGATCCGGATCACTCGGGCGTCTAACTATCGGTCTTCCTGAGATCGGATCCGGCCGGAATCCTTTAGCAGGATAACATGCCGGCGGACGGATACCAAAAGCCATGCACAGGAGGGATCTGGCTGGGAAGCAAGGATTCGAACCTTGATTGCATGATCCAGAGCTGCCCCAGCACGCATCCCTTTCTCCTAATTGACGGTAGAATAACGAGTTACCTGGATGCCTGACCTTACGTTTAACGGCTTTTCGCCGCCGTATAGCTGCCCTTCCTGCCCCCAGGTCAAGGCCTCAACAGCACGCTGCTTCTCCTCGGCCCCGGAGTGCGTATAGCGCTCGGTAACCGTGACGGCGTGATGCCCAAGCAGTGTTTTGACAGTGATGATATCCACGCCCTTTCGGATGAGTCTCGTGGCAAACGTGTGGCGAAGGTCGTGGAACCGGAGTCCCAAGATACCGGCCAGACTGCAAGCCCTCCAGAACGAGTGGTCCACGGATTTCATGGCCACACCCGTCTTCGGGGAAGGGAAGACGAACTCCCCCTGCTTCATCCGGCGTTGAGACATGATCACGCCGGCGGCCGCGTCATTGAGGGGGACGGTCCTGTCCTTACCGCTTTTCGTCTTGGTGACCCGGACGGACCTGTTCACCAGGTCGACTTGATCCCACTGGAGTCGCAGGATCTCGCCCTTGCGCATCCCGGTGTTCAGGGCAAAGACCACGATCGGTCGAAGATGCGGGACGCAGCGGGGGAGGAGCCGAGACTCTTCCTCAGGGGTTAAGATCCGCTCCCTGAGGTTGTCTTTCTCTGGGAAGAGCTTGATCTTCCTTGCCGGGTTCTCTTCGCAGAAGCCCCAGTCGATTCCCAGGTTGAACATCTTCTTGAGCAGGGCCATCTCCCGGTTAGAGGAGGACTTCTTGACCCCAGCCTTGAGCCTTTGGGCCCGATAGGCCTCGAGGTCTAGAGGCGTGATAGCCCGCAAGTCGAACTTCCCGAAGTAGGGCTTCAAGTGGGCATCCAGGCAGTAGTCGTCGCAGGTCCAGCTTCGCTTGTTGGTCTTCGCGTAGTTCTCGATGTACAAGGTCGCGAAATCGTCGAAAACGATCTTCTTCGGCTCTTGGATCCCGTTGACCCTTGAAAACGCGCTCCGGACGCAGGTTTCGAGGGCCATCTGGGCTTCCTCGAGCGTCTGGGCGAACCTGGCCACCTTGTGGATTCTCTTCCCAGTTTCATCCCGATAATCCATGTACCAGCGTGTCCGCCCGTCCTTGTTCTTCCTCTCTCGAATGGCACCATAGCGTGTTTTTAGACGAGTTTTGA
>CAYSGY010000445.1:0-4715 GCA_964430315.1 uncultured Planctomycetaceae bacterium
GCAGGGCATTTCGCACAGCCGAGGGCGGCTGTGCCACACGTCAAGGCACGACTGACGATGCCCTAGAAAGGGGCGGTTCGTGGATCGGGACGTGCGGTGGGTGTTCCGGCCCGTCCAAGCGGACTTCCGGGGCCCAGACTCAAGTCCATCGCTCCATCCGGGCGAAACCCCTAGGAGGGGCACCCCGGGGAATCCGCCCGCGCGCCGCGGCGTGGTCGTCGGCCGTGAGGGGCCCCCGATCCGTGCGGACTGGGAGCACCGTCCATGACGTCTTCGGCACCTCCGACAACCGGTTTCGGGCACGACTTCCTCCTACCGCCCGTCACCGTGCCTATCCAACCGCCCGCCCAACCGGGGCCCGACCGCGAGGAGCCGGCAGCCACGCCTGCCACCCCGCCGGCCGCACAGCCCGTGGGCCACCGCACGGCTGCTTCGTCGCTGGCCACCTCCCCCCGGGCGTTCATCACCAGGAATCACGAGGCGATCCTCATCCGTCTGCTCGATGACCGCCTCGCCCCGCGACTTGTCGAAATGTACCTCAACTTCCAGCCTCGTCCGTGCTTCCAGGGCCTGCCGCCGATCAAGGACGAGGTGTGCCGGAAGTGGATTCAAGGAATGATCCGGGACGGGATCAACCTCGTGGCACTGTCGTTCGAGCAGGGCGTCGTGGGTCACACGGCCTTGTTCCCGATCGACGATGCGGTGAGCGTGCCCGTCGAGAGCATCATGAGCCGCGAGGTGGCAACCGTCGGCCTCGACGACTCCTGTCGTGCGGCCTTGGAGCAACTGCTGCGTTGCCGTGCGGCCTCGCTGCCGGTGATCGACGAGCAGGGCGTGCTCCAGGGCGTCTTGTCGGAAGGGGACCTGCTGGTGCCGTCGAACCTCGACAAGCAGGTCCGCGACATTTTCACGCGTCACTCCCTCTCCGTCTGCCCGGCGTGTACCATCGCCAAGCTCGTCCGCCTGTTCCAGTCGAGCCAGGTCCGTTCGGTCCCCGTGATCGACGGGGAGAAGCGTCTGGTCGGCATTGTCGGTCGCCGCGACATCCTCGCCCACTACGCAGAACACATGGCGTAGGGCGGCCGCCGCAATCCGGACTCGTGAATTCTGTATTTGCGTCCCCAGCCCGCTACATGAGGTTGCACGATTCCGGGAGCCCGCGTTGGCCGTGTGGCACTGCTTGACCGCTGCCGCCAGCACGGTTTCCCCGATCGGATGACGTTTTCACGGCAGCGGTCAAGCAGTGGCACGCTCCCAAGATCGTGCAAGTTCATTTAGCGGAGCGCCTCCAGGGGACGCTTCATCATGGCGGAGAGGGCCGGCACCAGGCCGCCGAGCCCGCCCATGAGCAGCGTCAAGAAGATGCCGACCGCCCAGACCCAGGCGTCGACCGAGAGTTCCATCACCACAAGCTTCCCGCCGCCGGAGGAGCCCGACACGATGCTGGAGGCCGTCCACCCGTCGGACAACGAGCCGAGGAGGCAGCCCAGCGTTCCGCCCACCAGGGCGATGACCAGCGACTCCAGCAGGAAGGAGACGAGGATCTGCCATCGGGCGTAGCCCAGCAGGCGCAGGACGCCGATATCCTTGATCCGCTGGCTGATCGCGGCGAACATGGTGTTCATCACCCCGAAGACGCCGCCGATCGCCATCACGATGGTGACGAACCCGATCGCCCAGGTGAACTGCTGGTTCGTTTCCGAGAGGCTTGCATAGTATTCGCGTTCGACCTGGGCGTTGACCGCGACCTTCTTATAGTCGTTGGTGAGGTGGTTCTTGAGATTCAGGGCGGTCTCCGGGCTGGCGGTGCGGAGGAGCAGCGTGGTGAAGTTGCTCTTGCCGAAGAGTGGGCCGATCAGGGCCTGCTTGGCCCAGACCTCGGAGTTGAACGTCGAGCCGGACGACGCCATGATTCCCGTGACGATCCAGCGGCGCTGGCCGATTCGGAACGTCTCGCCCACTTCGAGACGGTTAGGGTTCCGGGCCGCGGCCCGCTCCTCGGGAGTGCGGTCGCCGGCCAGTTCGTGGGCCGCCCCTTGGCCCAACACGGCCTGGACCGCCGGGGCCTCGCCGGGCATCTCCTGGACCCCGGCCTCGGAGAACCATTTTCCGCCCGGCAGGAGTTCGACTCCGTGGACCTGCACCGCGATCGCAGGGTTCTCGATCCCGCGGACCTGGAGGAAGCGCCGCTGCACCTTCCCTTTCGCAGCGTTTGGAAGCGGCTGGGTGACGATCAGGTAGGTTTCCCGGCTGGCCAGAGGGCGGCCGGTTTGGGCATCATGCTGGATCTGCGGCAGGCTCTCGATTTCGGCAAGGTCGCCCGAGCTGAGGTTGCTGAACGACTCGTCGGTGGCGCCGTCGGCGAGCACGAGCACATTGCTCGGGTCGCCCGTCCCCTCGGTCATTCGCTGCATCCCGTTGACGAACGCCAGCATGACGACCAACAGGGAGATCACGAGTGTGAAGGCGAGCGCGGTTAGAAATGTCGTCTTCCATCGCACCGTGAGATTGCGGAGGGTGTACTGAAGCGGCACCCGGTTGGCCGCGAGAAGCACCAGCACCAGTCCGACCCCTGCGCCTGCGAGTTTCCAGACCATAGTCATCCTTCTTTGTAGGACGGCTTTCCAAGCCGTCCTTGGGAAACGGACGGGTTGGAAACCCGTCCTACGACGCGGCTCACGCCACCTTGGAAAAGACCTCGGCCGGCTTGACGTTTCGGGCGGTCCAGGCCGGGAAGAAGCTCCCCACGAGCGCCGCGCCGCCGCCGAGCGCCGTGCCCCACCACAAGGCGGCGCCGGGGATGAAGAACCTGTCGAAGAACCCGATCGGGAACCTCAGCCCGCCGAAATACCAGTTGATCACTCCGTAGGTGAGGCCTGCACTGGCTAGTCCGGCGACGGCCCCGAGGAGCACCGACTCGCCGAGCACCAGCGAAAGAAGTTGGAGGGGCCGGAACCCGAGCACCTTCATCACGGCCAGCTCCGGACGCCTTTCCCGCACGCTGATGCTGATGCCGTTGGCGATCACCAGCGAGAGCGTCACGAAACAGGCGGGAGCCACCAGGAAGCGGAATCCCCAAATCAGGTCCCGCAGCGGCTCGAGCATCGCCGCCAGGCCCGACGAGGCGGTCTCGCACTTCACGGCCGGGTCCTGGTAGAAGGGCGACCCCTCGATCTGGGCGTTCACGCGGTTGAACGCCTGCATGTCGGGCACCTTGAGCCAGACCAGATTCAGGTTGCGATCCGCCATGAGGTGTTTGCGCCCGCTGTGCGTGAGGGGATACTGATCCATCGCGTTCATGAAGTACTCGCGGTTGAACGCCCCGAGGTTGTCGTATCGCCCGGCGGGAAAGACCCCTTCGATGTCGAACTCCAGGTCCAGGTCCTTGTACCCGCCGATGCCGTAGAGCTTGAGCCGTTTCCCGATGAGCTTCTCGACGTTCGTGTCGCGCACGTCGCCGATCATCCGGTTGATGTTGGCCAGGTGGTTGTAGCCGAGGATGATCCCCTGGCGGTTCGCCTTGAGCCGCTCGATCCCGTGCTGGAGCACGGCCGCTTCCTTGGGGGAAAGCGAATCGAGGCCCTCCATCATCGTGGCCAGCTTGTCGGGCTCGCAGGCGATGGCGAAGACCATGCTCTCGCGCGTGAGCTTCTTCTGGTCCAGGGTGCCGGGATAGAACTGCCAGGTCATCGAGTCGGTGGGCCGCACGTCGTCCGGGTTCCGGGCCGCCCCTTCGGCGAGCGTCGCGGCGTAGGCGAACGGCATCCGGCTCGGGACCGACCAGCGTTCCGTGACGATCCCCTTGAGGTTCTCCTTCTTCTCGGCCGTCACCAGGTCCAGAAGCCAGAGGACCGACCAGACCATCACCACCACGAACACCAACACCATGGTGCCCAGCGCGGTCAGGGTCGATCGCAGGGGGTTGCGTCCGACGTTCTTCAGGATCAGCGAGAGGACTTTCATGCGGCTTGCTCGACCAGTTGCCCCTTGTCCAAGTGCAGGACGCGATCGGCCCGCTGGGCGGCGCGGGGATCGTGCGTCACCAGGAGGATTGTCTTGCGAAGCGACCGGCGCAGCTCGACAAGAAGATCGAGGATCTCCTCGGCGCTTCGGGCGTCGAGGTCGCCGGTCGGCTCGTCGGCCACGATGAGGGTCGGATCGGTGACGATCGCCCGGGCAATGCCCACGCGCTGCTGCTGGCCGCCGGAAAGTTGCCCGGGCCGGTGATGGATCCGATCGGCCAGGCCCACCAGTTCCAAGGCCGTCATCACCTGCTGACGCCGCTCCGTTCGTGAAAGCCCCAACAGCAGCAACGGCAACTCGACATTCTCATACGCGGAGAGGACCGGCAGCAGGTGGTAGAACTGGAAGATGAAGCCGATGCTCCGCGTGCGCCAGCGGGCCAACTGGGCCTCCGACATGGCGGAGATCTGCTCCTGGCCGACCCAGACCTCCCCTTCGCTGGGCCGATCGAGCCCGGCGATCAGATTCAACAAGGTCGTCTTGCCGGACCCGCTCGGACCCATCAGCCCAAGGTACTCCCCTTCGGGCACGTCGAGGGTCAGGTTGTTGAGCACGTCGAGCCGCTCACTGCCGCGGCGGAAAAACTTGTGGACGCCGCGGACCCGCACGATTATCCCATTTTCTTCAGTCATCGACTCGGTAGTCCTTTCGCAACACGGCCGAAGAGGGTTCAGGGTTCAGGGTTCGGGGTT
>CAYSGY010000446.1:0-4714 GCA_964430315.1 uncultured Planctomycetaceae bacterium
CGGCCGAGAAGAAGTACGTGGTCTGCAACGCCGACGAAGGCGAGCCCGGCACCTTCAAGGATCGGCTGATCCTCTCCGAGTATGCCGACCTGGTATTCGAGGGGATGACGATCGGGGCCATGGTGATCGGGGCCCGGTACGGCGTCGTCTACCTGCGTGCCGAGTACACCTACTTGCGATCCCACTTGGAACGCGTGCTTCAGCGGCGCCGCAGCGAGAACTTGCTGGGCAAGGACGTCCTCGGCCGCCCCGGGTTCGACTTCGATATCGAGATCCGCATGGGCGCCGGGGCCTACGTGTGCGGCGAGGAGACGGCCCTGATCGAGTCGCTCGAAGGGCACCGCGGCGAACCCCGCAACCGGCCGCCCTTTCCGATCGACACCGGGTACCTGGGCCGGCCCACGATCGTCAACAATGTCGAGACCTTCGCCTGGGTGGTGTGCGTGCTGGCGTGGGGGGCCGACTGGTTCCGCAGCCACGGGACCGACAAGTCGTCGGGCTACAAGCTCTTCAGCGTCTCCGGCGATTGCGCCCGGCCCGGCGTCTACGAGTTCCCCATGGGCATCACCGTGTCGGGACTCCTGGCGGAGGTCGGCGGCGAGGGGGCGAAGGCGGTGCAGGTGGGCGGGGCGTCGGGCCAGTGCGTGCCGGCCGAGCACTTCGACCGCACCATCGCCTACGAAGACGTCCCCACCGGCGGCTCCATCATCGTCTTCGGCCCCGAGCGCGACATGCTCGACGTGGCCGAGAACTTCCTGGAGTTCTTCGTCGACGAGTCGTGCGGCCAGTGTACGCCGTGCCGGGAAGGCGTGCCCAAGATCCTCGAAGGCGTGGCCATGCTCAAGCAGGGCAAGTGTTCCATGCCCTACCTCAACGAGCTCTGCTCGCTGGGGGAAACCCTGCAACTGGCCTCGAAGTGCGGGCTGGGCCAGTCGGCACCCAACGCGTTCCTTTCCATTGCGGAGCATTTCCAGGACGAAATCCTCGGCCGTGTCGGCGCGGGGCGATCGTGAGCTACCCGACTTGTTCTGAATGGCGTCTTTCTCTAGCCCAGGCGTTCACGCCTGGGACGGGGGGATGCGACCTGAATCCGCAGCCCCTTCAGGGGCTTTCTCAGCCACGAAAGCCCCTGAAGGGGCTGAACGACCGAGGACACTGCGATTCCGCGTCCCAGGCGTGAACGCCTGGGCTAGAGAAAGACCGGTTTGGACGCCAACACCGGCGCAAAGACATGCCGTCGCGCCAACTCCGAGGGTGGCGTCAACACGGACGATAAAGGACTTGCCATGAAAGAAGACATGCCCGGCGGACCGGCCACGCCGCGTGCGCCCAAGAGTCAGATGCTCCGCACCGAGGAGGCCATCGCCCACGCCAAGGCGATCGGGAAGAATATCCGGATCTCCATCGACGGCAACGAGATCGAGGTCCCGCTGGGCACCACGATCCTGGAGGCGGCCCAGCAGCTCGGCATCCGCATCCCCACGTTCTGCTACCATGAAGACCTGTGCCTGGCCGGGGTGTGCCGGATCTGCGTGGTCGAGATCGAGGGGCAGCGGACCCTCCAGGCCGCGTGCAGCTACCCGATCACCGTGCCCATCGAGGTCCGCACCCACACCTCGAAGGTCCGCCGCGCCCGGCGGCACATCCTGGACCTGATGCTGGCCAGCCACTACGGCGAGTGTTACACCTGCGGGCGGAACAGCAGTTGCGAGCTCCAGGCCCTGGCGAAGGAGTACGGCGTCGACTTCTTCCGGTTCGGCCAGATGACCGCGCCGCGGTACGCAATCGACCAGTCGAGCCATTCCGTGGTCCGCGACAACAACAAGTGTGTCCTCTGCCGCCGCTGCATCCGCACGTGCATCGACCTCCAGGAGGTGGGCGTGCTCGAGGCGTTGGACCGCGGCAACCGCGCCCGGGTCTCCACGTTTATGGGCAAGCCGCTCTCCGACGTGATCTGCATCAACTGCGGGCAGTGCATCAACCGCTGCCCCACCGGGGCCCTGCGCGCCAACGACACGACCGACGACGTCTGGGCCGCGATCGACGATCCCGAGAAGCACGTCGTGATCCAGACCGCCCCGAGTCCCCGGGCCGCCATCGGCGAGTGCTTCGGTCTCCCGCCGGGAACGGCGCTGACCTTTGAACTCAATACGGCCCTGCGCCGGGCGGGCTTCGACAAGGTGTTCGACACCAACTTCGCCGCCGACTTGACCATCCTGGAAGAGGGAACCGAGCTGCTCCTCCGGCTCAAGCGGGCCCTGGTCGACGTCGACCCCAAAATCGCCTTGCCGCAGTTCACGAGCTGCTCGCCCGGCTGGGTCAAGTACATCGAGCACTTCTATCCCGAGTACCTGCCGCACGTCTCGTCGGCCAAGAGTCCGCAGCAGATGTTCGGCGCGCTCATCAAGACCTACTACGCGCAACTCGCGGGGCTGAAGCCCCGGGACATCGTCACCGTGGCCCTCATGCCGTGCTCGGCCAAGAAGTTCGAGTGCAACCGGCCCGAGATGTGCCAGAGCGGCTACAAGGACGTGGACCACGGGCTCACCACGCGGGAACTGGCCAAGATGATCTGCGAAGCTGGGATCGACCTGCCCAAGATGCCTCGGTCGGACTTCGACGATCCGTTCGGCACGGCGACCGGCTCGGGTGTGATCTTCGGGGCCACCGGCGGGGTGATGGAGGCCGCCCTGCGCACCGTGCTCGAAATCGTCACCGGACTGCGCGTCGAGAACCTCTTCGACCACGGCGACGTGGTGCCGGTCCGCGGCTTCGAGGGGATCCGCTACGTGGAGATCCCCATTCGCCGCGTGGGCCCCGTGCCCGAACTGGTCAAACACGTGGCCGACGACTGGGAATGGCTCCGCGGCGTGACCCTCAAGGTGGGCGTGTGCCACGGCACGGCGAACGCCAAGAAAGTGATGGACAACGTCAAGGCCGGCGGCAAGTTCAGCCAGTGCCACTTCATCGAGTTCATGGCCTGCCCTGGCGGGTGCCTGGGCGGCGGAGGGCAGCCGATCCCCACCAGCCCGACAATCCGCGCGGCCCGGGCCAAGGCCATCTACAACGAAGACAGTTCCTACCAGATCCGCAAGTCGCACGAGAACCCCGCCATCGTAAAGCTTTACGAGCGGTTCCTCACCGATGGCCCCTGCGGTCACAAGAGCCACGAACTGCTCCACACGCGGTACCTTGCGAGGGGCAAGTATATCGTGTGAGGGGTTGGGGGGTGGGAGTTGGGGGCGGCGAGTCGTGCGCGCCGTCGTTCCTCCTCACCCACTTCCGCGTAGCGGGCGTTCCTTGCCCACCTAGGCACTTGCCTTGACCGCGATCCCATAGGAAGATGGTACCCTCGCAAACGAAGCACACTCTGCGCTTGCGCAGAAAGCGGAACCCCGCGGTACTCAGAAAGCTGGATCATGGTCTCTCGGAGAATTCTCCTCTGGCAAGCGGCCTGGACGGCCGCGCTTTTGATGCTGGGGCGTGTCTACGCGGCGACCAACGCCCAGGACGCCCCTCAGGGAAGCGACCTCGTGTGGCAATCGGCCGGGCCGGGGGGCGGCGGATGGATCCAGTCGATCGCATGGGACCCGCACGCCGCCGATACGCTCTACGTCGGCTGCGACGTGGGCGGTCTCTACTTCTCAACGGACGCCGGCCGGCACTACGAGCGACGCAACCAGGGGCTCTGCGACTATTTCGTCGAAGCGATCGCCGTGCATCCCCGGGATCGCCGCATCCTGCTGCTGGGCACGGAAAGCGGCATCCACCGTAGCACGGACCAGGGAAAGACCTGGCAGTGGATCCGTGCCGGCTTCCCGGCCTTGCAGCAATACGCCTTCTCCGCGCCGATCGGTGCCGTCGCATTCGATGGCCGGCGGCCCAACGTGGTCTATGCCGGCGTCGGACGTCCCCGGTGGAACAAGGACGGGGCCGGGGCCATTTACCGCTCGGACGACGCCGGATTGACCTGGCGGCTAGTTTCCGCGGGCCAGTTGCCGGCCGACGCGATCGTGCGCGACCTGGAACTGAGACCGGACAGTAGCCAGAGCATCCTGGCCGCCACGCAGCACGGCGTCTATCGCAGCGACGATGAAGGGAAGAACTGGGCCGCCTCCAGCGAGGGCCTGCCGCATCGGGACGTGGCCGAACTGGCGTTGGCCCTGTCCGCCCCGCAAGTGGTCTATGCCTCGTTGCGCACCACCGCCCGGGACGGCCAGCCGTTCAACGGCGGCGTCTGCCGCAGCGACGACGCGGGCAAGACGTGGAAGACGGTCAACGGGCTCGGCATGCCCAACCGCGTGGGACGTAGCGGCCAGTCGTCCTACATGTCCTCGCAGATCAAGGAGTTGGCGGTCGATCCCCGCAATCCCGACGTGGTCTACGCCGGCGCCCAATCGTGGGTGACCTCGGGCGTCTACAAGACCGAGGACGGCGGCCGGCATTGGACGCGTGCCACCCGGCACGGGCGAGGGTCCGACAGGAACATGGACCTCGGCTGGATCGACTTCTGGGGGCCCGCGGTGGAGTGCCTGGCCATCGCGACGCTACGGCCCGGGCGTCTGGCCTTCGGCACCAGCGGCACCGTGTTGGCCAGCGACGACGCCGGCGCCACCTGGCAACAGCGCTACAGTGAATCGGCGGACCAAGGGCGGTTTTCCGGCAATGGCCTGGAAGTGACCTGCCCGAACCGCGTCGTGCCGGACCCCGTCCG
>CAYSGY010000447.1:0-4698 GCA_964430315.1 uncultured Planctomycetaceae bacterium
GAGAGGGGAGGAAGCTGGCGCGTTTGTCTCGTCGCCCTCGATCACTCCGTCGGCGATGCGAATGGTCCGATGGGCATACGCGGCCACCTTCGGGTCGTGCGTGACCAGGAGCACGGTGATCCCCTCGGCGTTGAGCTGCTGGAACATTTGCAGGATCTCGACGCTCGTGCGGGAATCGAGGTTGCCGGTCGGCTCGTCGGCCAGGAGGAGGATGGGACGATTCACCAGCGATCGGGCGATTGCCACCCGCTGCTGCTGGCCGCCGGACATCTGTGACGGCTCGTGATGGGCACGCTCGGCCAGTCCGACCCGCTCCAGGAGCACCCGCGAGAAGCCCGCGGCGCCGCCGGGCGGCTGCCGACGGGGCGAATAGTCCAACGGCATGCCGACGTTTTGAAGGGCCGTGGTGCGGGCCAGAAGATTGAAGTTCTGGAAGACGAAGCCGAGCTTCTCCGACCGGACCAAGGCCCGCTCGTTCGGCGAGAGCCCGCTCATTTCCTCGCCGTCGAGCCAATACTTGCCCGAGGTCGGATGGTCCAGGCAGCCCAGGATGTTCATCAGCGTGGTCTTGCCGGAACCCGAGGCCCCCATCAGCGCGACCATCTCGCCGCGGCGGATGGTGAGCGAGACTCCCCGGAGCACCGGGACCTCCACCTCGCCCACATGGTAGGTCTTATAGATGTCTTCCAGCCGGATCAATTCCATGGGAACAACTCCAGGGAAGGATGAATTAGGAATGATGAATTAGGAATGATGAAGGATGAATGAAGACTTTCGCGACGGACGCTTGGGCCGGGGGCGGCATGCCGGGCACGTGCCCAGAAATGCCCATCCCCACGCTGCTTCATCGTTTCTCACTCATCACTCATCACTCATCATTCATCATTCATCATTCATCATTCATCATTCATCACTCTTCCCTCCTCCTTACATCGGCGGCGGCGGGCCGCGGCTGCCCTTGGGGGGCTTGGGCAGGAAGGGGTTTCTTGTCCCGTCGCCGTCTGAAGAGGCTACGGGCTCTCCACCGTTGGGGCCTTCCTCGGAGACGACGACCTGCATCCCCTCCGCCACTTCGCCGCCGCTGACTTCGGTCATGGTGCCGTCGGTGAGGCCGACCACGACGTCGACGGCCCGGACGTGGCCCCCGCCCGCCGGCGTCCATAGGCGGCCCAACTCTTGCTCGCTTGAAACGCCGGTGGCCTTGGCCTCGTCGCCGGTCTTGGATTCGGGCGACGCAGCCTTTCCGGCCTTGGCGGTCTTGGCGGCAGGAGGCAGCGCGTCGTCCTCCTCGTCGGCCTCGACAGCGATCTGGGACTCCTCGGGCCTCCATCGCAACGCCTCGTTGGGCACCAGAAGGACCTTGGATCGCCGGTCGGCCTCGAACCGAACATTCGCCGTCAGGTAGGGCAACAGCCTGCCGCTGGAGTTGTCGGTCGTCACCACGACCGTATAGGTGACGACGTTCTGCGTCATCGTGGCGTTCATCCGGATCTGGCTTACCTTGCCCAAGAACGTCTCGCCGGGGTAGGCGTCGACGGTGAAACGCACCGGCATGTCGACATGGATGCGCCCGATGTCGGCCTCGTTGACCGAGGCCCAGACCTGCATGCGCCGCAAGTCCTTGGCGATCAGGAAGAGGCTGGGGGCGTTAAGGCTGGCGACCACGGTCTGGCCGATGTTCACGCGCCGGGAAATGATGACCCCGCGGACCGGCGACTTGATGACCGTGTAGCCGAGGTTGGTCCTGGCCATGCGGAGCGCCGCCTCGCTCTGGCGGATCGACGCCTTGCCCACCGCCACGTTGGCCCTGGCCGACTTGGCGTTGGCCACGGCGCTGTCGTAGTCCGTATCGGCGATCGCCTTGTCGGCGCGAAGGCTTTCGGCCCGCTTCTGTTCCTGGTCCGCCTGCTCCCTCTTCGCTTCGAGTTGCAGCAGGTCGGCCTGGGACTTCAGGAGGGCCGCCTCCGCCTGGTCGAGCGCAGCTTCGTAGGTGGTGGGGTCGATCTTGGCCAGCACGGTGCCCTTCTCGACGACGGAGCCGTAGTCGATCAGCCTGCTGGGGGTGTTTGGGTCGGGCCCGAACTCCAGAATGAGCCCAGCTACCTGGGCCCCCACGTCGACCACTTCCTCTGGCTCCAGCGTTCCCGTGGCGCTGATCGTCGCGAGGAGATCCCCGCGTTTGACCGTCGCGGTGCGAAACGTCACTCCGGAGTCGGCGGCCACATGGGTCGAGTAGTACGCCGCGCCACCCGCCGCACCACCAAGAAGGATGAGAGCCAAGACCACTTTTCTCATGGAATCGCCTTTGAAACCGACGGCGCAAGGCCGCCTCCCTTGGAACTACCGCCCTTGTTGAGGGTGCGGATTCACCCATGCGTGCGACAGCCGAAATCCACGAGACTCGGGGCCGTGTTGACTCCGATTCCCAGACTGCACCAACTTCGGCTGCGGCTCGAGGTCATGCGAAGAGGGCCAATCCTCCCGCGAGAGCCTCCCCACTATCTAGAACGGGAGGCGGCCCAGACTTCTACACGACTGGACATGCACTTCCAGGGGGAAGGGAGTGCGATCCTGGGGTGAACTGAAGGGTGCGCAGGCCTTCGGCCCGGGGTTTTCAAGGCATAAGTCCGGTGTCCAATGGTAGTTACTTCTGGCTTCTCCAAGGGGTTATACGACAACCGCCTGGAGAAACGGAGTCAGGCTCTGCTCACGACGCAAGTGAGACAAGGGATATCCAGGCTCCGGTGCGCCAATGGCGCGTCAGGCCCCTGATGGCTCTTGTCACCAGGGGCCGTTTTCTTGGATCCCCGTTGGACACCGACTTATGCCTCCGAAAACCCCGGGGGTCTGGGGGCAGCGCCCCCAGGTACGCTTCAGGCGGATGAACCCTTTTTCGTGGACTGACTGAAACGCCGTTCCTTGGCACGAAATCGAATGGTCGAATGACGGTCATTTTCGCCGAAGTCGTTCGCGTGTGCTTCTGGGATCGGCCACAGCGAACCTTGGGAGCGATAACGGAGTCCAGTCGCCCAATACTCACACGAGGGTCGCGAGTTCATGGATTCGGGCGGCAGCGGACTTGCTTCCGTTGCTGGAACGGCTATGTTGCTGGGGGACTTTCGGGGTTGCGTTCCGCAAGATCGTCGAACCGACGAGGAGGTCATCATGGGTCAGCCGGTCAAGCGAAGGGAGTTTCTGCAACTGTCGTTGGCGGGGACCGCGTTGGGATTCGGAGGGGCGGGCCTGCTGGCGGCCGCGCCGGCTCCGCACGCGACGAAGCTCCTCAGCCCGGGCTGCCGGCGTTCCAAGGTGAAGGTGGCCCGGCTCTTCGTCGCCACGGAAGGGGGCCCCTGGCCCAATCCGAAAATGGACCTGGCAGCCGAGATCCGCACGTACAAGTCGGCGATGGAATCCATGAAGAGCGAGTTCGCCGACGTCGAGTTCGTCGTCGACCAGATGGTCACGTCGCCCAAGCAGGTCGAGGCGATGAAAGAGACGCTGAAGACCGCCGACGGCATCCTCGTGATCCACTTGAACATCGGCGTCTGGTCGGTCTTTCAGGAAATCCTCAAGGCCGGCCGGCCGACGATCATCTTCGCCATTCCCTACTCGGGCCATGAATGGGCGAGCCTCGGGGCCGTCCTGAAGAAGCCGGAGGGAGCCCTGCTGGAGTGCCTGCTGACCAGCGATTTGAACCAACTGGCGGCGGCGATCCGGCCGTTCCGGGCGATCCATCACCTGCGGGAGGCCAAGATCCTCGACGTCACGACCCGTCTGCCCGGTCAATACGCCGCCGAAGTCAAGGCGAAGTTTGGCACGGAGATCAAGCAGATCACGCTTCAGCGGGTGGAGGAGGCGTACCGGGCCGTCAAGGACGACGCGGCCCAGGCCGAGGCCCAGCGCTGGATCGCCGGCGCCGTCCAGGTGGTCGAGCCCACCCAGGACGAAGTGGTCAAGGCGTGCAAGCTGGCCCTGGCGTTCGAGAACCTGCTCGACGAGGAAGACGCCACGGTGATGACCGTCGATTGCTACGGCACCATGTGGGACAAGACGATCAAGCTGCCCGCCTACCCGTGCATCGGCTTCTCGCGGCTGAACAATAGGGGCTACGGCGGGATCTGCGAGTCGGACCTCCGCAGCGCGATGACCCACATCATTTTCCAGGGCCTGGCCGGGCGCCCGGGCTTCATCAGCGATCCCACGATGGACGAATCGACCAACAGCATCATCCTGGCCCACTGCCTGGGCACGGTGAAGATGGAGGGGCCCGACAAGCCGCCCGCCCGCTACAAGATCCGCACGGTCATGGAGCGGCAGGAAGGCGTGGTGCCGCAGGTCTTCTTCCCGGTGGGCCCGAAGGTGACGCAAGTCCAGTTGGCGAGCCCCGACCTGATGCTCTACTTCACCGGCACCGTGACCGACTCGCCCGACACGGAACGCGGCTGCCGCAGCAAGATCACCGTGAAGCTCGACGGCGACGCCGAGAAGCTCTGGAAGAACTGGTCCCACGGCCTGCACCGCGTGACCTGCTACGGCGACATCGTGAAGGACCTCGAACGCTTCTGCCGCTTCATGAAGATCCAGCTTGTGAACGAAGCGGTGTAGGCGAAAGAGCATGAAGGTATTCCTGACACTATCACTAACCTGGGAAGGTGAAAGGCCGGTTGAACGGGAAGGGTGAGTGGGTGTCCGGTCTTG
>CAYSGY010000448.1:0-4685 GCA_964430315.1 uncultured Planctomycetaceae bacterium
GCGCCGTCGGGGTGCGGAAGATCACCCCGAGGGCCTCGACCGCTCCGACCCGGGCTGGTGGGGCTCCGTCCGGGGAGGCCGGCTCGCGGGGGGCGTCCTTGAGCCTCACGGCCAGGAGGAGCCCCAGCGCGATGCCCGCGCCGCCGAACAGGTAGAAGGCCGCCCGCCACCCCCAGGCTTCGGCGATGGCGCCTCCCAGGAATCCGCTCGTCATCACGCCCAGGTAGAGGGCCGACTGATGGACCGACAGGGCAAAGGCCCGGGTCTTCAGGTGAAAGCTCGCCAACAGGGGATACGCAGACGGGGAGTAGAACGATTCCCCGCCCGCGGTGGCCACGCTGCGGAACAGGATCAGCCCGACCACCCCGCCGGCCATCCCGGTGATCATGGTAGCGCCGCTCCAGAAAATGACGCTGCCGATGATGATCCATTTCCGGTTGAACACGTCGCCCACATAGCCCGCCACCGGCATCATCAACGCGAGGGTGAGGAAGAGCGAGAAGGCGACCATGCCCAACTGCGAATCGGTGAGCCCCAGGTCGGCCCGGATCGAGGAGAGCACCACGCCGTAGATCGCGCGGTCCCCCTGGTGCAGGAAGAAGGCCGCACAGAGCAGCGCGAGCAACTCCCACCGGTACCAACGGTGCCACCGGTGCGGTCTGTCGTGCGTCAGAGTCTGGTCTGGCAGGTCGTGCATGGTTGATTGCCGGAACAAAACTCTCCGTGAAAGAATGTCTGCCGTATTCACACGATGGGTGGCATGCCGTCACTCGGCGAAGCCGAGGGTCGGCATGGAAAGCGTGATACCGTTCCCATGCTCATCCCACGCTTCGCGTGGTGAGAGCATGCCACCCGATTCCTCCAAGGGGCTCATTTGAGCCATTCCGGCCTTTCTGTGACAGGCTGGAAGCCTGGGCTACTTCGTACAGGCTGGAAGCCTGGGCTACTTCGTACAGGCTGGAAGCCTGGGCTACGGGAACTCACACATCCACATCGCAAGGCATGTGCTGGGCGGAGCAGCCGCCGTCGACCACGAGGCGGGCACCGTGGATGTTCGACGCCTCGTCGGAGGCCAGGAACAGGACGGCCGATGCCACTTCGTCGGCCGAGGCCTCCTTGCCGAGCGGCACGTTCGTCCGGCGGCGCCGCGTGTCCTGCTCCGAAAGGACGTCCCATCGCTCGGTGTGAATGTATCCGGGGGCCACGGTGTTCACGCGGATTCCGCGCGGCCCGAGATCGACCGCCATGGCGCGCGTCAGCGCGTCGATGCCGCCCTTGCTGGCCACGTAGGCGCTCCGCTTGCGGATCGCGCGGGTCGAGACGTTGGAGCCGATGTTCACAATAACCCCGCCCCCCTGGGCGATCATCATCTTCGCCGCCTCGCGCGACACGTGGAACACGCCCACCAGGTTCACCCGGATGACTCTCTCGAACAACTCCAGCGGCGTGTCTTCCAGCGACGGCCCGATCCCCTGGATCACGGCATTGTTCACCAGGACGTCGAGCCGGCCGGGCCCTTGCCGGATGTGGGCAAAAAGGGCTTCGACCGCGGCCGCGTCGCCCAGGTCGGCCGGGGCCGCGATGAGCCGCTCGTGGCCCCGCGACCGGAGCTGCTCCATTGCCCGGGCAACTCCCTCGGGCGTGGAGCCGTTGACCAGCACCGTGGCCCCTTCGGCGGCAAAGCGTGCGGCGATGCCCAGGCCCGTGTTCCGGCTCGCGCCGGTGACCAGGACCACCTTGTCGGAGAAACGCATCGTGGACTCCTCCTATTGCTTCTTCCAAACCATGAGCCGGATCGACTCGGGAGCGATCGGGTCCTCGCGATCGACGACGCCCTCAACGCCCGGGGCGTACGCGGCCGAGAACGCATGACCGGCGACCGAGACCTTGGCCGGGCGAGGCTCGCCGGTCGGGTTCCACAGGACCACGCCGATCCGATCGTCCGCCTGGAACGCCTTGCCCACCACTCCCGCCCCTTCCACGGTCACTCCCTCGACGTCGAGGAACCGTCCACGCAGCAGCAACTCGGCGTGCTTCTCACGGAGCGCGGCGACCTGGCGCATGGACTCGGCCGACTCCTTGCACGGGACCGTTTGCAGGAGGGCCACGTCGGGCGGCGAATTGCAGTCGGCATACTCGCTCGGAGCCGGGATCCGGTCCGTGGTCAGGTACCGGACGTCGGCCGGGTATCGGCTCTCGATCTCGAACCGTAGGCCGTACACGCAGGCGAAGTTCGCGTAGTTCCTCGTCAGGAACGGATTCGGGATCCGCTGCGTGGCCGTGAAGGTCGGAAACGTGTACCGGAATAGTTCGGGAAACGCCGTTTCCGACGGCCCCGGTTCGGAATACCCGAAGCCGGTCCCGCATCCGTGGAAGTAGGGGATATCGGCCTGCTCGAAGTCAATGACGCCTTCCGTCATGAGAATGAACTCGGGGTCGAGCTTGCGCATCTGCCGGGCGATCCCGCGGATCAACTCCAGGCGCCCTTCGGCGAAACTGGTCGCGGGCGTCTTGTGGCCATGGGACTCGGTGAAGCAGTCGAAGGGCTCCATGACGCCCAACTGGTCGAACAAGATCCCGTTCGCGCCCAGGGCATGGGCCTGTTGCGCAAGCTGGAGCATGCGCTGGCGCCAGACGGGGGCCGCGGTGCAGGCGGTCACGAAGATCGGCGTCGAGGTGGCCTTGAACTTGTGGTACATCTGGGTGACGGGGTTCCCCTTCCGATCGCTGACGATGCTCTCCACGCCCTGAAGCCGATAGAACTCGGTCGCCGAGTCGATCAACTGCCCGTTGGCGTAGAGGATGACGTGCTTGCCGCGGGAGCGGACCTTCCGGATCGACTCCTTGAGGACCTCGGGCCCGCCCATGGCCGGGTCGGGAATGTAGTCGGGGTAGGAGCGGTCGTGGCCGCCCTGGGCCCATCCGAAGAGGCCCAGGGTATCGAGCCCCCGCTGTTCGGCCAGATCGGCCAGGCGGTCCAACGACCGGTAGTCCCACATCCGGTCGCCGTTCTGCTGTTTCAAGATCACCAGGAACCAGCCGGTGCTGTCCTGCGCCCACTTGGGTTTCGGCAGCGGATCGAGCCACGAATCGACCCAGCGGCGATAACGGGTCGCGGCCACGTGCCAGGAACCGGCGAAAGGCATGGCGACCGCGGCCGGGCCCTCCCATTGTTCGCCGGGAACGCAGTAGGGACGGTGCTCCAGCGACACGTCGTACCCGGCCCCGCCCACGCTGCTCCGCGCTACCGCAAAGGTCTTCGTGCTGCACTTCGGATCGTGGCATCCGAAATAGAGTCCGGTCGCGCCGTGCGTGAAGGCCAGCCACTGCATCGTGCCGCGGCCGCCGGGGTAAGCGAACGTCCGGCGCGGGCCGAAGGACTCGGGCGTGAGGAAGCGGCGCCCCAACCCGTCGGGCCAGAACACGGCGGGAGCGACCGGCGGACCGGCGTCCCGTTTCCCCGCGATCCCCAGCAAGACCGGGTACTTCCACTCCGTGACGATCCGGTCCTTCGTCTTGTTGACGATCGTCCCGCCGAAGCGGAATTCGTCGTCGGCGACCGTGATGCTCAGGTCGAGCCGGATGTCGAAGGTCTTGTCGCCGTGGCGAATTCCGTCATAGAGGATGCGAACGCCACCTGCCGTGGGCGAAACTTGCGGCGGCGCCGCCAGACTCGTCAAGACCTTCGGGCCGGGCCGGAAGGCGTTGGTCCCCTCCGCCAGCGTGATGACCCAAAGCGGCGTGCGGAACGGGGCCGGCGCCGGGCATGCGGCGTCCTTGGGCTTGAGCGCCACGCGGCCCTCCCGGTCGACCAGCAGGCACGCCTGCGAGGTCTTTAGTTCGAAGGCGGCAGACGCGGCCGGCGCCAACGTCGGCGAGAGGACGGCCAGCAGGCAAGCAGTTGCGAGGCAGTGCATCGGCAGTCTCCTTTCCGTAGCCCAGGCTTCCCGCCTGGCAACTAGATTATCAGGCTTCCCGCCTGGCAGGTGGCTCGGCAGGCTGGAAGCCTGCCCTACCATGCTAGCCGATTGACACGGCGGCCGGGAATGACTTATCTTGAAATCTGGATACCATTTTTGGACACACCTTTTCCTGTCCGGGAGAGCCATGCACAAGAAGGCATCGACGCCCCGCACCGTGGCCGTCTGCATCGACACGCGCGACGGGGCGGGACGCAAGCGGCTGTACGGCGTGGCCCAGTACGCCCGCCGGCAGGCGTGGCGCATGATGCTGGTCCGCCGCGGCGGGCGCGAGGCGGCCCGGGAGGTTGTGCGGCTCCGTCCCCAGGGGATCCTTACCTACATCGCCGACCGGTGGCTGATCGAGGCGGCGCGGCGTCTGGAGGCGCCCCTGGCCGACACGGCGCTCTCGGAGGTCGAGGTCCCGTTGCGAACGACTCTGGATAGCGACGCCGTGGGCGAGTTGGCCGCGGAGCACCTCTCGGGCCTCGGTCTGACCCAGTTCGGCTACTGCGGGGTGCGAGGCCGGGCCGCCTCGGCCCAGCGGGAGACGGCGCTGGCGGCTGCCCTGGCACGCCGGGGCCATCGGCTGCGGGCCTTCTCGCAGGGCGTTGCGGAAGGCGAGTCGCGCATGGAACCGCTGGTCCGCTGGCTGCGGACCCTGCCCAAACCGGTCGGAATCCTCGCCGTCGACGACAAGCTCGGCGAGCGCGTGCTGACCGCGTG
>CAYSGY010000449.1:0-4612 GCA_964430315.1 uncultured Planctomycetaceae bacterium
CATCCCGCTCGACGTAGAGCAGGCGGCCGCAGGACTTGCAGCAGAGCGGCTTGCCGAGCAGGATGCCGTTGATCATGTTCAGGGGGACGTGCTGGTTGCAGCCGCCGCAGTACTCGCCGCGAACCTCGGCCAGGGCGTCCCCGCCCTTGGCGCCGATGAGTCGGCGATACAAGTCGCGGAAGTCGCCGGGAAGGTCGGCTTCGACCTGCTGCAACTCCGCTTTCAGCCCCTGGAGGTCCGTGCGGATGGTGGGGGCCTCCGCTTCCCAGTCCCGGGTATTCTTGCCCGCGTCTTCGCGGGCCTTGGCCAAGGCCTCCTCCGCCTGTTTGACCTTGGCGAGGGCTTGATCGAGCCTCTCCATCGACTCGAGGATCTCGTCTTCCAACACGCTGTTGGCCATCTCGTCGGCATGGATCTGCTCGACCAGGGCCTGGTACTCGCGGTTGTCCTTGGCCTCGCGCAACTGCTGGCGCCGCCGCTGGACGTTCGCCTCGCCGGTCTTCAGCAAGAGCTGTTTCTCGTCGGTCTTGACTCGCATTTCCTTGGCTTTCGCCCGGATCTCGGCCAGTTGGGCCTCGACGCGTGCCAAGTTGGTTTCATGGGCCTGCGAGATGCGCGGCCCTCGGTCCAGCCGTCCTTGAAGGTCCCGCAGTCGTTCATAAATGGCGTGGAGCCTGCGGAGGGCGTCGGTCGCTAAACTCGTTTCAGTTGGCATGGCAATTCGGGGGGACGGGTAAACAAAAAAAGCCGCCGACCGGAAGGTCAGCGGCTGGACTTGTCGCGTCAGCCTGCGGACGGGCGACCTGACGGTGCCCGTCAACCGGCGATCCGCTCGAGGAATCCTGCGAGCTGCTGGCTGCGCACCGGGTGCTGGAGCTTGCGGACCGCCTTGGCTTCGATCTGGCGGACCCGCTCCCGCGTGACCTTGAAGATGCGCCCGACCTCCTCCAGGGTGTAGTTGTATCCGTCTCCAAGGCCATAGCGGAGGCGTATGATCTCCCTCTCGCGATAGGTGAGGGTCTTGAGCAACCCCTCGATCCGTTCGCGGAGCATTTCGTTGGAGGCAGCCCTATCGGGCCGGTCGATGCCATTGTCTTCGATGAACTCCCCGAAACAGCTATCTTCACTCTCCCCAACCGGACGGTCGAGACTTACCGGATGGCGCCCGATGCTCAAGACCCTGCGGGTCTCTTCGATGCTCAACTCGGCCGCGGAAGCGGTTTCCTCTGTTGTCGGTTCTCGACCGAGTTCTTGCAAGAGCCTTTTCGAGGTATTCCGTAATTTGCTGAGGACGTCGATCATGTGGACGGGGATGCGGATGGTCCGGGCCTGGTCGGCGATGGCCCGAGTGATGGCCTGCCGGATCCACCAGGTGGCGTAGGTCGAGAACTTGTAGCCGCGGCGATACTCGTATTTGTCGACCGCCCGCATCAACCCGGTGTTCCCCTCCTGGATCAGATCGAGGAAGCTCAGCCCCCGATTGCGGTACTTCTTGGCGATCGAGACGACCAGTCGCAAGTTCCCGCCGGAGAGTTCCCGCTTCGCCTCTTCGTAGTCGCGATATTGGGCCCGCATCTTGCTGCAACGGTTTTCCAGGCCGCGAGGGCTCTCCTGAACGAGCATCAGCAGGTCGCGGAGTTCGCGGCGGAACTGGGACCGCCGGGGCCTGGCGTCCGGTCGATCGGCGAGCTTGGCGATTTCCCGGCGCAGATGGGCCATGCGTTGGACGATTTCCTCCATCTGACGCATCATGGCCTGGACGCGCCGCGTGCGGAGACTGAGCTCCTCGACCAGGGACAGCATCTTGCACCGGCAGCGGATGAAACGTTTTCGGGCCTCCGCGCGTTCCTCAGGCGAGGTCCGCTTGCTGATCAGACGGAGGAAATCGCGTTTGTTTTCGTCCAGCAGGTGCGTCAGGGTCCGCAGGTTATGCGGCATGCGCGCGAGGATCTGCTCCTTGGTGAGCCGCTCGGTGAGCGAGACCTTCACGGTGCGGTCGAACGGCAGCACGCCGTTGTGGACCTTGGTGAGCGTGGCGACGGTGGCCCGCAGGGCCAGGTTGCATCCCACCACCGTGCGGCGAAAGCGTTTGCGTGCGACTTCGATCTTCTTGGCGAGGCCGATTTCGCGTTCCCGCGTCAGGAGCGGGATCTCCGCCATCTGGCTGAGATAGAGGCGGATGGGATCGCTCGACCACTTGGCCGGGGGCTCGTCGGGCAGGACGAGCCGCAATTCGGGCCGGCCTTCGACGCCCGGCTCGCCGTGCCGGGCTCCGTTCCCCTCGGCTCCCTGCTCGCCCGTACCCGCCTCGTAGAATTCGGGCTCGGGCGGCGCGTTCAACAGTTCGATGCGCTGTTCGTCCAGGGCGATCAGCAGCGAATCCAGTTTTTCCGGGTCGACGGCCTGGTCGGGCAGGTAATGGGCGACTTCGTCGTAGGTCAGGTACCCCTGGGTCTTGCCCTTGGCGACCAGCGCCTCCAGTTCCTTGTCCAAGTGCTCCACCGCAATACTCCTTTGACGCCCTCATGGCGCCCGGTGAAACGAAATCCTCGTCGGAGGCCGGCCCTCGCCGCGGGTTGCGGTTTCCGGCCCCGATCCGTCCGCCTCGGTGCTACCCATCCTTGGGCGCGGGAATGCCGCGGCGGACTCGCTCCTGTTCGACGATCTGCTCAAGCAGCCCGAGCTCCTCGTGCTCGCCCAAGCGACCTTGGCGCAGCATGCCCGCCCTGCCGGACAGGTCCTTGCTGGCTTCTCGGCGTCGAAAACTCCCGGCAAGCTCGGCCAGGAGGGCCGCGGGGTCGGCGATGTTTTTGGCCGCCCCGCTCTCATCGAGTTCGACCAGCAGGCTCTTCAGGGCCGGGTCGTCGAACTCCAACATCAGCCGCTCGAAGGTCGGCGTCTCGCCGGCCTCCGCCATTCGGCAGCATTCCGCGTAGACGTAACGGCACGCCGGCGAGCCGATCTGCCGGGCGTCGATCGCGGCCCGGGCCTCGGCGGCGCACTCCGGAAAACGCAGCAGCAACTCCAGAAGCTCGCGTTCGCACGGATCGACCTTCCCGATCGTCGCCGGGGCCGCCGCCGGCTTC
This sequence comes from uncultured Planctomycetaceae bacterium, assembly GCA_964430315.1. GTDB lineage: Bacteria > Planctomycetota > Planctomycetia > Pirellulales > Thermoguttaceae > CALFBP01. Next base: position 3,087 of record CAYSGY010000449.1, read on the forward strand.
CGAGGCCTCGGCGACGGGCCGTGCCGCTCTCCTTGACGCCGCATCACCGTAAGCCGTTCGCGCACCGTCTGCTCGGGCACTTCAAAACTCGCCGCGAGGCGCTGCAGGATCTTCTCCTCGCGGAAGCGGTCGTCGCGCGTCGTGTCGGCGCCGAGCCGGGGCGCCTTGGCCACGATGCCCAAAAGCCGCTCCAACGCATTGCTGGCGGCATGGACATCTCGTCGGAGATCCACTCCCCGGGTGGCGATCCGAAAGGCGTGCTCCAAGGCGTCGACCGCCCCGGTTGCGAGGACTTCGCGAAAGGCATCGGCGCCGCGGGCCTGGAGGAAATCGCACGGATCGAGGTCGTCGGGCAGGGTGACGATCCGCAGATCGACGTTCTCCGCCACGAACAACTCCAAAACCTCGTTGGTCCGCTTCTGGCCCGCCTCGTCGCCATCGAGAATCAAGACGATCTGTTCGGCGAACCGCTTGAGGATCTGGATGTGCTTGCTTCCCAACGCCGTGCCCAACACGGCTACCGCACTGTCAAACCCATACTGGTGGGCCACGATGCAATCGGTGTAGCCCTCCATCACCAGAGCGGTTCGGCTCTTGCGGATGGGGTCCCGGGCCACGTCGAGGCCGTAAAGCAGGCTGCTCTTGGAAAACAGCGGGGTTTCGGGGGAATTGATGTACTTGGCAGGGCTGGTCGATCCCGACTCCGGCAAGACCCGTCCCCCCAAGCCGACCGGGCGGTCCTGGAGGTCGCGGATCGAGAAGAGCACCCGTCCGCGGAATCGGTCGTAGGGTCTTCCGCTTTCCGAGGGGATGATCAGGCCGACTGCCTCCAGGGACTTCGACTTGACGCCTGCGGCCGCGGCCCTCCCTTGGATCCAGTCCCAACGGTTGGGGGCGAACCCCAGGTGGAATTTCCTTATGCTCTCGGCGGTGATGCCTCGCTGTTGGAAGTACCGCCGTCCGACCTCCGCCTCGGGCTCGCGGAGGAGGCACTTGTGGAACTCCTCTTCCGCCCAGGCCATCGCTTGGTAGAGATGGCGTTTGTCCGACGGGCCGCCCGGGACGTTTCCGCCACCTTGCTTATGCTGCTGGAGGGGGATTCCCGCTCGATCTGCCAGCAATGCCAGGGCCTCGGGGAAACTCACGCCGTCCATCTTCATGACGAAGCTGAAGACATCCCCCCAATATCACAGACCCAGCACTTGAACGACTGGCGCTCGGGATTCACCTGGAGGCTGGGCCGGGTGTCGTCGTGCCAGGGGCAAAGGCCGACGAAGTTGCGACCCTGGCGGCGCAACGAGATGCTGGCGCCCACCAGATCGACGATGTCGGTCGCCTGCCGGACCAGTTCTTTGGCATCGAGCGACGAAGAAAACGACACCGTCGGCTCCTGTGTGGCAAGATGCGCAAAATCCATTTCACATCCAAGACACAGGTTGGCAAATCCATTTGCCCCCGACACTGCCACGAGGATGACCCGGACGTGGTGTGTCGGGATTGTCCCACGTGGGAACGATTATACCGCG
>CAYSGY010000450.1:0-4556 GCA_964430315.1 uncultured Planctomycetaceae bacterium
GCGGGCGGGACGGTCTCTTGCCTCTACGAACTCGTGCGGGCGGGCGGCTCCGGCTCGACGGGCGGATCGGTCGGCGGCGTCCGGAACGCCGTTGCAACCCAATCCTCGAGGAACTCGTCCTCCTCGCCCGTCTGCCCCTCCTGCATGCGCTCCGAAGGCACGCGGGTCGTGGCCCCGCAACGGCACGTGGCTCGCCTCCCGGCCATCTCTTCCCGGACTCGGTACTCCTTGCCGCACCCTGAACAACGGAACAAAACCGACATCGGCTGGCCTCCCCGACCACACGTCTATTCGCCCGGAAGGCCCGGGGATTTGCCCCACGGGTCGTTCTCCGAGCAGAATCCATTAGCGGGCCCGGAAAGGGTTGACGATTTCGAGCCCATCCAAACCATCGTGTGGTTCGAGGTCTTCGGAGTACAATCGCGCGATGCCCGCCTCTTGGCAGGCGCTGAGCAAGAGCGCGTCCCAGTGCGAGATGCTGTGACGCTGGCACAACGATTGGGCCCGAGCCAACGTGTTCCAGCCGGGCAAGATCGTCTTCCAGACAAGGTGCAAGTCCTGGATATCCTGCCATGCCTGTGCCAGACCGTATCCGAAGGACTCCAACTTCCTACTCGCGGCTAAGAACTCACAGGCGACCTGCCACAACAGGGCGCCGTCGTCGAGATCCTCCACAAGCGATCCGGCAATCGCTTGCTTCCGAGGATCGCGCGCGTCGTGCGCATAGACGAGGATGTTGGTGTCAAGGGCGTTCATGAAGCTGTTCGCGGGAAAAACGCGGCGCGTCGGCGGGGATGGGGTTCTGCCGCATTCGTTCAACGACGCGTTTTCGTATCCGCGTTCGCTCCTGGGCGTCCGTGACGCTTGCCGGGATGACGACAGGGCCCTGGACGATCACTTCCACTTCCGAGTTCTCGGGCAACTGGCACGCCGTCTCCGGGACGAATACGCCGTTCCGGAAAACCGCTTTCAGGGTAGCATTCATAGGGTCGCATCTCCTCGCAGGTCAGTTCCTCCTTATCCTAGCGCGACGGATCGATGCTGGCAAGACTCGGACGCGTCGAGCACTACGAGGTGATGAATAGTCACGGCTCAGGCCGGGCGAGTTCCACCGCGGCGATTTCGTAGGTGCGGATCTCGGGCACGGTGAAGCGGACGACGCCCGGAGCGGCCTCGAACGGGACGCTGCGGTCGCTCTCGCGGTCGGGGCTGGCCAGCGCGACGCGTTGGGGCCGGCAGTCGCGCGGCACGCGGAGCGTCACGGCCACGTCGCGAATCGGGGAGTCCTCGCGGTAGTTGACGAGGTGGACCAGCCGGCGGCCCGGCTGCTCGGTGAGTTCCGCGCACAGGCCCGCCAGCGGCTTGGCGGATGCGTCCCCCGGTTGGATTCGGATTTCCAGCGAACACGTCTCGCCGCACGCCTGCCGGATCGCTTGTAGCCAGTCGTCGCCCTCGGCAACCCGCACGACCGCGGCGGCAGGCAGATCGTCGAGGGCCGGCTTGTCGCGCGGCATCATCCAGCCGTCGTGGGTCGCCAGCGGTCCGCTCACGCAGAGCCTTCCGCCGGCCGCCACATACTTGCGGACCCGCGCAACCTGCTCGTCGCTCATGGCCACACACCCCGCCAGCACCAGGGCCCGGTAGCGCGCAAGGTCGGCGAGCTGGTGGTCGTAGACGATCTGGAAGCACCCACGGTTCTCGATCAGGAGGTTCTCGGCCCGGGAGGTGAGCTGGGAGAACGTGGGTCCGCCGAAGACCTGCGACGGGAAACTCCTCAGCACGGCCACGTCGGCCACGACGCGGGCGTCGCGGAGCAGGTCGCGCCGCTTGTGAAAGAAACGGATGTACGGCGTCAGGAGCGGCGAGAAGGGGCCGGTCTCGCCAGGCATGGAGACGATCTTGCCGTACTCGAACCAGCCGATGCAGCCCAGGCAATCGAAGTTGAAGGCCATCGACTCGGCCATTTCCAGCGGGGTGAGGGTGTAGTCGAAGGTGATGTTCTCCAGGGCGCGGCCTGCCTTGTAGTTCCGGATGCGGGACACCAGCCGCCCGTCGCGGTATCCGACCCGGCCGCTCTCCACCCAATACGCCTCGCCGCCCTGCAAGAGCCGCCCGTGGTCCACGGGCGCCCGGATCGCCCCGCCCACCCCGCCGGGATTGCACTCCATGAGGACGTCGGGCCGAAGGGACCGGGCGTAACGGCTCATCGCCCAGTACGACTCGGCAAGCGACCGCGAGCAGAAATCGAGCCAGGCCCGAACCAGCAGCGGCGGGGAACCGGGCGACGGCGGCTGCGCGGCGGCCGGATCGGCGATGCCCATCTCCTTGAGCTGCCTGGCCGAGAAGGTCGCGCGGAGATACTCGCGGAAGCGGGCGACGGAGTTGGCGTCGAAGCCCGGGCCGACCACGTAGTTGTCCAAGTGGACCAGGTCGGTGCGGATCTCCTCGACCGAGAATCGCACGAGGTTGCGGTAGAACGCCTCCGCATCCGGGTGGTTGCGGTTCCAGTAGTAGCGATAGGCGGCCGCGCCGTAGGTGACCGGCTTGCCGCCGGCGCCTCGCACGACCCAGTCGACGGCCTTCGGGTTCTCCTTGAAGAACGGCTCCCACAGGAATGCCCCGCTGAAGTTGTAGACGCCGACCCGCATCCCGGCCTCGTGACAGAGCTTCGAGAACGCGACCGCGTCGGCCATGCTCTCGCGTTCCGCTTCCAGCCCGGCGCCCTTGTAGCAGTGCATCATCACGAAATTCACGCCCAGGGCCTTGAGCTGGGCGATCATTTCCGGGCTATGCTCCCGTTGGTAGCCGGCCCGCTGCTCGGGCGTGGGCGTGTAGCCGGCGCCGTCGCGCCGCACCCGGAAGACCAGCGGCTCCCAACTCCCGGCCATCACGATCCCGTCGCGGGAGAGCCACGCAGGCCGTTTGTCCGGCGCCAACGTCAACGGCTCCGCAACGGCGGACGTCGCAAGGGCAAACAGGACGAGGGATAGGACGGTTCGTCGCAGCGGCATGGCGTTGCTCCTCCACCTTGGATGGGTTGTCCGCTCCACGCGGCCAGGGCGCCGTCCATCTTCGGGCGGTGGGGGACGCAAGTCAACCGTGGCCCGCCAGGTCCGGAGGCCACGCCGGGAGGGCGAGGCTCCCGCCGAGCCGGCTGACCCGGATGATTCCTTTAGGACTTCGGAAGTCTCGGGAAGCGATTTGCGGCGTGAGACCGGCACGATCGCTACGAGCGGACCTCTTACCGAAGAACGTACATCTTCCGCCGGGCGTTTTGTCGACCCACCCTCCGCAGATTGCCGATTCGAGAGGTAGGAACGGCCCACCCGACCTTCGACCCACACCTGGGGACGCCATGATCGAGATGATAAGGCTGAACGACCGTGTGCTGACCGCGTTGGAGAGAAACCCCTACCTGGCAGGCCGCCAACTCCGTTTCGAGACCGACCATGGCCGCGTCACGCTCCGCGGAGTGGTCCGGTCGTATTTCCAGAAGCAGATGGCGCAGGAGGCTGTCCGGCGTATCGACGGGATTCAGGAGATTCACAACGAGCTGGAGGTTGTTTCCGCCCCCCTGGCCGCCCACGCCGCGATGTGACGCGCCTGCCGCTCGGAGTGGAGCCTACTTCCCCAGGTAGATCGTCTGGGTCGGGTAGGCGAACTCGATCCCTTGACGTTGGAAGTGCTCGACCAGCGCGAGGTTGATGGCCTGCTGCACGTCCATGGAGACAAGGTAGTCGGGATCGAGCACGTAGTAGACGACCTCGAAGATCAGGGCGGAGTCGCCGAAGGACTTGAAGTGGGCCCGGTCCAGGCGGACCCGCCCCTGGGCCCGCACGATGTCGCCCAGCGCCGCCGGCAGGGCGGAGAGCTTCTCCAGGGGCGTCTGGTACGTGACGCCGACCGTGAACACGACGCGGCGTTCCCGCATGCGTTTGTAGTTGCGGATCCGGCTCTTGAGCAGGTCGGCGTTGGAGAAGATCAACTGCTCGCCGGAAAGGCTGCGCAGGCGCGTGGTCTTCACCCCGATGTGCTCCACCGTGCCCATGTGCTGATCGACGATAATGAAGTCGCCCAGCACGAACGGCTTGTCGAGCACAATGGACAGGGAGGCGAAGAGGTCGCCCAGCACGTTCTGCGCGGCCAGGGCGATGGCGATGCCGCCGATCCCGAGGCCGGCGACCAGGGCCGTGACGTCGATGCCGGCGTTCTGCAGGATGAGGAGCAGGGCGAGCGACCAGAGCACGAGCTTGCCGAGAAACCCGATCATCGAGACGGTGGTCGCGACGGCAGCGTCCCTCTCCATCTGGTGCCGCACGTACTGGGAAACGACGAAACCGAGCAGGGCGCTGCCCCAGATCGCCCCCTGGAGCACCAGGGCCACGATCATCACGGTGTCTCTCGGCTCGGCCCTCCAACCGAGGGGCAGCGAACCCAGATAGGCCGCCAGGATCAGGAGGAACCAGAGCCGGGTGCGATCGTGCAGTTCCGCAACGCCGAGTGCCCAGGGCGAATGCCATTTCTCGGCCCAGGTCCTGCCGTGCCGGGCCAAGAAC
>CAYSGY010000451.1:0-4551 GCA_964430315.1 uncultured Planctomycetaceae bacterium
ACGCCTGGGCTAGAGAAACTTGCGACTCGTGAACATCGAAGCTTCGTGCCATTGACGTATGCGCAAACCCCAGACCCATGCCGGCGCAACTCCCAGGCGGCCCACGGCACGCGAGGTGCCCGTCGTTCAGCCCTCCAAGACCGATGCGCAAGGGCCGGAACAACCGCTGTCCGCCCGCGGCGTGGTGACGCACATCCAGCGGTTCTCGTTGCACGACGGCCCGGGCATTCGCACCACGGTCTTTTTCAAAGGCTGCCAGATGCGGTGCCCCTGGTGCCACAATCCGGAGACCTATCGCGGGAAGCCGGAAATCCAGACGTTTCCCGACCGCTGCCTCGGCTGCGGCGCGTGCCTGGAGCCGTGCCGTCACAAGGCCCGCACGGTCGTCGACGGGCAGCGCGTGTTTTGCCGCGAGCGCTGCAAGGCCTGCGGCCGCTGCGCCGCGGCGTGCTATGCCAACGCGATTGTGCTTGTGGGAGAAACGAAGACCGCGGAGGAGGTGGTCGAGGAAGTGCTGGCCGATCGGGCGTTCTATGCGTCGTCGGGCGGCGGCATGACCCTTTCCGGCGGCGAGCCGCTGATGCAGCCCGCATTTGCCAGGGCGATCCTCCAGCAGTGCCGGCGTGAGGGGATCCACACGGCCGTGGAAACGAACCTCGCCCGGCCCTGGAAGCACGTGACGCCGCTGGCACCGTTGGTGAACCTTTGGCTCGTGGACCTCAAGCTGCTGGACGACGCCGGACATCGGGCGTGGACCGGCGTGTCGAACCGCCATACGCTCGACAATCTCCGCCGCCTCGACCGCCGGGGCGTGCCGATCGTCGTGCGCACGCCGGTTGTGGTCGGGGTCAACGATCGGCCCGACGCGATCGCGGCCATCGCCGATTGGCTGGCCTCGCTCTCCAACGTACCATGCTACGAGCTTCTGCCCTATCATCCTTTGGGCACGGGCAAGAGGGAGGCGCTCGGGCTGGCCGCGCCGGAGCAGCCGTTCACGACGCCGTCGCGCCAGCGCCTGGAGGAGTTGGCGGCCGCGGCCCGGCGGCCGGGCTTCGAGGTCAAGGTCGCCGGCCTGGCTTCCAACCGTCCCAGGTGAAGCTTGTGTGGGAAAGGGGAAAGGGGGAAAATGGGAAAGAGACAAGCGATCATTATGGTATTGGCCTTCACCGCTTCTGCGGTGCTCGGCGCCGAGCCACGGCGTGTTTTTGTAGCCCCGGGCGGGAACGACCATTGGTCGGGCACGCTGGCGGAACCCAATGCCGAACGCACCGACGGGCCCTTGGCCACGATCGACGGCGCCCGGGACGCGATCCGCAAGATCAAGGCTGCGGGAGGCCTGCCCGCCGGCGGTGTCACGGTGGAATTGGCCGGCGGCCGCTACGAGTTAGTCCAGCCCGTGACGCTTTCGGCCGAGGACTCGGGCACGCCTGAGGCGGGAATCGTCTATCGCGCCCGGCCGGGCGAGAAGGTCTGCATCAGCGGCGGACGGATCGTCACCGGCTGGCGGCCCGTGACCGATCCGGCCGTGTTGAAGCGTCTGGACCCGGCCGCGCGTGGCCACGTGGTGCAAGCCGACCTGAAGTCGCTGGGGATCGAGCAGTACGGCGACCTGGGGCTCGACGCGGCCTGGCGAATTCAACTCCACCTCGCCCGGGTCGATCACCAGGGCGAAGACGCCATGGGGAGCACCTACGCCAGCGCCGGCAAGAAGGTCCGGCCCCGCCTGGAGGTCTTCTTCGACGATGAGCCGATGGAAATCGCCCGGTGGCCGAACGAGGGCTTCATCAAGATCGAAGAGGTGCTGGGCAGGACGGAGATCGACGTCCGCGGCGTCAAGGGCTGCAAGGAAGGGAGTTTCGTGTACGAGGGCGATCGCCCCCGGCGCTGGGTCGGGGAGAAGGACGCCTGGGTCCAGGGCTATTGGTTCCGCGATTGGGCCCAGCAGCGTCACAAGATCGAGTCCCTCGACCCGGACAAACACACCATCTCCGTGGTGCCTCCCTATCACACCTACGGCTACCGCAAGGGCCAGTGGTTCCGCGGGTTCAATCTCCTGACGGAACTCGACGTGCCCGGCGAATGGTACCTCGACCGTGAGACGGGGATTCTCTACTTCTGGCCGCCGAAACCGATCGCGCGGGGCCGGGTCGAGGTGTCGATGGCCCCGGGGCTCTTCACCCTGGCCGAGGCGTCGCACGTGACGCTCCGCGGACTCCGGATGGAGACCGCGCGCAGCACGGCCGTCACCATGACGGGCGGGCGCGAGTGCCGCATCGTCGGATGCACGTTCCGCAACCTGGGGAATCATGCCGTCACCGTATTCGGGGGCGAGCGGCACGGCGTCGTCGGCTGCGATATGGAAGGGATGGGCGGCGGCGGGGTCTACCTCGTGGGCGGCGACCGGAAGATGCTCACGCCGGCCGGCCACTTCGCCGAGAACAACCACATCCACCGTTTTGGCCGCTGGGACCGCATGTATCGGCCCGGGCTCTTCTTGAGCGGCGTGGGCCTCCGCGCCTCGCACAACCTGATCCACGACGCCCCGCACGCGGCGATCCTCTTCGGCGGCAACGACCACGTCTTCGAGTACAACGAGATCCACAACGTCTGCCGGGAATCCCACGATTGCGGCGCGATGTACGCCGGCCGAAGCTGGACGCTCCGCGGCCACGTGATCCGCTACAACTACCTGCACCATCTGTGCGGCAAGGACGGCGGCCCCTGCAACGGCGTCTACCTCGACGACCTCTTCTCCTCGGCCGACGTCCGGGGAAACGTCTTTTTCCAGGTTCTGCGCCCCGTGTTCCTCGGCGGCGGACGCGACAATATCGTCGAGAACAACGTCTTCGTCGATTGCCCCAAGGCCATCTTCATCGACGCCCGGGCCCTGGGCTGGTGCGGCCCCCACGCCGACGGACGCATCAAGGAAGCGCGAGAGAAGGGGACGATCGCGGGCGTCCGCTACAAGGAGCCGCCCTTCAGCACCCGCTATCCCCAACTGGTCAACCTCCTCGACGAAGATCCAAAATCGCCCCGCGGCAACGTTGTGCGATGTAACATCTTCTGGCCCGGGCGCGGGGAGAACATCCGGCGCGTGCAGCACGGCGAGGAGCCGAAAGCGACGTGGTGGGACGGCATCGCGCCGAAGATCCGGACGCTCGTGAAGTTTGAAAGCAACCTGATCAACGAAGACCCAAAATTCGTGGACGAAGCGGCGGGCAATTTTCAACTCCGTGAGGACTCGCCGGCCTGGAAACTCGGATTCCAGCGGATCCCGTTCGAGAAGATCGGCCTTTACCAGGACGATCGCCGCGCGAGTTGGCCCGTCAATCACGAGGTACACCCCCTGCCGGCCGCGCGATGAGGACCCTGGAGACATGCAGGATGGGATCAAATCGTAGGGTGGGACAAGCGAAGCGCAGTCCCACCAATGAAATTGCAGAAGCCCTGGTGGGACTGCGCTTCGCTTGTCCCATAGGCATCAAGTTAAGGATAACGGCCGGTGAATCGGGTGTAAGAAAGGGAAAAGAGGGAAAAGGGAGAAGTGGGAAAGAGCATGTTTCCTGATTGCGGTCGCCAACATCCCCATGAAACCTCCTTTCCCAGTTTCCCCTTTTCCCTCTTTTCCCTTTCTCACACCCTTAGACATTTCTTAACTACGGACGTTTTGAAAACGTGATCTCCTTATCAAAACGATGACAGCCACACAAACACTTTCGGCGCAAACCACCGGGCCCGGGCTTCTTACCTACGAGGCCCGTCTGCGGCATCTGCGGGCCAAGAAGGAAGCCCAGACTCAAGAGAAGATCCGCAGGGTGGGCTACATGAACGAGGACGACTACGGCCTCGTGCTCCCGCCCGACGGGTTTCCCTGGCAGCCGACGCCGAACCACCCGAACGGCTCGTTCTACGGGCTGGAAGGCTGGTCCAGGAACTTCCGCAGCCTCATGGATTGCCATCCGGTCTACGTCGATCCCATGGACGCCCTGGCCGGGCGGTATATGTACTTGTTGAACCGGATGCGCAAATGCAACTGGCCGCCGGAGTACGATTTTGCGGACCTCAGGCCGGAGCAGGAGAAGTACGGGATCATCCACGGTATCGGCAACGACGCCCACTTCGCCTCCGACTACCGGATCGGCCTGGAGCTGGGCTGGGGCGGCCTGCTCGAAAAGGTCCGCCGCTGCCGGGCCCAGCACGGCCCGGAGAAGGCCGCCTTCTTCCAGGCGGAAGAGGACGTGATCGAGGGCATCCAGGGCTGGATCCGTCGCACGGTGGCGGCCATCGAAGAGGCCGAAGTGCGCGAAAGCGATCCGACATTGCGGGAGAACCTCCGCGAGATGGCCGAGGTGAACCGCCGCCTGATCGACGCCCCGCCCCACACCTTGCGCGAGGCGTGCCAATGGCTCGCCTGGTTCAACATGGCCTCGCGGACCTACAACCGCGACGGGGCCGGCGGCCAGCTCGACGTATGGCTCTGGCCGTACTACCAGCGCGATCGGGAGGCGGGCCGCATCGACGACGAGGACGCCGTCTTCCTCCTGGCCTGCC
>CAYSGY010000452.1:0-4544 GCA_964430315.1 uncultured Planctomycetaceae bacterium
GGCAGCCGTTATCTCGAACGATTCCCCGGCGACAGTCGCCCGCCCGACGACCGCCGCCGCATCAACCGGATCCTCACCGAGGAGTTGAACCGCTGCCTGGGCTGGCACTTGACCGACGCCTTCTGCGGATTCAAAGCCTACCGGGTGCCGATGCTGGCCAAGTTCGACATCACGGAGCCGGGCTACGCCATGCCCCTGGAGCTTTGGGCCCAGGCCGCGTCGCTCGGGCTCAAGATCGTCGAGATTCCTGTGCCGCTGATCTACTTGGAAGAGGCCCGGTCCTTCGGCGGGTCGCTCGACAACGCCGACCTCCGTCTTGCCGTGTACCGCGAGGTGCTCCGGCGGGCCAAGGCCAAGGCGAAGCTGCGGTGCGGCACGGCCCGGACTCCTGCCGCCAGCGGAGAGGAAAGGGTATGACCCGCGGGGGCAACCCTCTTGCGTACCGCCGGCTCCGTGCGCCGCGGGAAGACCGCACGGCGTTGATCGAGCCTCCCTGGAGCGACGTGGCGGCGGCTGTGGAAACGAACCGGCGGCTCCGCGGATCGGTTGCCGTCGATATCGGCGGCGTAGCGCTGCCGGCCCTGGCCCAGCAGGCTCGACACGAGTTGCTGGCGGAGGCCGCACGATACACGGCGACGTACCTCGACCCGCCACCCGAGATCCCTGTGGCACAGCCGCCCCCGGCTGTGCGGGATTCGGCTGAGGTGTCCTCGGCAATGCCGGGTCCTGCGGGGCTGTCTTCGTCTGCGGCACGCGGGGATGCGCTGCCCAGCCGGGGGCGGCTGGGCCACAGCCCCGACCCCCTTGTCTTCCTGGCCGGCCATCAGCCGCAGCTCTTCCATCCCGGAGTCTGGTTCAAGAACTTCGCGCTCGACGACCTGGCGAAGCGCCACGGGGCGATCGCCGTCAACCTGGTGGTCGATAGCGACACGGTGAGATCGCACGCGGTCCGCGTGCCGGGCGGGACGGCCGCCAATCCGCAATCGACGGCGATCCCGCTCGACGGGCCCGGCCCCGTCGTCCCCTTCGAGGAACGCCGCGTCCTGGACCGTACGCTCTTCTCGTCGTTCGGAGAGCGGGCCGCCGATCAGATCGCAAGCCTGGTTGCTGATCCGCTCGTGCGGGACTACTGGCCGCGGGCCGTGGCCCGGCTCGGGTGGACCGGGAACCTTGGCGCGTGCCTGGCCCAGTCGCGGCACCAGGTCGAACGGCGGCTCGGGCTGCGGACCCTGGAGATTCCCCAGAGCCGCGTGTGCCAGTTGCCCTCCTTCGCCCGGTTCACGGCGTTTCTCCTGGCCGAGTTGCCGCGACTGGTGGCCGTCTACAACGAAGTGGTCCACGAGTACCGGCGGATTCACCGCATTCGCAGCAACGCGCACCCCGTGCCCGACCTCGCCGTCGAGGAGCCGTGGTGGGAGGCCCCTTATTGGATTTGGACGCGCGAGGATCCGAGGCGACGGCGGCTCTTCGTCGGCCGACGCGGACGTCAACTTCTGCTCTCCGACCGGCACGCCCTGGAAATCCCGATCGAACTGGGGCCGGACGGCGACGCGGACCGCGCGGTGGATGCCATCCTCGCGTTGGCCGGACGGGGCGTGCGGCTCCGGTCCCGGGCCCTGGTGACGACGCTCTTCGCCCGGCTCATCCTCGGCGATCTCTTCTTGCACGGGATCGGCGGGGCGAAGTACGACCAGGTGACCGACGCGATTGTCGAACGGTTCTTCGGGCTCGAACCGCCCGGCTTTCTGGTCCTCTCCGCGACGCTGCTCCTGCCCGTGGCCCGCCCCCGGGTCACGCCCGAGACCGCCCGGCAGATCGCCCGGCAACTCCGCGACCTCGACTACCACCCCGACGCCGTGCTCGACGGCGTAGCACAGGCTTCCCAGCCTGTCGCCCCCGTAGCACAGGCTTCCCAGCCTGTCGATCCCTCCGAAGCCTCCGCCCTCATCGCCGCCAAGCGACGCTGGATCGCCACCCCGCCCAGCCCGGGAAACGTCCGGACGCGCTGGCGGGAGATCCGCCGCATCAACGCCGCCTTGCAGCCCTTCGTGTCCGGCCGCCGCCAAGAACTCCTCCGCCGGCAGAGCGAAACGGCCTCGGCCCTGGCTGCCGAGACGATCCTCTCCTGGCGTGAATACGCCTTCTGCCTCTACCCCGAGAGGATGCTGCGGGAGTGCTTTGCGGCACTGCTCCCGGAGCGCTAAACGCCGTGCCGATCAGCACTTCGACGTCGCCGGTCCGGCGAGCGGTTTTGGTCGGGCGAAATCCTCGGTCATCCGTTCGGGCAGCACGCGCACGTCGCCCTGCTGGTTGCAGAAGTAGAGCCGCGAGTCGGAGGGCTCGCGGGCGTGGCCGTCGGCCCAGAAGGCGTAGAACTCAGGATGGGCGTTGACCGGCTTGCGGCAGTAGCCGTGGTTGTAGCGGCTGCCGGACGTGAGCTGCCGGACATTCTTCCAGGACTCGCCCTGATCGGCGCTGGTCCACATCGCCACCTCGCCGCCGGTGTTGTACGGCTGCGGGCCGTGCTCGGTCGGCCCGATGATCCGCCACAGCCCGTCGCTCTCGACGTAGAGCGAGCCCATGTCGTAGTTGTTGTCCGAGGCGATCGGGCAGCGGATCTGCCACTGGGTGCCGGTCCACCGGGCGATGCACCACTGGCGAGGGCCGTTCGCCGGGCCCGACTCGAAGCCCCGGCTGGTGATGTAGAGGAGGATCGGCCGGCCTTCGGCGTCGAAGGCCACGTCCTGGACGTAGACCTTCAGCCCTTCGACCTGGTAGTCGTGCACCAAGGCGTCGTTCTTCACCGCGGTCAAGGGGAGCTCGATCGGCCGGCCCGCGGCGTTGTGCCACGTCCGGCCGAAGTCGTCGGTCTGCATGTAATAGAGATTGGTCCGCCAGTTGAGCCCCTGGGGATCGGGATGGAAGTTGAACGTCGTGCCGACCCGGTTCCCCCAACGCCAACTCGTTTGATAATGCCCCTGCTCGATCGCGGCGTAGAGCGAAGGCTCGGACCACGTCCGCCCGTCGGCGCTGGTCATCTGGTAGAGCCGCCGTCCCTTGCCGTACCGGGTGTGCAGGAAGAGGAACCCTTGGCCGGGCACGTAGTGCACTTGCGGATACGAGTAGTTGGTCTTCAGCACCCGTTCGAAGTCGTCGATCGCGTAGGGCTTCCGGCTCACCGAGATGTAGGCCGGCCTCGCTGTGCCGTGGGCGGAAGAGAAGATCCAGAGGTGCCCTTTCGCATCCAGGCTGAGGACCGGGTTGTCGTGGGCGTCGGTCGTGTGTTTGTCCAACAGGATCGTGGGCCGCGGCACCATGCCGGTGGCGTGGTCGTAATAGGAGACCATGTGAAGGAGCGTCTTGCGGTCCTTGGTGGTGCCGCCATAGCAGAAGAACGTCTTGCGGACCTCCGGGACATAGACCGCAAACGGCAGGTGGCTGGAACAATAGGTGCCCAGCCCGCCGCTGTACTTGTAGGCATATTCGTCCTTCTGCGGCTGGTTGTAGTACCAGATCCCCCGGTAGCCGTCGTCCCGGGTCAGGACGAGCGGCGAGTCCTCTTCGCGCTTGGGACGAGCAGATTTCTTACCGGGGGCTGCCGCGCCGGTCAAGAGAAGTCCGGCCGCGCCGGCCGACACCTCCAAGAATCGCCGCCGCGAGGGCTGGGGCAGACTGTTCATTTCGGACTCCTTGGAATGTTGACGTCAACTTGCAGAATGATGGAGGCCGTGGGACGAAGCGGTCCGCGTTCCGATCGCAGGGACGAGGCACGTCAGTAGGATTCGATTTCGTCGGGTCCCACGCCGAGTCGATCTGCGATGGTCCGCAACGTGTCCCCGTGCGGCTTCTCCACTTCGTTCCGCTCGATCCGAGCGATGGTCTTCGATGACAGCGGAGCGAAGTCGCTGCGGGAGAGCCTCTTCTGAATCCGTAGCCGTCGGAGCGACGCGCCGAACGTCTTCTCCGCTGCGAGCCGGTGCTTCCTCAACTTGCGCCGATAGTCGGGGTCGAGTTCGTAAAGGATCGCATCGGACGACGCTTCATACTTGCCCAGACGCACCGTGTGGCCGTAGTCGACAAGGCTTAAGCGGGCGAAATCCGGACGCACTCCTTTCCCCGAAGCCTGAAACATGGAAAAGGGCGCGACCACGGTCCGAAGGTTGCCCCGGGTCAAGGCGAGCGTCTCGCTCTTCATGTCGGCCACGCCCGCGACGAACAGCCCCGCCGCTTCATGCGCAGGAGCCGACAAGACGTCCAGCAACTCCTCGAAAGGCAGGAACTTCGAGCCAGGCACAATCCCGGCGAGTCGCCGGAAACAACTGCCCAGGCCCGGAATGCTCTTCGGCCGGGGAGCCTGCACCGTCAAGAGCCCGAGAATCCTCCCCCGCTCATGCGGACACGCGCGGATGTTCCGCAGCAGATCGTCGGTCGCTCCCCGCTTGAACGACACCCAAAACGAGCGACGCGTGACGTTCTTCACGGTCTCGGCAACGTCCCCCCGGCCTTGGCAGAACACGACGCCGAGACTTCGGAACCGGTTGGCG
>CAYSGY010000453.1:0-4538 GCA_964430315.1 uncultured Planctomycetaceae bacterium
CAGCCAGTTGTTCGTGGTGAC
Source organism: uncultured Planctomycetaceae bacterium (assembly GCA_964430315.1). Classification (GTDB taxonomy): domain Bacteria; phylum Planctomycetota; class Planctomycetia; order Pirellulales; family Thermoguttaceae; genus CALFBP01. The sequence goes on from CAYSGY010000453.1 coordinate 22, forward strand.
GGTCTCCCCGTCCTGGGGCTCCAGTTGGAGCGTCAGCTTGTACTCGCCCGGCTCGTTGGGCACGTAGGTGAACTTGAGCGGGATGCGGTCGCCGTCGGCCCTGGCCTTGACATCCTGCCGGGCTACCGTCTGCTTCTTTCCTGCGGCGTCTTCCACGACCAGGGCGACCGGGATCGGGCGGTTCACGTAGCCGTCGATGCGGACCTGGGCGGTCACGGCCAACTCGTTCTTGACGAACACGGTCGGATCGGCCAGCAATTCCGTGACCGCCACGTCCCGGGCCTGTCCCAGCCCGCGCGACTGGCCGAAGCGGACCGCGTAGAGCGGCTGGCCCAGGTGCTTCATGCGCGAGGCGGCCGATTGGGGGAGGACGTCGCGGGGCGGCATCGTCCGCTGCGTGCCGTCGCTCAACAGGAGCACGCCCAGAAGCCGCTTGCCCGACTGTTCGCGGAGCACTTCGTCAAGTACGTAGCCGATCGCGGTCTGCTGGCCGTCGGGCGTGTCGCCCAGTTCGATCCGGCCCTCCGCCGCGCTCACCGGGTGCGGATCGGCGTCGAAGGCGTAGGCCTTCACTTCCACCTCGGCGCCGAGGGCACGCAATGTGCTTCGGGCGTTGGCCAGGCTGTCGCGAAGGGCCTCCCACCGCGTGCGTCCGTTCGCCTCGTCGCGGACCGACATGCTCCGCGACTGGTCCGCCAGAAGGAGAAGCGTGGCCGACTGTTTCTTCGCCTCCAGGATCACCAGGGTCGGCCGCAACATCGCCAGGAGGATCATCACGATGACCGCCGTCCGGATCCCCAACAGAATCCCGCGGCGCTGCTTCGTGGTCTTCTCCCGCGCCGGCCCAAGGCCCAGCAGGAGCAGCAGCGCAATCGCCACCGCCGCTACCACCAGGTAGTTGTCGTCGCCGACGGGATAGAGGAACCAGCGGATCATGGGGCTCAATGCGGAATGATGAAGGATGAGTGATGAATGACGAATGGCGGAGCTGCGGCGGTATTGAAGGCGGTCGGTGTGGCATGCCTTCACGACGCGAAGCGTCGGGTGAGCATGGACAGCACGATGCCCGTTTCCATGCCGACCCGCGGCTACGCCGCGTGACGGCATGCCACACGAGCCAGGGGACGGCATGCCACACGAGCCTGGGGGCGGGTGCCCCGCCGTGCCAAAGGCCCCAAACCCCGACATTCCTCATTCATCATTCATTACTCATCATTCCTCATTCCTCCTTCATCCTTTCCTATAGAACCGATTGGCCAGCACGTGTTCCAGGCCGAGGATCACCGCGGTCAACAGGATCAGCATGCCGAACAGTTCCCGGCCGACGCGGCCGGTGCTCACGTCGAGTTCGATTTCCCCTTTGTTCCTCGCGATTCGATACGGGAAGGTGCCGAACAGCCGGTCGAGGTCCTTGTCGGCGTGGCGGTCGAGGCGGGTCTCCCGGGCCGAGAGGTTCACGCTGAACCCCCGGTCCACGCCGCCGTCGCTTCCGCCGGCCTGCACGCGGTAGTTGCCCGGCTGATCCGTCGAGCCGACCACCAGCCGGTGCAGCTTCAAGTCGGGTGCGATCCGCGCCTCCATTCCGTCCGGCCCGGTGAGCAGATAGACCTGGAACTTGATCTCCGGATCGAGTTGGAGCACGGCGGTCTGGCCGGGGCTGTAGTTCAACTCCTGGCTTCCGGTGCCCACCAGGTAGGACATCATCCCGTTGACGAGGATCATGAACGGCCACCCTCCATCAGGGCCGACGGGGAGCAGGTTCCATGGCTCCCGGTTCGGATCGTCGGAGACCGGCGTGGTCATCGTGATCGTGCGTCCTTTGCCGAGCGGGCGTTCGAGGACCGCCGGGAGACCGTCGCTGTAAGGCGCGATCTCGTGGACCCCCTCGGTTCCCGGGCTGATCTGCCAATAGCGGTACACCGGGTGGGCGACCCAGGGGACCGCCGCGACTCCGCGAAATGCGGCGAGGACCGGGTGCTCCAGGTTCCGCGGGTCGAGACGCAGGCTCTCGTCGGGAGAGCGGGCCTGGCGCAGGAGCCGGCCGGCCAGAAGGTCCTGGGCCGGCTTCTCGTTGAACGAGGCGACCGGCTCCGCATTTCGCCCGAGGAACACAGCCAGCCCGTGACCCTCGGCCACGTAGTCGGCCAGCTTCCGCCAGGTGGGCGTCTCCAGCGGCTTCGGATCGAGCAGGCAGACGGCGGCGTAAGCCTTGAGGTCTTTCTGGGGTAATTCCTCCAAAGATAGCACGTCGCAGGCGAACCGCGCCTGGCTGCTGCGCCGGAAGCTCTCCGGCGCCAACGCCTCGCTGAGGTAGACTGCCGAACTTGCGGCCGGCTTCGGCGCGACGAGGAGGATCGGCCACGGGGGCTTCACGTCGATGGTGAAGTACCGCCGGTCGTCGGCCGCCAGGCCGTCCTCGCCGAGGATCCGGACGTAGCCCTGGTGGGTCCCCAGCGACAAACCGCTCACGCGGAAATCGACCGGTTGCGATTGGCCCGGCTCGGCCGACACGACCTGCTGGCCCGCATTCCGGGCCTTGCGCTGGCCGGCCGCTCCCGGGGCAGGCTCCAGCAGGTCCAACTCGACGGTCCGCTGCCCGGCGATCCCGGTCGAGGCCAGTTCCGTCTCGATCCGAAGCGTGCTCCGGTTGGAAACGGTCTGTCCCGAAAGCCGCAAATCGCCCAAGGCCAGGTTGGCAGGTTGAGGGATCCCGACGTCGATCACATAGACCCCGACGTCGGGCGTCTGCCGCAACTGCTCCTGCATCCGGCCGGCGGCCTCGGTGGGCCAGGCGACCCGGGTCAGGTCCGTGAAGACGTAGATCTCCTTGCGCTTGATCTCCTTGCGCGCCGGATCCTCTTCCCCGAGGAGACGGGCTGCCTCGCCCACCGCGCTGGGGACCGACTGGGCGTTGGCGGTCGTTTCGAGCCGCTCGATGCGCTGCTTGGCAGCCCCGAGGTCGACCTGGAACGCCCCGCCGCCGGGCTGGCTGTCGAGCACGGCGACCCGGCTCTCCGGCGGCAACTGCGCCAGGAGCCACGTCCCCAACTCCTGCGCCGCCTCAACGCGGGTGCGGTTCTCCTGGCGATATTCCATGCGTTTGGAGGTGTCGAACACCAGCGCCGCCGCGACCGGCGCCCTCTGGCTCCCCACCATCCCGCCGGAGAATTTCAGACTCGGCCGGGCCAACGCAAACGCCGCCAGCGCAATCACGGCCATCCTCAGCAGCAGGAGGAGCAAGTGCCGCAGACGCAACTGGCGCTGGTTCGTGTCGTGTCGTCGCCGCACAAAGCGCAGCGCAGGGAACTCCGCCCGGCGCGGCTTGCGGCGCATCACCAGATGGAGCACGATGGGCACCGCCACCAGCCCCGCGCCGGCCAGGAGGAACGGACTTACAAAGTTCATGGACGGGAGGAAATTGCAAATATCAAATTGAAAATATCAAATATCAAATAGAAGGCGTTGCTGATTCGCGACGCATTCGGACCGCAATGTATCGGGCGCTTCCAATTTGATATTTGATATTTGCAATTTACAATTTGATATCCCTCCTCAATACCGCGCCTTCCTTCCCGCCAAGTACCCTGCCAGGGCCTTGTCGAACTGCATGCTCGTGTCGAGCGGCACGTAGTCGATTCCCGACTGGAAACACTCGCGCCGATACACTTCGCGGAAAGCCGCAAGTTCCTCCAGGTAGTCGCTGCGGAAGTTGTCGGCGTCGAGGGTCAGTCGCTCGTGCGACTCGGGTTCTTCGAGTTCCACCATGCCTTCGAACGGGAAGCGGACCTCCGCCTCGTCGAGCACATGGAACAGGATCACGTCGTGCCCGCGGTGCCGCAGACGGTGCAGGGCCTGGAAGATCGGCTCGGGATCGGTCAGCAGGTCGGAGAAGACCATCACGAGGCTGGCCCGCCGCAGCATGGCCGCGATCTGGGAGAGGCTCGCGGCCACGTCGGTCTTGCCCTCGGGCTTCAGGTTCGCCAGCACCGAGAGGACGTTGGCCATGTGCCCGCGCCGCGACTTCGGCGGCAGGCTCCGGCGGATCTTCTCATCGAACACGAGCAGCCCCACCGGGTCCTGCTGCGAGATCATCAGGTAGCAGAGCGCCGCGGCCAGGCAAATCGAGTAGTCGAACTTGCTCAGTTCCTGGCGGTACGTATAGCCCATCGACCGGCTCATGTCCATCGCCAGGTAGCCGGTAATGCTCGTCTCCGCCTCGTATTTCTTGATGTAGTACTTGTCGGTTTTGGCGTAGATCAGCCAGTCGATGTCCTTGGGATCGTCGCCGGCCGTGTACTTGCGGTGCTCGCTGAACTCGACCGAAAACCCGTGAAACGGGCTGGCGTGCAGCCCGTGCAAGAACCCCCGAACGATAAACTGCGCGCGCAGGTCGAGCCGCTTTATTTGCCGGATGACTTCGGGTTTGAGGTACTTCTCGACGGCGGACATGGGGGAGGAAAGGGATTGGGGATTGGGGATTAGGAGCACTTTTCTCTAGCCCAGGCGTTCACGCCTGG
>CAYSGY010000454.1:0-4537 GCA_964430315.1 uncultured Planctomycetaceae bacterium
AGGGGGAGAGTGGGAGAGTGGGAGAGTGGGAGGGTGGGAGAGAGGGGGAGCAAGGGAGACACGCAAATCCCGAGATGAAAGAAGAACGCAGCAACTCAAGAAGAGCAGGGGAGTCCACCTCTCCCACTCTCCCACTCTCCCACTCTCCCCCTCTTCCCTTACCGGATCGGCGTCGGACGGCCGGACGCCTTGGCCTCGGTAGCGGCCGGCTTGGGCGATCGGGTCGTGCCGGCCAGGTAGTTGTCGACCGTGGCGTTGTCTTGCAGACGCTCGAAGTACTCCGCCATGGCCAGGCGGGTCTTCTTCTCGCGGATGTCCTGCACGAGCACGTCGTGGACGGCCGCCTTTTCGACCGTCGCCGGCACGGTGCGGCCTTCGCAGAAGAGGATCGCGTACTTATCGCCCTCCAACTGGAAGATCGCCGAGATCTCGCCTGGCTGCAGCGAGAAGGCTTCCTTCTCGACGAGGGGTTGACCGCCGTGTTTCTGGATGGGCGGGACCTCTCCCTTCAGGGCCCGACTCGTGGCTTCGATGGAATACTGCGCCGCGAGTTCGCCGAAGTTCTCGACCGTGGGGTGTCTCTTGGCCAGGTCCCAGACCTGCTGGGCGCGACGCAAGTTGTCGAGGATGATCGCGCGGCACCGGACCCGGGGACCGTAGTTGGCCTCGAATCCCTTCTGAAGGTCCTCGTCCGTGATCCTGACCTCCCCTCCCGCCAGTTTGCGCAACGCCACCGAAGGCCAAACCTGGTCGCGCCGGTAGACGTCGACCGAGACCCCTTGCTGCTGCGTGACCATCTTGACCCAGGTCTCGACGTCGGGCGATCCATCGGGCTTCAAGCGGAGCATATTCCCCGCCACCCGGGCGATCTCCCGGTCGACATCGGCGTCGGTCACCTCGAGGTTGTTCTTCTTGAGGGCCTGCTCGATGAGCCGGCGATTGATCGTTCCTTCAAGCACTTCCTCTCCGTGCCGCTCGAGGCAGCGCTCGGCCAGTTCGCGGATCGTCACCGAGTTGCCGTTGATCCTCGCGGCAACTCCGGGGAACTGGGCGCTGAGCTGCGGGTCGTTCATCACGTTTTCGACCTTGGCGGTCCGCTGCAAATCGCGGAAGACGTCGGCAGCCACGCCCCGCAGTTTGCGCTCCCGTACGACTTCCTCCAGGTGCGGCTGGACGTCTTTGAGCGGCACCTCGCGCGCCGGAACGATCCCGATGCGTTGGAAGATCACGAACTGGCTGCCGACGGGGATGATCTCCGAGATCTCGTCGTCCTTCATGCGGAACGCAGCCTGCTCGAGCTCCTTGTTCCCCGAGTGCATGCGAACGGGCTGAATCATCCCCTTGAGACTGGCGCTGGGGGCATCGTCGGAGTGCTCTTTGGCCAGGTTGCCAAATTCCGAGGGCTTGGCCAGCGCCTTCGCCCGAGTCTGTTGGGCCTTCGGGAGGTCGTTGCAGACGATGATCCTCCCCTTCACTGCCGGCCCGTAGAGGGCCTCATATTCGGTCTGCACCTCTTCTTGGGTCACTTGAAGCCGCTCGCCGCCCAGCTTGCGCAACGCGAGGGTCGGCCAGATGATGTCGTTGGCGTACTGTTTGGCGTGAATGCCACGCTCCTGCTTGAGCATCTTCAGCCACTGATCGACCGGAAGCTTGAATCGCTTCGCCATCCGCTCGATCTCGCCGTTGACCTCCTCCTGGGTGACCGAGAGGCCAAGGCGCTGGCATTCGAGAATGATCAGATACTTGTTGCAGAGGCTCTCCATGACCTGGTTGCCGTAGTGGCGGAGGCATTCCTGGGCCAGTTCCTCTCGCGAGATGGCTTCGCCGTTGACCGTCGCCGCGATCTTCGATTGGGGACCGGCGGCAGCGGCAGGATCGGCCGGCGCGGGGACCTGGGCCTGGCTGCCGGACTGTGGCGCCCCTTCGCGGGCCCCCGCAGGCTCGGCACTGGCCGGTTCAGCCCCCCAATAGTAGCGGATGGTAAGACAGGCAGCGACCACCGTCAGGCTGCCAACCACCGCGCCCAGACGCCGCTTCCAACGCGGGGCGGTCGGACGAACTTCCGTGTCAGTCATCGCGGTTCCTCCTAAACCGTTCGGGCCTAAGCCAGTTGCGCGCATCTCCTCACTCGCGCAGCACGCGGGATGGCCAATATAAGGGCGGGCGGGGAAAACGGTCAAGAGCGATTGGAGCAGCACGCAGACCCACAGACCCACCGGTTGTCCCGGTGTTCGCCATCCACTGCTCCTTCGAGGGCGTTCAGGGCAGGGGCAGCCAGCACGGCTTGCCCGTGCGAGGCAACGACGTCATCTGCTCCCTCCAATAGGCGTCAAGCTCCACGCAAACCGCCGCACGAAGATCGTCTCCGTCCTGAGGGGCATCGATGGCTTGCGCCACCAACCAGGGAACATCGATATCCGTGTCCCAGAGCGCCCAGTAGAGAAACGTCTCGCGGCCCAGCCACACGTGTTGAGCACCCGACCAGAGCGCCGTCACTTTGACTGCGCGGTACTGAAACCGGAAGAAAGCGCCCGCCGCCAAGCGGACAGCGCCCCGCAGAGCGAGCCTTCGCGCACGCCATCGGACGGATCTCTGGCGATGGCTGGGACAGCCTGCTGGCCGCAACACGAAACAGGCGTCTACCATGCCGTCGTTCTCCTTCTCTCGCAGCGCAGGGCCCCATCGACACCGCGGGCCGCGTGGGCGGACCCGCCCAACGCGAACGGATTCCGCAGGACGCTCAGGACGCCGCTCGTCTACGGCTCGCTCGCGACACGGTCGCCGCCGGCGGAGTCCTCGCCCGTTCTCGCGATCTCTTTTCGCTTCAAGCGGCGTGCCCTCTTGTCTTCCGACTTCTGCTTCTTCTGAAGGTCTCGCTGCCGTTTTGCGTAGGTGTTGTTGCTATTCCTTGCCATGAATCCTCCGTCTCGGTTCAGATGACGCATCGTGGTCGCCCCGGGACGACTTGACCTGCCCGGGCTCGTCACAACGCGCTCAGTCATTGCACGCCGGATTGAGAGCGGCAATCAGATCCTGCTCCTTGGTGAGACGCGACTCTTCGAGAGCGTCCGACTGGAGACAAATGCAGTTGGCACCCTGCTTGGTGAAGTCCTTGGCCTTGTGGTGCTGCGCGAAGGGTTGGGAGAAATCCTCCGTGTGACCTACATAGAGAGGCACAAGACGTCGAGAGCCGTTCGCGCCGTGCGAACGATTGGCGATCACGTAGACCCCGCTGAGCTTGCGAAATCTCGTTCCCAAGGGATAAACCTTGAACCGATACGCCTTTCCCGACTTGCCCTTGAATACCATACTGCCCAGCGCTGCCATGGGGCGCTCCTTTGCTGATCAAACAAGAACGAACTCGTCCCTATCACCGCCGGTCCTTGCGCAAGAGCCGGCTTCCAGGTCGCGGATCCTTACTTCGCTCTCCGGGAGCCCGTTGCCTCGCCGGTAGGGTCTTGATCTCTCGGGCGCGTGCTCGGACGGTCGGAAAGGGCCCCCGATTCGGGTGCTCATAGCGTTCAGCCCGGAGAAACCAGAAAGCCAAGCCCCCGGTATTGTGATACGCCCCCGGGGTGGCCGTCCCGTGAGAGATCTTCACCCGAACCCCCAAAGACCCCTTCTTGCCCGTCTTCTTCCACCCAAGCCGCTCCATGATCATGCGGACCACCACGCCAATCGCTTGGCGCAAACGCTTGGTGCGGCGAGGGTGCTGCGAGGAGAGAAACTCGTCGATGGAAGACTGCGATTCAAGCTCTCGCACCACTCCCGCCAAAGGCGGCCGGTCGTGATGGATTTCGGATTCCTCCATCCGGCGCTGGCGGGCCTCGTCGTTGAAAAAGGCCAGCACGTCGTCCAAGGGCTGCTCGGGATCGTTCAGAACATCGGCAAAAGTCCGCCCCTGGCGGTCCTGGAGAAAATCCTGACGGGTGATGCTCACTCGCGGCATATCCCACTCCCGGGAGCACAGTGATGGCAGCTTCATTTTGCACCTACAAAAATTGTATCTGCAAAACAACACGGCCGCAAGGGCGTTGGCCCATGGCTTCCACAAACTTGATACGCAGAAGGGGGGGGCGGAAGGCGGACGCTGCCGTGATGGAATCGCTTCGGACGACGCCAGAGCGATTCACGCCGCGAAGCCGGTCGCCGGTCTCCAAGAACCGAATGCGGTGGGGTCGCGGGGATCTACTTCACGTTGCCGCTGCGGATCTCGGCGGCCATCTGGAGCAGGGCGTCGAGCATCTTCTCCGAGGCCTGCGGTTCCAGGCGGTTCGTACCGATCCACGTCTCGTACCCGCCCAACGCAAAGTGTCGCGGCGTCGGCAGATAGCCGAAGTAGCCGTGCGCCAACGAGATCATGAAGGCCGGCTGCGCCGGGCTCCGCTTCTTGAACTCCAGCCCGATCTCGCAGAAGACCTCGTTGGGCATGGTGCCGATGCAGACGTCGCCGATCCGGAGGATCTGGAGCGGCAAGGGAATCGACTCGGGCTGATCGAGCATGCTCATCGTCCGCTGGGCGTAGATGTAGCTCAGG
>CAYSGY010000455.1:0-4535 GCA_964430315.1 uncultured Planctomycetaceae bacterium
CAAGGCAGACGCGGATGGGCCGAACTGGACCGACCAGAAGATCGCCGAAGCGTTTGAACCGGAACGCGCCCGTCGGCTTGTCCGCCGGATCGAGTTCCACCACACGCCGAAACACGGCAGTTGGCTCAACATCGCCGAAAACGAACTCCGTTCGTTAACCCGGCAATGCGTTTCCGGAAGACGCTTCGCAGACATCCCAGCGCTACAAGAAGAAGCGTCTGCCTGGTCAACCGACGTCAACTCCACCCAGCGCGGCGTCGATTGGCAAATGAAAATCGACGACACCCGCTGCAAACTCAAGTCCACAGCGTACGTACTGCAAGTTCGTCTCGGAGGGACGTTTGACAATAGCCCAGCGATTTGTCGCTGGGATGCCAATCCACAGGAAATCCCCGTGTCGCGCAGGGACAACTGAAACGAGCCACTCGTAGTTCAAGTGTCCCTACGGGACACCCGGGGCACCCCGAACCATCCACCCAGCGATGAATCGCTAAGCTATTCTCAAGTGCCCCTCCGGGGCACGGGCCGGCATTACTTGGCCTCGATTCTCGGCTCGCCCCAGGCGGCCCAGTCGCAGTGGTAGGGGCCTTCGGAATCGGTCACCAGGGCCAGCACGATCGACTTTCCCGCCCACGGGGTGAGGTCCACGCTGAGCGGTTCCCATCGGCCGGGGAGCATCCGTTTCCGGGCAGACTCCTGCCCGTTCACCTCGACGACGAAGCCCACCCCGTCGGAGTCCGAGGGGTCGCGGATTCCCACCCAGGTATGGAGCCTGGCCGGTGCGGCAGGCAGCGTCATCGGGAAGAGCATGATCGTGCGTCCGTGGTTGGGCGGGTGGGCGAAGAGTCCGTCGCGGGCCACGCCGCCGACCGTGTTCGTCTGCCGGCTCGCCGCCCCGTGCGGCGGCTTCTGGAGCACCACCCCCGAGTCCGAGACGAAGAGGGTCTGCCAAGGGCGCCGCGCCGGATCGAGCGGAAGTTCGACGGCACCGGGCCGTTCGTCGAGGAAGTAGACGGCGCCGGGGAGCGAGACTTCCACACGCTGCGACGTTCCCTCCGTCACCACCGCGGCCGCCCCGCCCGGTCCCACCGCCAACGGCCACGCCTTTCCGCCGGCCACGGCCAGCACGCCCGACGGCTCCCCTCGCTGCTCGATCCGCGGCTGGAACCACCGAGCCCAGTCGAAGCTGACGTGACGCTTTGGACCGGGCTCCACCGAGAGTTCGACCGTCACCTTCTTTCCCGACAATGGAGTGAGATCGAGCCGCAGCGGCCGCCGCTCGGCCGTGGCGTTGTGCAACTGGGCGCGGAGTTCGCGCGGGCCCAGGCGAGCGGAGACGAGGAACGTCACCCCGTCGCTCTTGTCGGGTCCCACGGCCCCGGCGTCCATGGCCACCTCCGACGTGAACTCGATCCGGCCTTGCGCCGGGAGATCGACTTCGTAGCGGGCGAAGGCCGCCCCGCCGGCGCCCGTCCTCCACGGCGGGTGGGCCGAGATCATGTCGGGACCGGCGGTGAAGAGGGCCCCGTCGGCGGAGTCGGCCAGCGGTCCCCGCCGCTCCGATGGCTTCCCTTCCAACGGTCGTGAACCGCAGGTCGCGAGGTCGATCGTCCTTGCCAGGTCGGCAACCACCGTCACGGCGCTTCGCGTGCGGACCATTGCCAGGTGCTCGGTCTCGGCCACGGCCTCCACAGTCAGTCCCTTGGGCAATTCGCAGACATGGAATTCGCTCGCCGATCGGGGCTCGACGAAATAGGGATACCACCATTCGGGATCGAGGCCCAGGAGCCGGCGGTCGTCGAAGGCCCGCCACCCGGGGATCGTGCCCGTGCCCTCGACCTGATCGACCCCGGTCACGGTCCGGCTGATCTCGCGGTCGCCGCAGACGAGTCGCCCGTCCATGGTGCGCGCGGCCCGCCGGCCGTCGGCGGTACGGAAGGGGAAGGCGACTTCGGGCGGCCAGGGGGCGTCCAAGTCAGGCTCCACGCGATGCCGCTGCCAGAAAGCCGCCTCGTCGAAGAACTGCCGTGCGAACCCGGCCGGCCTGGCCAGCGACGCCGCCGACGGCTTCAGCGTGGGGATCACGCCCCAGTGCTCGTAGGCCTCGTTCCAGGCAGCGTAAAGCTGATCGTTCTCGGGCGGGGCGCAGCCGAGGTATCCGTAAATCACCGTGTACGGGCACAAGAGATAGGAACTGATGGGGTGGGCCATTTCCAGGTTGGGGCGGGACCATCGCCCGTGCGAGTGGTCGATTCCCCAGGCATGCCGCTGCGCAAAGGCCTCGTAGCGGCAAGTCACTTCGTTGAGCCCCTCGCCGCTCAAAGCCACCTGCGGCAACGCCTCGCGGAGCTGACGGTGGAGGGCCACGTTGCCCTCGATCATCGAGAGCCCCTCGATCCGGCCGTTGTGGTCATTGTAGATGCAGAGCGTCTGGTCGAGGTGCAGGGCGTCCGTCCCGGTCTGCTGGCAAAGCCTCGACATCGCGGCCGTAAAACAGTCCCGCCACTTCTTCAGGGCCGGGTTGATATAGGCGAACTTGATCACCGGGTCGGCCCGGGTCCAGAGCCACCACAACTTCTCGTGCTTTCCGAACGGATCGCGGACCTGGTAAGGCTCGAACTCCTTGTAGAGCGGGTTGAGCGGGTCCACGCCGAAGTAGTTCACGTGGAGCATCACCCGGAAACCGAGCTCATGGGCCCGCCGCACGAACGGCTCCAACTGCGGCACGGGCTTGTCGTAGTCCGGATAGTCGCGGTCGTAGCCGGCCGCACGCCAACTGGGCAGATAGAGAAGGGTCTGCTGCGGCACGAGCCGCCCTGCCAAGGCTTCCAGCACGTCGCGGTCCAGGCCCATGATGACGCAGGCCCCGATGTCCCGGACCCACTCGGGCTGCTGCCGGGCCACCGGCGTCGGGTGGAAGTGGGCATCGCTCCAATCCCGGTAGCGCCGGGCCGCGACGCGCCAGTCCCCGCGATACACGCCCAGCCGCCACGTGACCGAGACGCACTCCTGGAGTGCGTCGAACGGGGCGTCATTGATCGTAATGAAGCCAAGACGCCATCCCTCGGCGCGTCGCTCGACCACCAGCCGCTTGAATCGCCCTTTCGCGTCCTCGGCCCAGACGTAGAACCCGTACCCCGGGCCCTCGACCACAACGAGTTGGGCCTCCCACCCCATGGGATAATCGAACTGGTGGCGCGAGCCGGGCGAACGTGCCGAGAGGCGGACTCCGGAGTGTCCCGGCACGAGGACGGCGAACTCCGGCGGCACGTCGGCGATCGACCAGCTCACGCCCCACACACCCTTGACCGGCGAGGCGGCCCGTTGCCGGATGGTGATCTCGCCGCCGGCCGCATCGGCGGAGCACGCGGTTTCGACCGTCGCACCGTCGCGCCCGGCCGAAGCATCCCCCGTGATGCCGTGAATCCCTGCCCCGCGTGGTTCGGCGGGCGGCCGGACCATGGTCCGGCCCTCCGGGCCCGTGAGCGAGACGAGCGAGCCGCCGGCGAACCGGGCCTCCAGGTCCTTGGCTCGCAGCACCACCGGCTCGGCGCGGGCCGCGCTGGGTGCCAATGTCGCCAACAGCAGCGTTATCAGTCCGAGTGCTCGTCTCACGGTTCCGGTTCCTCCTCAGAGTCCGTCCTCGTCTTCGTCGCCTGCCCCGACGGACGCGGGGGCGGCCCTCACTTCTCGTCGGCCAGGCTCACCTCGAACGCACAGCAAGGGTCGCCATCGTGCCGGCATTCCGCCCGAACGACCGGGGCACGGACCAGGGCGGCGATCACCTCGAGGTCGATGCTGCAAACCGTTCGCGTCTCCTCGTACATGCTGATGAAACTGCAACTCCGCTTGCGTAGCAGCATCGGCCCCTTCGCATCTTCGCGGCATTCAACGAGCTGCCCCTCCTCGGACCACAACTCCGCAAGCTGACGGAGCCGCTCGCGCGGCGTACGTCCCGTCAGGCGGCGGCGATAGTGGTCGATGACCGCGCGCGCGACGCGCTTCTGGATCTTCTTGGTCAGTTCACGGCCGCCGACGTGCTCAATCGCTTCCCAGATGGCGGGGACGATCGACTCCTGACTCCCCGCAGCCAGCAAGAGCAGGGCGGCCCGGGTCGCGCTGTACCGGTATCGCGGCCGCCCCCGGCCGGACAGGCGCTCCATGGTCCGGGCTACGAAACCGCCCGCCACCAACTCATTGAGTTGTTCCGACACGGCGGTCCGCGTCACGCCGGTCGCGCGGATCAACTCCGCAATCGTCTGCGGCGGGGTTCCCACCAGCAGGCGGACGATGCGCATCCCAGCCGGACTCACCAACGCCTCGGGCATGTCGATCGCGCCCTCGCTTGCACCGGCCGCCGATTCCAGCCACGGCGGGCACGATGAGGTTTGTTTCTGTCGAATATGATAATATCGCGCCTCTCGGCCCCCTGCAAATCCCCTCCGGAGAAAATCGCCGATCACGCCCGCTCAAGAAAAAGGGTTCATCCGACTGAAGGGTATGTCACCAGGGGCCGTTCTCAGGAAACCCATTGG
>CAYSGY010000456.1:0-4530 GCA_964430315.1 uncultured Planctomycetaceae bacterium
GGCCAGTCGAACATGCAGATGTCGGTCAACGGGGTGATCAACGCCCAGGAGGAGATCGCCGCGGCGAATGATCCCAAGATCCGTTTGGTCAGCGTCCCGGCCCGGGGGAGCCAGACGCCGCAAGAGGATTTCCAGGGCAAGTGGGTCGAGTGCAGCCCGGCGACCGTCGGCGGATTCTCCGCGGCCGGCTACTTCTTCGGACGCGAGTTGTCCAAGAGCCTCGGCGTGCCCATCGGGCTGATCAACACGTCGTACGGCGGTTCCTCGTGCGAGGCGTGGGTACGGCGGTCGGTGTTGGAGGCGGATCCCCAATACAAGCCGATGCTCGATCGCTATGCGACGATGATCTCCGACTACGACCCGGTCAAGGCCAAGGCCGTCTACGAGAAGCAGCGGGCCCGCTGGAAGGTCGCGGCGGAGAAGGCGAAGGCGGCGGGGACGAAGGCGCCCTATCCTCCGCGGCTCCAGGGCGACCCGCGGACCGGGAACCATGCGCCCGCCAATCTCTACAACGCCATGCTCACGCCCGTCCTCCCCTACGGCATGCGGGGCGTGATCTGGTATCAGGGCGAGAGCAACGCGGGCCGCGCCTACCAGTATCGCACGCTGTTCCCCACAATGATCGAGAACTGGCGTGCCGACTGGCGCCAGGGTGACTTCCCGTTCTACTTCGTGCAACTGGCCAACTTCATGGCCGAGAAGCCGGAACCGGGCGAGAGCGCTTGGGCGGAACTCCGCGAGGCGCAGTCGATGACCCTCAAGCTCCCCAACACCGGACAGGCGGTCATCATCGACATCGGCGAGGCGCAGGACATCCACCCCAAGAACAAGCAGGACGTGGGCAAGCGTCTGGCCCTGTGGGCCCTGGCCAAGACCTACGGGAAGGACGTCGTCTGCTCCGGCCCGACCTATAAGTCGATGGAGACGAAGGGAGACCGGATCGTGCTCCACTTCGACGACGTCGACGGCGGATTGGAGGCCAAGGGAGGCGAGACGCTGAAAGGATTCGCCGTCGCCGGGGAGGATAAGAAGTTCGTTTGGGCCGACGCCAAGATCGACGGCGAGACCGTGGTGGTCGCCAGTTCGAAGGTCAAGGCCCCGGTCGCCGTGCGTTATGCCTGGGCCGACAACCCCGTGTGCAACCTCTACAACAAGGCCGGCCTGCCCGCCAGTCCCTTCCGCACCGACGACTGGAAAGGCATCACGGCCGGGAACCAATGACGGAGCGAGGGGGCTAAGACCGAAGCCCCGGAACCAAGAGCCCCGCGACCCCGGGGCGCCGGGGACGTGGGCTACAGACGCACGATGGCCGCGAGCTTCTGGATTTTGTCCATCGCGACGAAGCGTCCCTGCCCGCTTCCGGGGCAGGCCTCGCAGACCGCTCGCCACGTGCGAGGCGATTGGAGGTTGGATTCCCAGAACGGCCACGTGCGGCACTGTCGTGGCCGGACGCCGTAGACGCTGCACCGCCGCTTCTGGGCATCGAAGAAGGCGCAGTCGCCGTTGGGCATTTCCTTGAGGCTCTTGCGATTGCCCACACGCCGGACATAGGCGTTCTCGAAGTCCGTCGCGCTCATGGCCAGGGCCTTGGCGAGTTCGGTGATTTCGTCCTGCGTGACCCACACGTAGCCGGGCTCGCCGGTGCAGCACTGCCCACAGCCGCGACACTCAAACTGAAGTCCTTCGCGATACCAAGGTTGATCCGGCATGGTTCGTTGCCTATTGCTCATTCCTCACGTGATGTTCGACTCCTGGCCGGGCCCCGTCATCAGCGAAGCCAACTCGGGCAGCAAGCCGTAGGCGAATGCCAGGAGTTTGACGGGGTGGATGGTCGGCTTGTCGGTGCCTTGCTCCATCTGAAGCTTGCAGGCGCTGCACTCGGTGACACCCGCCCGGAGGTTCGGATCGCGGATCGCCCGGATCAGGTTCCACCCGGCGCGGAGGCTGGCGCGGTAGTTCTCGCGTTTCAGCCCGAAGGTCCCCGCCATCCCGGAGCAGCCCTCTTCACACGGGTGGAGGGTCAGACCCGGGATGAGCCGCAAGAGGTTCTCGCCCGGCGTGCCGGCCTGGAGGGCCTTCAGCCGGCAAGGGGCATGGTATCCGAGCGTCGCAGAAATCGGCTGTAGGTCGAGCTGGAGACGGCCTTGGGTATGCATCCTCCAGAGGTAGGAGCAGGCCTCGGAGGTGTTCTCGGCCACCAGCCGGGTGTCTTCGTCGTCGAACAGGTAGGGGTACTCGCGGATCAGGCAGAGCGCGGCCGACGGCTCGGTAGCGATTACGTGATATCCCTGACGCACCGCTTCGGCGAGGACCGCCACGTTGCGTTCCGCCAGGCGTCGGGCGAGATCGAGCGCGCCGCAGGAGATGGCCGGCATCCCACCCTGCCGTTGCTCCGTGGGCACGTAGACCGCCACGCCGTTGTGCTCCAGGACGGCGACCAGGGCGCGCCCCAGTTGCGGGTCGCAGTAATTGGCGTACAGGTCGACGAAGTAGACGACCTTGTGGCCGGAGCGGCGGGTGGGGCGGCTCAGTCGCCGCTTGGCGGCCCACTGAAGGAACGTCCGCGAGGCGAGCGAGGGGAGCTTGCGGCCCTGGGCGATCCCCAGGGTCTTGTCGAGCAACCACCGCATCTGGCGATTGCGGATCGCCCAATTGGCCAGAGTGGACAACCGGCAGCCCAGGCCGCAGAGCCGGTCGAGCCGCGACATCACCCAGTCCGACAGGCTCAGCCCGTTGGCCGCCGCGTAGGCCCCCTTCCCTTCCAGCATGAGTTTCGGGATATCGACCTTGGCGGGACACTCCAGCGTACACAGGTGGCAGTTCACACAAAGGTCGGCCACGGCCTTGAATTCGTCGCTCGACAGGCTGGTCAGCTCGATCTGGCGCGTGAGCACGCCGCGAATCAGGTTGGCCTTGGCCCGCGGCGAGGCCTCTTCGGACGGCAAGATGCGAAAGATGGGACACATCCGCCCGTCGGGCCCCTGCGAACGGCACGCGCCGCACCCGTTGCAGGTCCTCACGATGTCGGCGACCTGGGCGGGGTCCCAACTGAGCTGGAGTTCCAACAGGCTCTTCAGGGCCGGCGGTCCGTCCGGGCCCGCCGGAACGGCGGCGGGCCCGGCGGGCAGAGCGATGGGCGGCCGCAAGTGGCGTCCCAGCGGCGCCGTCTCGCCACTGACGATCTTCCCGGGATTCAGGACGTTCTGCGGATCGAAGGCCCGTTTGATCGCCCAAAACACGTCGTAGAGCTCGCCGTATTGCCGGCGGAGGAACGGCGTGCGGCTCAGGCCGCAAGCGTGCTCGGCGCTGATCGTGCCCCCGACCCCCAGCACCTCGTCGTACAGGTCCCCGGCCAGGGCCTGCATCTTGGCCACGTCCTCCGGCGCCGCGAGGTTCAGGAACGGCTGGATGTGCAATTGCCCCTGTCCGGCGTGCGCGAAGGTCGCGGCGATCACCTGATGCCGCTTGAGCACGTTCTGCATGCGCACCAGGAACTCGGGGAGGATCTCCGGAGGGACAGCCACATCCTCGATCACCGGCACGGGACGCGACGCGCTCTTGCGGTAGAGCGTCGGTGTGATGCGGTGGGCAAGGTGCCAGACAAGTCCCACTTCGGCCGCGTCGAATGCTTGACGCGCGGCGAAGCTGAGCCGGTGCTTCTGGTGGATCTCGTCGACAAGCTGACGGAGTTGCCGGCGGACCTCGTGCAGCCGGTTTCCTTCGTGTTCCACCAGGAGCGCGGCTTCCGTGTCGGGGGGAAGGATCGCGTCGAAGCGGGCCTCGGTTTCGCGGGCCAGGCTCAGGTGGCGGCGATCCATGAGGTCGCAGGCGCTCGGTTGGGTCGGCAGCACCTCCATGACCGCGCGGCACGCCTTCTCCAGGCTGTCGAACAGCAACAACGCGACGCCCCGGCACCGCGGCAGCGGCTGCGTGGCCAACACCGCCTCGGTGATGAGGGCGAGCGTCCCTTCGGAGCCCGCCACGAGCCGGGCCAGGTCGAGATAGTCGGGCCCCAGGGTGCCCGCCAGACGGTAGCCGGCTCGATTCACCGGCGAGGCCGGCGTCTTGCGGCGGATCAGGTCCGCGTTGTCGGAGAGCAGCCTCACCAGGCGGTTGACCAGGTCCCGTTTCCGTGGGTCCGGATCCGCGCTGACGCCGTCGGTCAGCGGCTCGCGTCCCACCTCGATCATGTGGCCGTCGGCCAGGACGACCTGCATCGAGACCACATGCTGCCCGGCGGAGCCGTACTTCAGCCAGCGGCTTCCGGCGCCGTCGATGGCGATCATGCCGCCCATCGTGGTCACGCTCCGGCTGCCGGAGCCGGCGCCGAACGTCCGCCGCGTGCGCCGGAGATGGACGTTGAGCCGCTCACACGAAAGGCCCGGCTGGACCCGCACCGATTCGTCGGCCGTGTACTTCACCCGCGCGAGGTGGCGGGAGAAATCGACCACCAGCCCGGGCCCGAGCGACTCGCCGGCCAGTCCGGTCCCCGCCCCGCGGGCGTGAACCGGGATCTGCTTCTCCGCGGCG
>CAYSGY010000457.1:0-4518 GCA_964430315.1 uncultured Planctomycetaceae bacterium
CCGCCGACGTTGCGGGATCGGCCGAGGATTGCTCGGTCACAAGCGTCTCCTTTCGCCAGGACCTCGCCCAAACGGGCTGCTGTCGATCAACACAGTGTGTCTACGGGGACCTCCCGTCCCCGAGCCGGGAAGTGAAGTGGCGGATCATACGCTGGCCCAGCCCTTCCAGCAATGGCAATCGTGGGAACATCCCGCCCTCCCGTCCTTGTGCCCACCATTCAGGAGGCCCCTGGTCGAGTAGGGCCGATGTAGGTTTGGTGAGATTGCGTAGCTTGAGTTGTGTGTATTGACGCCGAGACTCCTGCCTCACCATCGCCATTTCCATATCTTACCAACCAACACACAGGAGGAGGGGCGACTCTTCGGACAGCCGCGGATCGCGTTGACCCGTTGGGGCGAACGGTCCGGGAGTTCAAGACGCAGTCCGCGAGTGCCCCGTCGGTCGTGCTTTGATGTGTGGCACAGTCGCCCTCGGCTGTGCGAAATGCCTTGCACAGCCGAGGGCGGCTGGGTTGTTCCGGCTTTGGGTGCGAAACGCGGCAGATGCGCCTTTGGAGTGCGGCGACTGGTCGCCGCTTTCGAGCGCTGCAACTTGTTATCGGCCAAAGGAAAGCGGCGACAGGTCGCCGCACTCCAAAGTTTCCGGGAACGTCCGAGACGTCCTTCTCCGTCAACTTAGTGGGGTGGTGTCGCGTGTCAAGGCCGGCCGAGTGGGCGCTCCGGTAGGGCGAACCGAGCGAAGCGAGGCCCGCCGGAATCCTCTGGACGGGGTCAACGCGTGAGAGTGTGAACATTGCCCCGAGACGGCCGGTGCAGCCACGCAAGCTCGCGGCAACGGCCCATGGATAGACGTCTCGAATCGCGCAGGCGGGCGTCGCTCCGCTCCGTCCGCCCTACGGCCTTTGGTACAAAGGCTGCGAAGTCCGCTGACGGCACGTTGGGCCTCGCAGCACTCCGCCCGATGCGGTCCTCCCTCGAATTCCGTTCGCCGCCGCGCGAGTTCGTCCATGATCTCTGGCGCTTCTTTGAGTTCGGCCAGTGGCTGAAGCTGGCCGCAGATGTAGGGCCAATCGAGCTTGCCGGTCTGACGAACGATGATCCCCTCCACGTCCAACCAGTCTTTGGCGCGGGCGGCGAATGCCTTCATCACGACGAGATCCTCCGCGGAGCATGTGCGAAGCAATGTCTGCGGTTGGAAGGCCACCTCGGCCGGCGACCAGTTCTGAAGACTCGAAGGCTTGCCGTCCATAGGAGTACAATCTAGGTACTTGTTCGGCCCAGAACAAGGTGCCATCCGTCCCCGGTCGTTCTCTTATCCCAAGCAATCCCACACGATGGGCACGCGGCGCAGCGCGTAGGCGGTTTCTCGCAGGTAGTCGCCGTAGACGACCATCCAGTGGAAGCCGGGCATGCGTTCGGCCACGGTCTCGCTCTCGGCTTGGAATCGCACGTCGATCTGGCAGCGGCAGACCGGCATGAAGGGATGGGCCGCGATCTCGCCCGACAGGCCCAGCCAGCGCTTCGAGGCGAAATCCGGGGCGATCATCGTCAGCTTCTGGCCCACGCGCATCTCCACCTTCGGGGCCGCCCCGTAGTCGGATTCGTAATGGGTGAGGATCCGCACCGGCTCCAGGTTCTTGCCGTCCATCTTCCGTGGCCCGGTGCAATGGGCCAGGGTGATCACGCCGTCGTGCGGATAGGTCGGGTCGTTGAGGAACGGGGGCCGGCCCGAGATGTTGCCCAGCAAGATGCCCGACGGGATGACCACGAAGTCCGACTCGCAGAACGCCAGGAACCCGGCGTCGTTCAGGAGGCTCAGGGTCATGCACGCCGTGGTCTGCGACATGGGCATGATCGTCGACATGCACTGGCTCACGGTGATCGCCCCGCAGTCGAACCGTCGCATCAGCCCGCGGAAAACGTGCTCCAGGAGGAAGGCGTTGTCGACGAACGGCCGCTCGGTTTCGAGCGTGGTATTCGGGAGCTTCAGGTAGGCGTCGGCCCGCTGGCGAGCCCGGTCCACGGCGGCCTGGTCGTCCCGTGCCGCACGGATGAGTTGTCCCAACTGGTCGTAGGAGACCGTGTGGATGTCGAGCTTCCAAAGACGGCCAATTTGTTCCAGGGTCTTGTCGAGCGGCCAGCCCCAGGACCTGGGGCCGCCGATGGCCACGATGCGGCTTCCCCGCGTGGCGTACAGCCCGGCCAGGGAGCGGAGCCGCCAGAGGACTTCGTCCATGCTGTCGACCACGACGTCGTCGGGCAGGATGGTGTGCGTGGCCACGAAGTCGGTGTGTTGATGGAGGAACCGGGCGGCAACCCCTTCGTACCAGTAGTACAGCGGGCCCGACTTGTGGCGGACGAAGAAGATCGTGTCCTTGCCCCATTTCTCCAGCAGGTTGACCTCGCCCATGAGGTCGCCGGCGCCGTCTCCGCCCGCGTAGGCCAGGATCACGTCGGCCGACGCCGCGTCGGCCACGCCGGCAAGTTCCTTGGCGCCCCGCACGACGGCAAGGGGAAGAAACTGGAGCGGGAAGTCGGCCGTGCTCTTGAGTTTCTCAAGTTCGCCATGGACCCGGGCGACTTCCTGCCGCACGTCCTCTTCGTTCTGGATTCCGCCCCAGTTCCGCCAACTGGTTTGCGGACGCGGCACCGGACGGGGATAGGTGAGAATCGGCTTGACGACCAGCGTGCGGCGGGCCGGAGCCTCGCCGTCTTCCGCCGACGCCCGGAGGGCCGACCAGGCGAGGTTCACCCCTGCTGCGCCGGCCGCGGCCGCCACGGCCCCCAGCCCCGACAGCCCAAGCAGTGACGGTCCACCATGGCCGCCATGCCCACAGCAACCGCACAACTCGTCCTCACCACGAGTCCTATTCTCATCTGCCATGGCTTGAACTCCGGTGTGTCTTCAGATAGTCGATATCAGGTGTTCGTGCGGAGGACTGTCACGGGATCGCAAGCACGGGGTAGGGTGGGACAAGCGAAGCGCAGTCCCACCGGAATTCTCGTGGTTTCCCGGTGGGACTGCGCTTCGCTTGTCCCACCCTACAGGCTTGTCGCACGCTACCTTTTCCGCAACCGAAACGAATGAATCGGCGGACTGCCGACCGACTGATTCTAACGGAATCCAAGCCTGGACCCCAGTTCTGCCCGAGAAGTCTGCGGGCAGCGCGATCGACCGCCTGAACTAGGGGTAAGCCTCCCCTCCTCTGGCGACAGGCCGGCTGATCGGATAGAATGCCGCGGATGCTTCGGCCCGCCCCAGTTCCTCTCTGGTCTCGCCTGGCGATCCCGCGTCTGCACCCGACGACGGTCGGGAGTTTGTGCTGCATCGTTGCGGCGTTGGGGTACGGGGCTGTCAACGTTTGCCTGCGATCGCTGACGGTCCGTTGCGACCGGAGCCTGATCCTCCTCTCCCGCGAGACGTTGGCCGCCGTTTGTATGGGGGCATGGTTCCTCTACTGGGCCCGCCGGGAGGGGTTCTCGCCGCCCCGATGGCGGCCTTTGGCAGGGCTCGTGGTCGTCGGCGTCTTGACGCAACTCGCGGCCAGCCTGCCGCTGCTCTGGGCGATGGCCGTCGTGGGGTTGGCTATTTCCATCACCCTGTCGCTCGGCACCAGCCTGATCACCAGCGCCTTGCTCGGCCGGTTCCTCCTGGGGGAGCGGGTCTCGGGCCAGTCGCTCTTGGCGATCGGCTTGTTGATCGCGGCGGTTATCTTGTTGACCTTTGGTGCGGAACGGGCTGCCGCGGTCCCCGGATTGGACGACGGCTATGGTCCCCTGGTCATTGTCCTGGCGGCTGCCGCTTCGTGTGGGGCAGGGATCGTCTACGGGCTTCTCAATGTTGCCGTTCGTCGTTCGGTGACGGGCGGCATGTCGGCCGGATTCGTGGCCCTGGTCGTGCCGATCGTGGGGGTGGGATGTCTCGCGCCGGTCAGCTTCTGGCGTCTCGGGGTGGCCGGGATCCTCGCGACCCCGCCGGAGGATGCCCTGGTTCTGCTCGCTGCCGGACTTCTCAACGTGATCGCGTGGTTCGCCGTCGTCCGCGGCCTTGAGAGAACGTCGGTCCTCCGCGCCAACGTTTTGACCGCCTCACAGGTGGCCTTGGCAGCCCTCGCTGGCGTCGTCATCTTCGACGAGGCCATCACCATCTTTTTGGTGGCTGGAATCCTCATTACGATCGCCGGAATGGTGATGATCGGCCGGCCGGCGGCGCAGTAAGTCCTGTCTGTAAAACTGGTTATAGAGATTTCGCGACACGGAGGGTTGTCGAGTTCCCAGAAATGGGGACAATGATGCACAAACCCGCGTCTTCCGTCTCTCCGTCCGTAGCTCGGGGTTTTCTGGAGGATGGCTTCTTCGAGCCATCGCACGGCCGGCACAGGAGTGAAGACAGCCTGGCAGGGCCGGGGTACCCAAGGAATCGCACGGGGACATTCGAGTGACTAGCATCGTTCGCCAGAAGTATGAAGCCCTGGCCGCGCAGGCAGAGACCGTTCTCGCCCAAGGCAGCCAGGGGAA
>CAYSGY010000458.1:0-2967 GCA_964430315.1 uncultured Planctomycetaceae bacterium
TGGCATGCGCGTTGACTTCCGGAATGACCAGCGGCACCTTGGGATCCATGCGCCAGTAGCCGCTCTCGTCGACCACGATACATCCCCTCTTCACGGCCTCGGGGATGAAATCGCGTGCCACATCGTCGGGGGTGCTGGCAATCGCCAATTGGACCCCCTCGAAGGCCTCGGGCTTGAGTTCCTCGATCGTGTAGGTGCGGCCGGCGAAGGGGATCTCCTTGCCAGCCGATCGGGCGGAAGCCAGGAACTTGACCCGCTGGAACGGGAACTTCCGGGCCTCCAAAAGCTCGCGGATGATGGTGCCCACGGCGCCGGTAGCGCCCACGACGGCGATCGACTCGAACACGGCAATTCTCCCAACAGATGAACGACAACCCCGGCGGACCGGCGGTTCGGCCGGACGGGGAAACCACGATTATAGCGGGAACGATTAGGGAAACGGTAGGGTGGGAGCCCTAGTCGCCCCACCGCGCAAAAAAGCCCACGGGTCGCAACCCGTGGGCTTGCCTTCGGTCTTCGGTCTTCTCGCGGCGGTTCCGCCGTGAGCGTTGCGTGGAAGGGCCGTTACCGGATGTTGGCCGGTTCGACCTGGGCGAGTTGGCTCTCCAGATCGAGATTCTCGGAGAATGTCACCCCGACGCGCTCCCCTGCCCTCAGGTAAACCGTCTTGGTGATCCACACCCACCGCTGCCCTTCGGCGTCGGCCACCCCCTCGCCCCCCCTGGCGGCTACCAGGGCGCGAACGGTGTAGGGGTAGATCTTCCCGTCCTGGAGCCCGTAGGAAACGTACTCGCGGTGGGCACCTGTGGCCCGCGTCTCGCGCCCGTTGATGTACACCTTCGCGGCGCCAGGCACGTTGACCGAAAGGAGCCCGCTGTTGCTTTGGTTGTGGCTGTCGCGGGTGCTCGGGTTGGTCGCTTTCTTGATCTCCGGGGCCTTCTGCGGCGACAGGAGATCCATTTCATCGAGGGAGGACGACTTGGGCGGGTTGGCCGCTGGCGGAGCGGCCCGCTCAGGTGCCAAGGTCGGTTTCTGGACTTGGGGGACCACGGTGGTCGTGCTTGGCACGACCGTGCCCACCTCGTCGCAGCAACTCACCTCGCCGCAGCACGGGGCCCACGTCGTGTAGTAGCCGCAGCAAGAGCCGCCCCACGCGGTCGGGTACCAGCGGTATCGCCCCAAGAGCAGGCGGCGGACCGGGCCGGGACGCCAGCCGAGCGTCCAGGCGGTTCCGCAACACGGGTCGCAGCAGCTCGTCCAGCAAGAGCTGTAGCAGCGGGAAACCGGAGCGCAACACCCCCACCCCCACCAATAGGCACTTGCCTGCGACGCGGTCGCCAGCACGGTGCTGGCCACGACAACGCCGAAGATCACGTACTTCCACTTCGATCGAATCATGGTTGTCCGTCTCCCTTCTCGTACCTTGAAACGATGTGTCGGTGAATCCTCCGCTGCCTGGACCTCCCATCCTGGGTCTAGCATAGCAGGGGTCTAGCACAAATCAAGTAGCCTGCGCAGACCGTTCCGGTGCCAGGAAATACGAAGTCCAGGCGAACTCTCCGATCGCAGGCCACCCCCAGTCGTTTGTTTCTTGCCACTCGAAAGTTGTACAACGTCCCGAGGTCTCCCTGGTCCCACACCGTTGCCGTCGAGCAGCCCGGAGAATGGACGCAATGCTTTATCTGACCAATGGCTTACGAGGATGACGTTGGAATCTCCGGCACCACGAATGGCACCCTAATACATCGTCGGTTGCCGCCCAGGCGAGACGCAGCCCGTTTCGCCTGTTTTGCCCATTGTTCAGGCCGGCGACGATGGCTTACGCCGCTTGGACCGAAGAAACGGAAAGACCTCAGTTCGCCGGCCCGATCTCGATCCCGTCCACAGAGAGCTCCCCAGAGGCCCCCATCAGGCCGATGCGGACCAGGGCCCCGCGGGTCTTGAGCGGGACCTTCAGCCTGCTGGTCTGACGTTCCCAAGCGAAGCTGCCCCGCCATGGTCCAACCATCCCCTCGCCGATCGAGGAACGGTTTTCGTCGTAGAAGATGAGGATCAAGGCCGCAATGCCGCCGTTGGGAGTGGGTCGAATGCCCTCGCCACGGACCCACAGGGATACCGACAGTTCCTTGACCGCCCGGCCGTCGACCGCGAATCCCTGGAGCGCTTGCGCGAGTTGCCCTTGCCGCTCGCTACGGAACGTCACGTAGCGTTTTCCCGAGGGGGCCTTCGGGTCGGCGATCCATTGCAGTCCCCGCTGGTAGTGCCAGCCCGCCAGATCCTCGAGATCGCCGATCCCTTCCTCGAAATCGCCGTTGTAGATCCCCGGCTTGCTCGGATCCGGGAGCACTTCGCGGCGTCTTTCCGCCTCGCCGGTCATCGGCACGAAGAGTGTGGGGATCAGGGAGGTTGTCTCGAGCTTTCCGTTCTTCTTGGTCAGTAGATGGAAGACCTGCTTGTAACGCTCTCCCACCGGGATGATCATCCTGCCGCCTTCGCGAAGCTGCTCAATCAGCGGGGCCGGGACTTTTTCCGGCGAGCAGGTGACGATGATCTTGTCGAAAGGCGCATGCTCCGGCCAGCCTTGGAACCCGTCGCCGACTTTCGGGTATACGTTCGTGTACTTCAGGCGTTTCAGGTCCTTGGCCGCGCGGCGCCCCAGGGGTTCGACGATTTCGATCGTATACACTTCCCGGACCAGGCTGCTCAAGACGGCCGCCTGATAGCCGCTCCCGGTGCCGATTTCGAGCACCTTGTCGCCGGGCTGCGGGTCGATCTGCTCGGTCATGTAGGCCACGATGAAGGGCGGCGAGATCGTCTGCCCGTAGCCGATCGGCAACGCCATGTCGAGGTACGCATCGCGGCGAAGCGGCAGGGGGACGAACTCGTGACGCGGCGTGTCGCGCATCGCCTGGATGACGCGGGGATTGGCGACCCCGGCGGCAACGATTTCCCGGTCGACCATGCGGT
>CAYSGY010000458.1:2987-4509 GCA_964430315.1 uncultured Planctomycetaceae bacterium
CGCGGCGGCGGTCTCCTGCCGGCTCTGGGCCGACACAGGGCCCGTAGCCGAGAGTGTCGCCGCCAGGAAGACCGCGATCGACCGGCAGCGACCCAAAGGATGCCGTTTGGGAACGCATACCATAGCCTGCCCACCTTTTCGAGCTACACGCACGGGTCTGCTCTGGATTCCACTCCCCCAATTATAGGCCGGACCAGAGCAGCCGGGGCGCGCCCTTTGGCCTTGGACCCCCTATATGCCGGTGGTTTTCCTGTCATAATCCGAAAGGACGATCGGTGGCGTTGGGGGCATGCTCGTACGACGCGGAGCGTCGCCCTGAGCATGGGAATCGTCCTGGGGTCTCCATGCCGACCCTCGGCTTCGCCGAGTGACGGCATGCCACACAGGCACCGCGGGCGGCCAAGCAGACAATCCAGGAAAACGGCGTGCTCAACCAGCAATTCAAAGACGAGGTCGTGCGGCGGTTGTTGCCCCGCGTGCAGACGCCGGGGCAGTACGTCGGCGGCGAGTTGAATGCGGTGGTCAAGGATCGCCGTGGCCTGCGCGGGCGGGTTTGCCTGGCGTTTCCCGACGCCTATGCGATCGGCATGAGTTGCCACGGCCTCCAGGTCCTCTACCACGTGATGAACCGCCGTGAGGACTGGGCCTGCGAGCGGGCCTTTGCTCCCTGGCTCGACATGGAGCGGCTGCTGCGGGAAACCGGGATACCCCTCTATAGCCTGGAGACTTTTACACCTCTGGGGGAATTTGACGTCCTCGGGTTCACACTCCAGCACGAGTTGGCGGGTACCAACGTGCTGACGATGCTCGACCTGGCCGGAATCCCGCTCGCCGCCGACGAGCGTACCTGGCGTCATCCGCTGGTGATCGCCGGCGGTCCGTCCGTGGCCAATCCGGAGCCGATGTCGCGGTTCCTCGACCTGTTCGTCCTCGGCGACGGCGAGGAGATGCTTCCCCGGGTGTGCGACGAGTGGATTGGCCTGAAGCAGTCCGGTATCGACCGCCGCGACGCGCTGGTGGCCATGGCGACGCGGCTGCCGCACGTCTACGTGCCCCGGGCGTATGCCCCGCAGCACGCCCCCGATGGGCGGCTGATTTCGATGCAACCCGTCCACGCGGAGGTGCCGGAGGTGGTGCATCCTGCCGTGGTTGCCGATCTCGACGCGGTGCCGCTTCCCACGACGCCCGTGGTGCCTTACATCGAATGCGTGCAGGACCGCATCGCGATCGAGATCATGCGGGGCTGTCCCTGGCGGTGCCGTTTCTGCCAGAGCACGACCACGAAGCGGCCGCTGCGGTTCCGACGCGTCGAGACGATCGTCGAGGCCGCGCTCGAAACGTACCGCAACACCGGCAACAACGAGATTTCGCTCCTCTCGCTTTCCACGAGCGACTACCCGCAGTTCGGCGAGCTGATGGCCCGCCTCCAGGCGGTGTTCCAGCCGCTTGGCGTGAGTGTCTCCGTGCCGAGTCTGCGAATCAACGAGCAGTTGCGCACGATCGGGGACCAACTCCTCACCGA
>CAYSGY010000459.1:0-4504 GCA_964430315.1 uncultured Planctomycetaceae bacterium
CAACTCCTTGACTGAAAAGGTACCGAACCTCGTTTCAGAAGACCCGGCCAGCCTGGTGCGGCTCCCCCGGACCAGCCCCGGTGGGCGTTGGGACGCCTGCGGGGTTAGTCTCATTGTCGCCGGGCATGTTAGGAGTTGATTGGGGAAATGAGCATTCTCGGTTAGTTCTTCGCGATTCCTGTGTTTTCGGGGTGGTCTCGTTCGGAGAGCCAGCCGATCTCACGGCTTGGTCTGCTCGGAGAACCTCCCTTGGTACCTCGCGTGGCCATCGCATCTCTCGAACACGAACTGGCAGATCCGGGTTTCGGGATACAGGGCCAGCGGCGCGTGTCCGAGGTTCACGATCTCGAGGACCTGATGGTTCGAGATGCCCGGGTGCATGAATCCGGCGGTGACATGGACCGCGAGGCCGAAGCGCGCGAATCGGCTCCTTCCCTCGAGGCGGCCTGAGATGTTGTCGGCCAGCGTAATCCTCTCCCGCGTGATCCCAAGGATCATCTCGCCCGGCTTGATCACCAGGAAGTCCCCGTCCTTCACGTGGACGCTCCTGGTGATGTCCTCGAACCGGGAGTCGTTCCTGACGTGGTAGACCTTGGACTTCCTCTTGAACACCCTGAAATCGTTCCCGAGCGTGAGGTCGATGGAGCCGGGGCCGACCTGCGACCTGTCGAGCGGTTCGATCTTGATGGACCCGTTCGCCAACGCCTTCTCGATCTCCGCTCCGATCAAGATGCTCATGTCGGTGCGTCCTTCCAGACTCACGGGGCTGGAACCAACTTGGGTGTCCGGACGCGCTGGCCGAAGATCCGGCCGTGGTGTTGGGCCAGGCCGCGGAAGTCGTGGCGGAGGAATTCGTAGAGTGGTTCCGGCGGGCCGAGGGCGAGCCACTGCCGGGCCAGGGAGGCCATGTGGGCGTCGTAGCGTTTCTGGGAGCCGGTGTGGGCGTAGCAGCGGCCGCCGAAACGTCTCAGGTCGCCGTCGAAATGGGGACTGATATGCCACAACTCATGGAGGATCGTGGCCAACTTCGCCTGGAACGGAAGATCGAGAAACCGCGGGAGATAGAAGTTCAGAATGTAGAGCATTTCCCGGCCCTCGCGATCCACGACGCGCCCGACGCGCCAGCGCCGGCCGCGGCGGACCGTTTCTGTAGCCCCGCCGGCAAACCGCAGAGGGGTGAGCGAGGCGTACATCCCGTGAGGGACCGCCTTACGCGCTTGGCAGAAGCTGACGGCAACGCGAGCCAGGTCGACGTGTCGAAGGACATCGAGCCGCGCGACCATGTCCTCGCAGACGCGACGCATCTGGGCCGTGAAGTCGAATCCCGGCACAGAACCCCGCGCCGACCGCGGGAGCGGGGCGGGGGAAGGTCGCGGGCAGGTTGCGGGTTCGCTAGGCCTGCGCGGGGGAAGATTCAACGGCGGAAGCCTCCGGTTGGGAAGCCTCGGGCTGGGTCGGTTCACTGCCGGCGGGCGTCTCCGGCTCGATCGAGGGTTTGGGCGCCTTCTTGCGCTGACGGTCGTGGACGCCGACGAATTCGAGGATCGCCCGGGCTCCGGCGTCGCCCAAACGGGGCTTCGCCAGGTGCAGGATCCGCGTGTAGCCGCCCTTGCGATCGACGAAACGCGGGGCGATGTCGTCGAAAAGGATCCTTACCGCCTGCTTGTCCCCCAGCAGGGCGAGCACCCTCCGCCTTGCCGCGACCACGGGAGCGATGGTCTGGGCCCACTCGTTCCACTGCGGGCTGCTGCGCCACGCCCGCCATTTCTCACTGGAACGCGGGGCCGTTGTGTTCAGGGAATCGGCGGTCTCCTGGTCCGGCAAGACCCGGCAGGCGATCGTGACGCACTTCTCCACCAGAGGGCGGACTTCCTTCGCCTTAGGGAGCGTGGTGACGATGCGGCCCTTCACCTTGGGCTCGTTGGCTTCGCCGGCGGCGTCGCGCTCGGTGAGAATCAGGGCGCTGGCAAGGCTCCTCAGCAAAGCCCGCTGGTGGTTGGGGTTGCGCCCTAGTTTTCGGCCTCGTCGTCGGTGTCTCATGATCGTCTCGTTCGCAGGACGCGGCCTCGCGGCCAGCGTCGGAGGGTTCAGGGTTCAGGGTTCAGGGTTCAGAACTACCCGGCGACGTCGATCTGGAATTCTGAACCCTGAACCCTCGGTATCACACATCTCTTTCGTGGGGCAATCTGACGAAGGCAGCCCGGCGATTCAAAACGCGCTGGGCGGGACGGACGGGAGCCGCATCCCGAGGCGCAGGCCCACGTCGCTAAGCTTCTCCCGGACTTCGTTGAGCGTCGTCTCGCCGAAGTTCCGGACTTCGAGAAGCTGGTCCTCGGTGCGCTGGACGAGGTCGCGAACCGTGCGGATGTTCTCCGACTCCAGGCAGTTCATCGCGCGGACCGAAAGGCTCAAGTCGGCCAGCCCCATCGCCAACTTGACTTCCGTGCCGGGCTCCAGCCCGGTCAAGGTGGGGCCGCGCGACTCGGCGTGGATCCGCTGGCCCAACTCGCTGTACTGCATGAACGGGTTGAGGTGTTTTCGCAGGATCTTGGAGGCCTCGACGAGGGCCATTTCCGGGCCGACGGAGCCGTTCGTCCAAATCTCCAACGTAAGCTTGTCGAAATTGGTCTTCTGTCCGACCCGAGTCTCCTCCACTTCGTAGCGCACACGGCTCACCGGGCTGAACGCGGCGTCGACGGGAATCACCCCGATCTCTTGCGATTGCGGCGTGTGTTCCGTGGCGGGCACGTAACCGCGGCCGGTATCGACCACCAACTCGATGAGGACCGGCACGTCCTCGGTAAGCGTTGCGATGACGTGGTCCTTGTTGATCACCTCGACCTGGCCGTCGCCCTGGACGTCGGCGCCCGTGATCACGCCCTTGACGTTCTTGTCGATGCGGACGACCTTGGGCTGGAGGCTGTGATTCTTGACCACCAACGACTTGATGTTCAGGACGATGTCGGTCACGTCCTCGACGACGCCCGGCAGGGTGGTGAACTCGTGGAGCGCCCCGTGGAGCTTCACGCGGGTCACGGCGCTGCCTTCGAGGCTCGACAAGAGGATGCGGCGAAGACTGTTGCCAATGGTCGTGCCGAACCCGCGCTCGAAGGGCTCGGCCACGAACTTGCCGTAGGTGGCAGTGAGCGTGCTGCGGTCGCAGACCACTTGACTGGGGAGTTCAAGTCCGCGCCATCGAATTCGCATGGGAAGACTCCGAAGAGGAACCGGCTACCTCGAGCAAAACTCCACAATGAGTTGGACCTGGACGGGGATCGACACGTCGTCCACGCCCGGGGCCCGCATCACGTGCCCCTCCGGCTCCGGCCCGGGGACCAACTGGAGGAAATCCGGCACCTGCCGTCCCCCCGTTTCGGCGAGATTCGCCTGGACGCACTCCAGCACCTTTGGTCGGTTCTTCACGCGGATCACGTCGCCCGGCCGGCACTGGAAGCTGGGAATGTCGACGCGCCGGCCGTTGACGGTGAAGTGGCCATGGCGGATCATCTGCCGGGCCTGGGATCGAGACATCCCGAAGCCCAATCGGTGGACGATGTTGTCCAACCGGCTCTCCAGAATCGCCATGAGGGCCGCGCCGGTGTTCCCCTTGGTCCGCTGCGCCTCGTGGAAATAGCGGCGGAACTGGGCTTCGAGCAGGCCGTAGTAGTGCTTCACCTTCTGCTTCTCACGCAAGTGCGCGCCGTAGTCGGTGAGCTTCGCCCGGCGATAGGAGTGCATGCCCGGGACTTGCTCGCGGCGTTTCAGGGCGCACCGCTCCGAGTCGCATCGCACTCCCTTCAGGAAGAGCTTCATCCCTTCGCGACGGCAAAGCCGGCAGACCGGTCCGGTGATACGAGCCATACTTGGTTTCGCTCCAAGTTGAATTTCGCTGATGCTGGTACGATATCCGCTCCACGGTGGGAGAGCTAAACCCGGCGACGCTTCTTCGGGCGGCACCCGTTGTGCGGCAGGGGCGTAATGTCTTCGATCGACTTGATCGACAGCCCCGCCGCCTGCAGCGCGGTGATGGCGCTTTCACGGCCGCTGCCGGGCCCCTTGACCTTCACTTCCACCTCGCGCACGCCGAACTTCATCGCTTTCTCCGCAGCCTGCTGGGCGGCCATCTGCCCGGCAAAGGGCGTGCTCTTCCGGCTCCCTTTGAACCCGCTCGTCCCCGAGCTGGCCCAGCAAAGCGCGTCTCCCTTCGTGTCCGTGATCGTCACCGTCGTGTTGTTGAACGTCGCTTTGATGTAGGCGATGCCTACCGAGACGTTCCGTCGGGTCTTGCGTCGTGCTGCTGTCTTGGCCACCGGTTATGTCGCTCCGCTCTGGGTAAATCCTGATCTTCAGTCGCAATCTGATATCTGCAATTTGATATTTGCAGTTTGCAATTTGATATCAGAGGTCGTCAATCGCAGTCGATTCGCACGGCATGTCTCGAAACAGTGCCCATATCAAATTGATAATTGCAAATATCAAATATCAAATTGGGGGACTCCGCGGT
>CAYSGY010000460.1:0-4476 GCA_964430315.1 uncultured Planctomycetaceae bacterium
GAACTTCTCCGCCCAGGTCCGGCCCAAGGGCGATCCGGAGATCGCTTTCTTCGCAACCGGGCCGTCGTTCGGCAGAGCGGATTTCGCCGGCCTTGATTTCCGCGCCCTGGATTCCGGCCAACTCCGCGGCCTCTTCGCGTCGCTTTCGGAGAAGTTCACCGGCGCCGTTCCGCCCGGCCTCCGCGACGACAACGTGGAGAACGCCGAATGGCGCAACCGGATGGTCGCCGCCCTGGTCGGAAGGCAGGACGAGACTCTCTCCGAACAGACGCTTCTGGCCCTGAGCCCCGAGTTCTTCATGCAGATCGAGTGGCTCCCGGGCGGCTGCATCGAGGACGGCGAGCTGATGCTCGACTCGATCGTCGAGGAGGCGGCCCAGGGAAACGACGAGGAACTCAAGCGTCTCTGCGACGAGAAGCCCCAGAAGTTCATCCTGAACTTCGTGCGGGAATACGGCGACCTGGAGCACGTGAACGTGGGACGCGTCATCGGCTCGCTCTCGCGTCGCCCGGCCCTTTACGGCCGCCGCGACGTCTACCTCGCCGTCCTCAAGCAGCGCGACGTCGACCGCGAAATCGCCACGATCATCCGCATGCAGAAATGGGGCGTGCGCGAACACCTCGACCTGGGCCGGCAACTCGTCGAGGCCATGATCCGGTCCGAGGAATACACCGAGTACATCCTCGACCGCCGACTCGGCTGCCGCCAGCTTGGGATGAACCTCCCCCTGCGAGTCGTCGCGAAGCGGATCTCCGAACGCTACTTCCCCCGCTACGGCGACGGCTTCGTGATCTGGTCGCCCTACTTCGAGCGCGACTACATCCGCGGAATCGCCACCGACAAGCTCCCGCACTACCGCCTCGAGAACCCGGAGTTCGCCTCGCGGTGTGCCCGCCTGCTCGGTCGGGCCGCCGCGCCCAACGTCATTGTGGGACGGAGCGACCAGGGCGGAGGGCCGCTGTTCGACGACGGCGACGAGGTCCTCATCGAAGATGCCGAAGGGATGCCTATCGACATCATCGTCGCCGATCACACCGGCACCTTCAACGACTACCTCAGCCCCTTGCAGGCCCTTGCCAAGGAGTACGCCAGCCCCGTGAACCGCCGGGTCGAGCACCTTCCCGACGCCAGGGCGTTCGCCGAGGCGTACCTCGATGCGTTCGTGGGCCGTTTCGCGAGGATCCAGGAGGACTATCGGCTCCGAAGAAAGGCCTTCGACACGCTCTTCAAGAGCCGGCCGCGCAATGAGGCGGGCAGCTTCGCCTACCGATGGGAACGGGTGCTCGCCCGGCTCGATGCGACCGACCCCCGTCAACTCGCCCAAGTCATCCGCGAACACCTCGTGATTCCCTAGCGGCCATCCAAGAATCACTCCCCTCTCCCGTTGGACGGGAGAGGGGCCGGGGGTGAGGGGACTTGCCAACGAAATCCCGGAGTAATGCCCGGACGGCCGCTTAGGGTGGAGGACTTCCCTGACGGGGCCCTATTCCACAGCGTAGGCACAGCAATTCCGCCCCGGTGGGACGTTTGACAGTAGCCTGGTGCTCCGTCCAGCATGCTCCGATGGATAAAGCGATGATCCCATGTGGCACAGCCGCCCTCGGCTGTGCAGGGCATCTCGCACAGCCGAGGGCGGCTGTGCCACACATCAAAGCACGACGGACGGAGCGCTAGCGATTCATCGCCGGGGCACGCGGCGGTGTCCGAATCATGCATCCGTGCAACTCTGGATCACTACACCAGCCGTGGCCGCGCGCTCGGCGTCAACCGCGCAGGGCCCAGACCAGCGCCGCCGCGGCAACCGCCAGGCGATACCATCCGAACGGCGCGAGGGTGTGGCGGCTGAGGAAGCGGACGAAGAACGTCACCGCGGCCCAGGCCGCCAGGAACGATACACCGAAGCCGACCGCGAACACCGGGATGTGGGCCGTGCTGAGCACGTCGCGGCTCTTGTAGAGTTCGTAGAGCGTGGCCGCCGTCAGCAGCGGCACCGCAGCGAAGAACGAATACTCGGTCGCGGTCTTCCGCTCAACGCCGAGCATCATACCGCCGAGGATCGTCGAACTGGAACGCGACATCCCCGGCCACAACGCGAGACACTGGAAGAGCCCGATGCCCAGCGCGTCGCGCCAGTCGAGCGAGTCGATCCCTTCGCGGCGCGTCCGGATCGGCCGCCGTTCGACCGCCAGGATCCACAGAGCCCCGACGGCCAGCCCGAGGGCCACGGTAAGCGGCTGGAACAGGTGTGCCTTGATGACCGGCCGAGCCACCAGCCCGAGAATCCCGCCGGGAATCGACGTGATGGCCAGGAGCATGAGTCCCCGGAGGCCGGAGAAGCCCCGGTTCTCGCCGAGGCGAGCCAGCCCCGCGAACCGGCCGGGATAGGCCACCACGATCGCGAGGATCGCCCCCAACTGGATGAAGATATTAAAGGTCTTGGCAACCTCCTCGCCGACGAGGCGGTCGAACCCGAGGAGGTCGCCCGCCAGGATCAGGTGCCCGGTGGACGAGACCGGGAGGTACTCCGTGACTCCCTCGACCACGCCCAGGAGGATTGCGACGATTGCCACTGCCACGCCGGTTGCCATCCGAAAGCCCTTCCCTTGGCCCTACGCGCCCCCGCGCGGTCCCGCCGCAACTACGGGGAGCGTATCCCATCTCGCCGCCGAGGTCAAGCGAACCCACGGCGAGAGGCGCCGTGTTTGCGGTGGTGCGGAGCCGCTCGTTCCGGTAGACTGATCTCACCGTCCCGCCCGGCCAGGTGGCGGGGGAAGGCCCGATTCCTCTTGCGGAGCCCGTGGCGAGATGAACGCGAGACGACTCAGTCGGCGTCGATTCCTGGAAGCTTCCGGATTGGCTGGCGCAGCGGTGCTGGGCGATCACGGAAGAGGGGCGTTGGCTGCCGATTCCGCGGCCCCGGTGCCGGCCCAGCCGGCGGATCGCGTCGCGGGCGGTTCTGCCGCCGCGGGCCGCCCTACGCAGTTGACCGCGCATCCCATGGAGGTCCGGCCGGCGGCGGGCGTGGTGCTTGAGTCGCCGCGGCACACGCCCGTGGCAGCCGAGGTGGACGTGCTCGTGGTGGGCGGGGGGCCGACGGGGATCGGCGCGGTCCTCGCGGCGGCCAGGGAAGGGGCCCGAACCCTGGTGATCGAACGCCACGGCATGCTCGGCGGCGTCTGGACCGCCGGCCTGTTGAACCCGTTCTTCGATTTCGAGAAGAAAGGCTGGCTCGTTGCGGAATTGGTCGATCGGCTCAAGAAGGCCGGGGCCTGGCGGGCGTGGAAGTTCTCGTGGACGTTCGATATCGAGGCGATGAAGCTCCTCCTGGAGACCATGCTGGCCGAGGCGGGAGCGGCCAGTTGGTACTACAGCTTCGTCGCCGACACGATCGTCGAGCATGGCAAGGTGCGGGGGGTGATCGTCGAGAGCAAGTCGGGCCGGGAAGCCGTGCTGGCCAAGGTCGTGGTCGACTGCTCGGGCGACGGCGACGTCGGCGCCCGGGCCGGCGTCCCGTTCCGCCTCGGCCGGCCGTCCGACTCCGCGTGCCAGCCGATGACGCTCATGTTCGAGATCGACGGACTGGGTGACTGGGTCCAGACCAAGGCCCAAGACCTCTACGACCGGATGGCTGAGGCGATCCAGCGCGAGCGGCTTCCGATCGAGTTGCCGTTCGGCCGGGTGAACTACGCCCCGTGGATCATCAACGTCCCGCGCCCGGGGGCGGCCGACGTTCAGGCCACGCACGTCTACCAGATCAACCCGCTCGACACGCGGGACCTGACCCGGGCAACCATCCGGACGCGCCGCCAGGCCAACGACCTCGTGCAGGTGCTGAAGCGAATCCCCGAGTTGGCGAACGTGCGACTCGTGCAGACGGCGCCGGCGATCGGGGTCCGCGAGGCCCGGCACCTGGCCGGCCGCTACACCCTCGACCTGGAAGACCTGCGTGCGGGCCGGCGTTTCGACGACGGCGTGACGTTCGGGGCCTTCGGCGTCGATATCCACGACGTGAAGCCGGGCGAGAAGTCGGCCCACGGCACGAAGATCCGGCCCTACGAGATCCCCTACCGCTGCCTCGTGCCCGAATCGGTCGGCGGGCTGTTGTTCGCCGGCCGGTGCATCTCAGGCACGCACGAGGCGCACGCTTCGTACCGGGTGACCGGCACGTGCATGGCCATGGGCCAGGCCGCCGGACTGGCCGCCGCCCTGGCTGCCCGGCAAGGCAAGTCGCCCGGCGAAATCGACGGCCGAGCCCTTCGTCAGGCCCTGGAGGCCCGTGGTGTGGGATTCCCGGGGCAGGCGCGATAGCCGCTGCCGCCGGGCTGGCGGAGGCACGAGAGTCTCGTTGCGACGCGACCGGCCGTGCCCTCGCCTGCCACGGGCGAAGTTCGCACTTCATTCCGCTGAGGACTTGCGCCTTTTCAGGTTCATCCGACTGAAGGGTGCGCGGGCCTTCGGCCCGGGATTTTCAAGGCA
>CAYSGY010000461.1:0-4475 GCA_964430315.1 uncultured Planctomycetaceae bacterium
ATGTGGCTCCCGGGGCCGCCCCGATGGCGCTCCCCCCGGCCGCCCCGCCCACGACCCCCGGGGGGGGGGGGTGAATGCCGGCGCGGCTGCAGCCGCCCCCCCCCAAGACTGTAAAACCTCATTTAGCTCACGCTGCTCCGCGTCAGGAACTCGCAGACCGCATCGACGACGTGGCGTGCCTGGTCGTCGGAGAGTTCGGGGTAGATCGGCAGGGCAAGGCTCTCTTGGGCTGCAAGCTCGCTGTGGGGGAAGTCCCCGGGGCTGTGGCCGAGCGGAAAAAGGGGACAGTCTCCATTGGTGCGAAGCCGGGCACCGAGCGAAGCCTGGTCGCGGGC
Source organism: uncultured Planctomycetaceae bacterium (assembly GCA_964430315.1). Classification (GTDB taxonomy): domain Bacteria; phylum Planctomycetota; class Planctomycetia; order Pirellulales; family Thermoguttaceae; genus CALFBP01. Next base: position 336 of record CAYSGY010000461.1, read on the forward strand.
CGTTCCGGCAAAAGGGGACTGTCCCCTTTTGCCGAGCCCGGTGAAGCACTGCTGGAGGTGCAAGGGGACCGGGTAATAGACCTCCGTGCCGATGCCATGTTCTTTCAGGTGCGACATCAACGCATCGCGCCGGGCGGTTCGGATTGCGAACTGGTTGTAGATGTGGCGGGAAGCAGGGGGCTCGTGGGGAAGCTGCATCACGCCCTCACCCCCGGCCCCTCTCCCGCAAGCGGGCGAGGGGAGGAACTCGCCCTCACCCCCGGCCCTGTCAGCGGGCGAGGGGAGCGATGCCGTCAGCCCCGACGGTTCGAAAAGGCGGCGGTAGCGGGCGGCGTTGGATCGGCGCGCGGTGGTCCAGGCGTCGAGGTGGCGGAGTTTCACGGTGATGATCGCCGCTTGGATCGCGTCGAGGCGAAAGTTGCCGCCGATCTTGGAGTGGTAGTACTTGGGTTTGGAACCGTGGGCACGGAGCAGGCGGACCCTTTCGGCACGGTCGGCGTCGTTGGTGACCACCATCCCCGCGTCGCCGGCGGCGCCGAGGTTCTTCGACGGGAAGAAGCTGAAACAGCCAAAATGGCCCATCGAGCCGGCGCGACGGCCTTTGTATTCGGCGCCGATCGCCTGGGCTGCGTCTTCGATGACCACCAGGTTGTGACGCCGGGCGATGTCGAGGATCGGGTCCATGTCGGCGCACTGGCCGAACAGGTGGACCGGCATGACGGCCTTGGTGTGAGGCGTGATCCGAGATTCAATGAGCGCGGGGTCGATGTTGTAGGTGTGCGGATCGATGTCGACAAACACCGGCGTGGCCCCGGCCCGGGTGATCGAGCCGGCGGTCGCGAAGAACGTGTAAGGGGTGGTAATGACCTCGTCGCCCGGGCCGATTCCTTCGGCCATGAGGCAGACCAGGAGGGCATCGGTGCCGGAGGAGACCCCCACGCCGTGGGCACAGCCGCTGTAGGCGGCGATGGCCCGCTCGCACTCTTCGACTTTCGGACCGAGGATGTACCGGCCCGAGCGGAGCACCTCGAGGACAGCGGCCTCGACCTCCGGCTGGATGGTGCGGTATTGGGCTTGGAGGTCGAGAAGGGGAACGGAAGGAGGAGAGAGCATCAGGAGGTCAGAGGTCAGAGGTCAGAAAGGGGCCTGGGTTCTTGATCATGCTGCCGAGCATTCTGCCGATCTCGGCGTTCAGAGCAATCAGGTGGGCGTGGTGCTCGGCGCTGATGTAGCCGCAATCGCGTGCGAAGTCGAGCGAGGAATCAGTCTCGCCGTTCTCGCCGTCACAGTCGGTCAGCTTGCTGATGAAATGTGCCTCGTACCGCCGCTTCGCCCAGGCTTCACGCAGGTTCAGACACACTGACCGCGACGACCGGCGGATCTGGCTGGTCAACGAGTATCGCTCTTCCGCCGGAAAAACCTTGCTGGCATCAAACACCGCCATCGCCAACTGATATGCCTTCTGATAGACGATCAACGCCTTCGCCGAACAAATACGCATTTCGCTCCGTCCCTGCCCTCTGCCCTCTGCCCTCTGGCTGGTGCTACTCAACCGCCACGCGGCGGAGCAACGGGTGGGCAAAGCCGTTGCCGGGGGCCTCGCGGCTGTAGCGGAGGTTGTAGACCAGTTCGATCGCGGGCCGGGCGTCCTGGATGCCGAATCCGCCGCCGGCCAGGAGGTCGCGGTAGACCTCCGTGTGAAGATCCGTGAAGCCGGCGGAGAGGTCGAGTTCCTGGCCGTCCACGGTGATGGAGCGGTGCGCGTAACCGCCTTTCTTGCGAACGTCGGCGGGCAGGTCGTTGGCGTCGATGGAGAGGAACCAGCGGACCCGGGCTCTTTCCAGTTCCAGGTAGCCGGCCATGCGAGAGGGCGTGGCCTGATGGAGGAGGCTCCGCTGGACCGGGCCGAAAAGCCACAGGAGCAGGTCGAAGAAGTGGATCCCGATGTTCATCACCAGCCCGCCGGATTTCTGTTCAGAACCTTTCCAGGAATGGTGGTACCAGGCGCCGCGGCGGGTGATGTAGGTCAAAAAGATCTCGTGACGCGAACCGTTTGACTCTTCGTGAATGGCCTTCTTCAGTGCCCGGACGGTCGGATGGAGCCGCAGTTGCAGCACCGTGTAGATCCGCCTGCCGTATTCTTGTTCCAACTCGCCGAGTTGATCGAGGTTCCAGGGATTGATGACCAGCGGCTTCTCGCATACCGCATTGGCCTGCAGACGAAGGGCCAGACGCACGTGGGCATCGTGCAGGTAGTTGGGAGAGCAAATGCTGAGGAACTCAACCGGCTTGGCCTCCCTCTGTCGCCGCTGCTTCTCCAGGAACCGGTCGAATCGCTCGAACTCGGTGAAGAACCTGGCCTCCGGGAAGAAGCTGTCGAGGATTCCCACCGAGTCATGCGGGTCCATGGCCGCGACGAGTCGGCTCCCGGTGTCGCGGATGGCCTTCAGATGCTTCGGCGCGATGAATCCGGCCACGCCGATGAGCGCGAACGTCCCGGACGCCGGTTTCGGCGAAACCCTTTGCGGGGGCGTTTGCTCGGCAACGATCGTTTCGACGGACATGTTGGGGTCTCTCGTTGCAGGGGCAGCCTGGGAGAAGTCCGTGGGGCAGCGCTACAGGGCGTGATCGACGACCCGCGGGCCGCGGCGGCGAGCCGAGACTGGAGACACTGGCTCTTCGCTCGTCTTCGACGGACGCTGGGACGGGACCGAGGGGGCCTCGTCCTCCAGGAGGGCTTGCAGTTCGCGGGTCAAGGGGGTGAGCAGTTCTTGGACTTCCTGCATTCTCACGTCGAGCAGGTCGTTGGTTCTTGGGCCGAGGATTGTCAGGTCGCCGGCTACGTGGTCGCCGACGACGAGCGGGACCTTCAGGTGCCAGCAGGCATCCGAGCCGTTGTGGCCGCCGTCGGACCGCTTCCACGAGGCGTGAAAACTCTCGGCGAGGTTCGGCAATTCGACGCTCAAATGGACCTCGTGGAGCGCGTGTTTCGCGGCCGTCGCGACGACGGACTCCCACAACACCAGCCAGGGACGGGTGCCTTGGAGCTGAACGGCGGCCTGGCAGGGGTGGCCGTTTCCGGCGACGGTGGGGAAGCGGAGCGAGCTGCCGAACTGCTGCAAACGCTCGGCCACGAGCCGAAGCTCCGCGCGGCCGAAGAGGTTGGTGACGGCGAGCACGGCCACGACGCCGACGCCCACCAGCAGGGCGATCCAGTCGTTTCGGGCCGCCAGGCTCGCCATGGCCCCGCCCGAGGTCAAGAGGGCGAGGACGACCACGCAGGCGAGCACCCTCCGATTGCTGCCGAGGACCCGGAGGAGGTGGTGGTGCAGGTGGGCGCGGTCCGTGGTGTAGAGGCTCCGCCCGGTGAGTTTCCGGCGCACGATGGCCGCAAGCGAATCCAGCAGCGGGACCGTCAGGGCGGCCAGCGGAGCGGCCAAGAGCACCGTGCCCGGCCCCTTGAGCGAGCCCTCAACCGCCAGGGCCCCGACAAAAAGCCCGATCAGCATGCTTCCTGCGTCGCCGAGGAAGATGCTGGCTGGCGGGAAGTTGAACCGAAGGAATCCCAGCAGGCTCCCGGCGAACGCCAACGCGAGGATGACGACGTGGGTGTTGTGGGCCAATCCGGCGATCACGGCGATGGTGGCAACGATGATCACGCCCAAGGTCGTCGCCAGTCCGTCGATGCCGTCGAGGAGGTTGATCGCGTTCATCGCGCCCAGGAGCCAGAAGAGCGTGAAGGGCACGGCGAGCAGGCCCAACTGGAACTCGTAGCCGAAGATTGCCACGTTCTGGATGACCAGCCCACCGAAGATAAGGACGGACGCAGCCGCGACTTGCCCTAACAGCTTGACCCGCCCTCGCAATTTGACCCGGTCATCGACGAGGCCGACCGTCACCACGACCAGGCCCGACAGGAGGAGAAACGCGATGTCGGCAACCTTGGCCCGCAGCAGGTCACGCCAGGGATTGGGCGCCAGGAGCATTGCCAGGAGGATCGTGGTCACGCTGAGGAAGACCGCCGCTCCGCCGCCGAGGGCTACCGGACGCCGGTGGAGCTTCCGGTGGCCGTCCGGTTGATCGACCAGCCCGACTCGCAGCGCGATGCGGCGGACGACGATCGTGAGGAAAAAGCCCATC
>CAYSGY010000462.1:0-4472 GCA_964430315.1 uncultured Planctomycetaceae bacterium
ACCCCCAACCCCCAACCCCCAACCCTGAACCCTGAACCCTGAACCCTGAACCCTGAGTCACCTCGGAGCCGCTCCTTTCCCCACCGGAATCAGGCTCACGATCGCTCCCACGCCGACCTCCACGACCAGGCTCAGCGGCATGGCCCAGAGGAAACTGATCCCCTGCTCGCCGGCGATTTCTTTCCAATACGTAATGGCCACGACGGTGGTCAGTCCGCAGGCAGCCCCCGCGAGTGCTCCGAATCCCTTGGCCCAAGGGACGAACATGGCGAGGAAGAAGAGTCCGGCCAGCGGCGCGGTCAGCAGGTTGACCACCTTGTAGCAGAGATCCAGCAGATTGCCGTGGATCAAGTTCACCAGGAGACTCAGGGCGACGACCGTCACGCCGACCAGGATCGAGACGTATCGCAGCGAACGGACCCGATCGGTCTCCGCCGGCCCGGATGCGTCGGAGCCGGCGGGGTCTCGGCGGCCGAACCGCTCGAGGAAATCGACGGTGAGGACGGAACACGTGGAGTTGATTCCCGCGGCCAGGGCCGACATGGCGCAGGCGAGGAGCCCGGCCACGACCAGCCCGCTCAGTCCGGTGGGCAGGCCGATCATGATGAAGTGTGGGAAGAGCTTGTCGGCGTCGGCCAGGGCCGTCTGGCCGGGGGGAAGCAGGCTGGGGTAGGCCTGGAAGTAGGCCAGCAGCCCGAGTCCCACCGACGCCAGGACCAGGGCCACCAGGGCATCGGCTGCCAGCGACGTGAAGAGGACGATCCGCGCCCCCGGGGCGTCGCGCGTGGCCAGGTAGCGCTGCACGGCGATCTGGTCGGAGGCCGACGTGCAGAGGAACCAGGTGAAGGTCGCCAGCACGGCGCCGAACAGCGTGATGCGGGCGCCGGGGTCGTAGCCATAGACCGGCTCGGGCCAGTACTCGGGCCAACGGGTCGGCCACCAGGCCCCGATCCCGCCCAGGCTGACCGTGACAGTCACAAGCGCCACGACGGCCGCCGTGAGAAGGATCGCGCTTTGGATGACGTCGGTGACGACCACGGCCCGAAGCCCGCCCATCGCCGTGTAGAGCACCGTGACCAGGACCAAGGCCGCACACACCGCCGGCGTGACCGACGGATCCAGGCCCAGCAGCGGAACGACCACCTTGGTGGTCGTCGCGTAGACGATCACCGACATCCACATCAGGCGGAGCGCCAGAAAGAAGACCGACCCGAGCGTGCGGACCGACGGGCCGAGCCGCACCTCCAGAATCTCGTAGGCGCTGGTCACCTTCAGCCGCATGATGAAGGGGATGATGCCCCAGCCGACGACGATCGCGATCAGCGGATACGCCAGCAGGGCACTCGCGTACATCGGCCCGTTCTTGATCACCTCGCCCGGCCAGGCGAGGTAGGAAATCGTGCTGATCAACGAGGCGAACAGCGATACCCCCAACGTCACCGGCCGCATCTTCCGGCCGCCGAGAAGATAGTCTTCCTGGGTCCTGGTCCGCCGCGAGTAATACCAGCCGACCGAGAGCATCCCGAGGGCATAGGCGCCGATCACAGCGAAGTCCAAGAGCGTCAGCACGGAGTTGTCTTCCTCGGCGATTGTTGCGGGCCGATTTCAGCCTGCTAGACTATACGCTGCCCGTCGGACTTTCCAGTCCGCCGTCACGGGCGCCCGATCGACTGGCGCGACCAGGACCGGGCGGCGCTGATCCGGCGAGCCCTTTCCCTCGCCGAGAGCAAAGCCACGGCCGACCGCATCCGCTCGACCGCCGCCTTGCACCAGCTACGCTTGGATCCCTGAGGACGTCTCCCCCATTGCACCCCGCAGCGGCACCCGCGCGACATGTTTTCACGACGCAAAGCGTCGCACTGAGGCCCTGGTCTGCGTCCCATGCCGACCCTCGGCTGCGCCGAGTGACGGCATGCCACACAAGCGTGTTGTCCCCAACTCCCAACTCCCAACCCCCAACCCCCAACCCCTCACTCCTCCCGCATCTTCTCCCAGCCGAAGGGGAGCGTTCGTTGCGGGTCCTGTTCCCAGTCGGGGTTGAGCTCCTTGTAGAGCATGCTCGGTTGGATGTCGGTGTTGTGCTGGTACTTGTTGCTGCGGTAAGCGGTGAACGGGCCGCGGAGGTCGTGGTAGATGATCTGGCAGATGGCCACGCCCGCGTAGATCCGCACCGGCTGCACCGCGAACATCTCCAGGGTCCAGAAGCCGCAGAATCCGACGTCGCCGAACCCCGCGGTCACGTGGACGAACAGGCCGAGGCGTCCGATCGACGAGCGGCCTTCGATCATGGGGACGAGGTTGTGCGTTTCGGTCCGTTCCGCGGTCCGGCCGAGGTAGAGTTGGTTGGGCTGGAGCACGAGACCTTCCGCCGGGATCTTGAGGCGGCGGTAGCGGTTCGGCTTGCGCATGTCGAGGACGACTTCCTCGTAGACGATCAGGTCCTCGTGGAGCGTCAGGTTGTAGCTGTTCGGATTGAGCCGCCCGGGATCGAACGGGTCAATGACGACGTTCTTGCCCAACTGGGCCTGGATCTCTTGGCCGGAGAGAATCATCGTGTCCTCGCATCAGGTCTCGACGCCGATCCGCGGGCAGAAGGACCGCAGGGGGCAATCGTCGCACTTGGGGTTGCGGGCCGTGCAGAGCCGCCGGCCGTGGTGAATCATCCGGTGACTCAGGGCCACCCATTCCGACTTCGGCACAACCTGCATGAGGTCCTGCTCGATCTTGACCGGGTCCTTCTGGGCCGACAGGCCGAGCCGCCGGCTGATCCGGGTCACGTGGGTGTCGACCACGATCCCCGAGGTAATCCCGTAGGCCGTGCCGAGCACCACGTTGGCCGTCTTGCGTCCGACCCCGGGAAGCTCGACCAGGAGTTCCATGTCCTTGGGAACCTCCCCCGCGTACTTCTCCGCAATCGCCTTGCAGCAGCCGACGATGCTCTTTGCCTTGTTGCGGAAGAAGCCGGTGCTCTGGATGTCCTTCTCCATCTCGGCCAGCGGGGTCCTCGCGTAGTCGGCCGCGGAGCGGTACTTCCGGAACAGGTCCTTGGTGACGAGGTTGACCCGCTGATCGGTACACTGGGCCGAGAGAATCGTGGCGACGAGCAACTCCAACGGAGACTGAAAGTTCAGCGCGCAGGAGGCCTCGGGATACTCCCGGGCAAGGGCCTTCACGACTTTCGCGGCATAGCGTTTAGCGTCGGCGGCGTTGACCACGGGCAGAATGCGTCGATGAGCGAGGGGGATGTCGGACCACGGGAAATGATTGTCGGGCGACATCCCCAAAGTGTCAAGGTTGCCCCGCCGGGTGCCACTCTCGGGGCGGGGACTCCTGATCGTTCGTCGGCCCGCATGACCCCGTTTTCTGGCATCGTCCGACGGAACGTCGCCGGCAAACGGATTCCGCCCAAGGGGGACCAGCGCTCGTCGGCGTTGGATCGGTCGCCATGGCGGCGCTATAATGGTCGGGCTGTTCAGGGGCGTGAGGTTCCGTGGGCATGACCAAGCCACCGGAGGAGACCGTCTACCACCCGCTCTACTTGGGGGGCATCGAACGATTCAACTGTCACGACTACTTCGAGAGCCACGAAAGGTGGGAATCGCTGTGGAAGAGCGAGGCCGGTCCCGCCCGATCCTTCTACAAGGGTCTGATCCAGGCAGCCGTCGCCCTTCATCACCTGAGTCGCGGCAACGCCCGGGGCGCGCAGAAGTTGCTGGGCAAATCGGAGAGGTATCTCGCTCCCTATCGGCCCTATTACCTGGGGCTGGATGTGGAGCGTTTCGTGGCGGCCCTGCGCTGGTGGGTGTGCCGCACTTCGGCCGGAGAAGGGCCGGCGCCGGGCGGTGCTCCCAAGATCGAACTCGGACCGGCGGCCGACCGCGCGTCGTCCACGGAGGAGAGACGCTAGACCATGCCGGCATCTGAAGACTTTTCATTCTCTGCGCAGGAGTTCTCCGGGATCGCGCGGCTCTTTCCGCTGCCGAACCTGGTGTTGTTCCCGCACGTGATGCAGCCGTTGCACATCTTCGAGCCACGGTACCGCGAGTTGTTCCGCGAGGCCTTGGCCGGAGACCGGCTCATTGCGATGGCCCTGTTGGCGCCCGGATGGGAGGCCGATTACGAAGGCCGGCCGCCGCTCTACCCGGTCGCCTGCCTCGGCCGCATTGCCGCCCATCACCGCCTAGCCGACGGTTCGTACAACGTGCTCCTTTCGGGCCTGAAGCGGGTCGAGATCGTCCGTGAACTGCCGGCGGCGAAGGCTTTCCGCGAGGCGAAAGTCGTGGTCCGCGACGACTTCTACCCGGACGTGCAGGCCGAGATCGCCTGTCAATTGCGACGGAAGTTCGAGGCGGCGTTCCACAAGGTCGTGCCGACCTTGCTCAGCAGCCACGAACAGATGGATTCTCTCGTCCTGGAAACCGGCGTCTCCTTGGGCGTCCTGACCGACATTATCAGCTACATGCTCGACATCC
>CAYSGY010000463.1:0-3825 GCA_964430315.1 uncultured Planctomycetaceae bacterium
CGTTGAAACCATCAAATAAATGTGGGGCAGGACGAGGCGTAAACGCCTGGGCTAGGGAAAAACTCCACGCAGGCTCCGGTGGGACTGCGCTCCGCTCGTGCCACCCTCCCGCGTGTCTGCGCTCCCGCAATAGAATCTCGTCAGGTCATTCACCGGCACTCCCTGGCGATCTCTTTCTCCGAGAGGGCCGCTTCGACCATCTTCACTTCGTCGAGGATGCCTTGAAAGGCGTCGGTGATCTCGGCCGCCGAGGTCCCGTCATCGCAGCCGATTTCCATTCCTTGTCCACAGTTCCCGGGCAGGTAGCCGTCGGTTCTTGCCGTGGCCGATAGCTTCCCGTTGACGTACAACTCGATCCGGTCGCTGCGGACCACTCCGGCCAGATGGACCCAGGTCCCGACCACCTTCTCCTTCCCCACGGCAAGATACGACGGGCCCTCTTTCTCGCGGTGGATGCCGAACCTGGCGACACCGTCCTTGACGTACAGGGAGAACCCGCAAAACGCACCGCCGCGGGCGACGACGACGCCGTCGCTCGCGTCCGACCGGGCCCACGCCATCACCGTAAACGGCCGCTCGGCAATCGGCAGTCCCGCCGGTCTCCCGAGGGCAACGTACTTGCCTTTGCCGAATTGCAGGGCGAATCCGACCTTCCCCTCGACGGGCGAGGCCCCTCGAATCTGGCCGTCGTTTCCCCGGCCGGTCACATCCCTGGCGATCTTCGGGTCGCGGTCGTCGAAGCTCCAGTGGGCGGCCAGTTCGTCGCGGCGGGTGATCCGGCCAAGGGCCTTTTCCGCCGCGGCCCGCACCGCGGGACTTCGTTCCCGGGCCATCAGGTCCGTTAGCGGCTTCTCGGCACGCTCGTCGGGGAACTTGAAGAGCCCGTCGCACGCGGTGCGACGCACCGCCTCGCTGGCGTCCCTCAAAGCGACGAGGAGCGGCTCGACGGCCGCCCCATCTTGAAGCCCCACCAGGACCTTCACGGCGCGGAGCCGCGTCTCGGCGTCGGGCTCGGCCAGGAGCCCGGCGATACGGCCCGCAACCTCGGGGCCGCCCACGTGCCGCAGGAGCCACTCGATGTGAGCGACGTCGGCGTCGCGCTCCTTCAACGCCGCCGCCAACGGCTCGACGATCTTCGGGTCGCGGATCTCCCGGAGTGCCCAGGCAGCCTGGTCCCGCACGCACCACTCCGGATCGCGGATCGCATCGAGCAGGACCCCGACGGTTTTCGGGTCCTTGATCTCTCCCAGGGCATAGGCTGCATAGAGCCTGACGTTCGGGTCGCGGTCGCGCAGGGTCTCCAGGAGCCGCGTGACGGCCCGGGCGTCCTTGATCGCGCCCAGCGCCTTGGCCGCCTCGCGCCGGACGTCTTTCTCAGAATCCCCCAGAGCCTCGATGAGCGCCGGCACTGCGGCGCGGTCCGCAAGCCGGCCGAGAGACACGGCGGCGCGGACGCGGACCGCGGCGACGGGGGAGCGAAGATCGTCGGCCCACGATCCGGCGGCGCAGCAGGCAGGCCCCAGGCCCAGGACCGCCGAAGCGACGGCCGCAATCACACGGCGTGCGACGCTCATTTCCGTTTCCCTTTCGGACGTCCGCCCGGCGACGCCTTCGCCTTGCTCGGTTCCCCGAGGATCTTCTCCAACAACCGGGGAACGTACTCCTTGGCCCGTGCCGGCGCGTTACGGTCTTCGGCAGGCATCGCCCTCAAGAAATCGGCCAGGCCCGCCGCCTTGGTCCCCAGCGCATCGACGGCGTTGAGGGCTTCGATCGACACGTAGATGCCGTTCTCATTCGGCGGCGCGAGCGTCTTCAGGACCGGCAATGCCAGGGCCAAATCCTCATCGCTGCCGTACTGGCCCAACGCCCTTGCCGCCACGATCCGGACGCTCGGCGACGGATCGTTCAGGGCGGCCCGCAGGTCGCCGCGGGTCGCCTCCACGGCGTCGCGGCCCCGGATCAGAAGCCCCATCGCGGCCCAGTAGCGCACGCCGCTGTCGCCGTCCTTAAGGCCCTGCTGCAACTTGGCATTCTCGCCCGGCGTGCGGAGCGACGCCAGGTCCGCCATGGCCAGGATCTTCTCCAGCGGATACTGCTTCGGGTCGTGGCCCATCTCGTACATCGTCGTACCTGCTGCCCGGCGGTGCTGCTCCGCCTCGGGCAGGAAGCCTACGTCGCGGATCTTCAGGACGTGCCCCCGATGAGCCTGGCGGAATCGCTCGACAATGGCCTGATACTCCGGCGAACCGGCCAGGTTGTGGACCTCGTCCCGGTCCGCCTGGAGGTCGTAGAATTCCTCGGCCGGCTTGGGTTCCCAGAAATAGGTCTTGGGCGGCGCGAGCTTGCCCTCGTCGTAGAGACGTTTCCAGACCTGGGTGGTCGGGGTCTGGAACATGTAGTTAAGATATTGGCCGTAGATCAGGTGGGGCATGTAGTTGCGGACGTAGACGTACCGGCCGTCGGACACGGACCGCACCAGATCGTATCGCTCGTCCATGCGCCCACGGAATCCGTAGAGATACGGCTGCGGCGGCGTCTCGAACTTGCCGAGGAAGGCGTGGCCCTGCATCCACTCGGGAGGCCGGACCCCGGCGAGGCTCAACAGGGTCGGGGCCAGGTCCACGAATCCGACCAGGCGGCCGGAGGTGCCGCCGGCCAGGTACTCCCTGGGCGCCAAGTGCTTGAGCTTCTCGGGGAAATGAACGATCAGCGGCACGCGCAGCCCGGAGTCGTAGGGCCACCGCTTGCTCCGCGGCATTCCGGAGCCGTGGTCGCCGTAGAAGAAGACGATCGTGTTCTCGGCCAGGCCGGCGTCTTCGAGCTCCCGGAGACGCTTCCCCGCCTGGGCGTCCATTTCCGTGACCTTGTCGTAGTATTGGGCCCAATCGTGGCGGACCTCCGGCGTGTCGGGGTGATAGGCCGGCACGGGCGCCCCGGCCGGATCGTGCTTGAGCGTGTGCGGCCGCACACGGATCTGGCTTTCATGGGTCACGAGGATGTTGAAGACCGCAAAAAACGGCTGCCCCGGCCCTCGGTTCTTCCAGTGCGCCTTGCCGGACGATTCGTCCCAGACCTCTCCCGGCTTTTCGAGGTTGTAGTCCTCCTTGCTGTTGTTGGTGCAGTAGTAGCCGCGCTCCCGCAGGAACTGCGGGTACATCTTCATGAACGCCGGCATCGCCACCAGGCTCCGCATGTTCTCCGAGCCGGTACACGGGGGATAGACGCCGCTGATGATCGTGGTACGGGCCGGAGCACAAACGGGAGCGTTCGACCAGGCGTGAAGGTAGCGCATCCCGCGCGACGCGAGCCGATCCAGGTTGGGCGTGTCGGCGTACCGGTCGCCGTAGCAGCCGAGTTGCGGGCCGGTGTCCTCGCAGGTGATCCAGAGGATGTTCGGAAGTCCGTTGCCCGGGGCCGGCGATGCGCTGAACACCGCAAGCAGAACGATGGCCACGACGGGCAAGCACTCCATCGCAATTTGCAGAGAGCGTCGCATGTCCGAGGTCCTTTACTGGTGGTCAGTTCCAGCACGACGCACATCGTCTTGTCAGCCAGTATGCCGCGCTGCAAGGGGCGTGTCCAGGACGCTTCTTCGAACCCCCTGCCGTGCCATTCTGGACCTCCCCTACCGCTTCCGTTAGAATGGCGGCCGCTGTCTCGATGGCACCTTGAGGATCGTGAACATGAACAGACGGCGGTTCCTCCGTACCATGGCCGGCCTGGGCGCGGCCTCGGCAGGTCTTCCAGGCCTTCTTGCGGACCAACCGGGCGCCGGGCCGTACCAGCGGGCCAGCCTGACGGATGACGAGATCCGCCGCGTGCGGT
>CAYSGY010000463.1:3835-4450 GCA_964430315.1 uncultured Planctomycetaceae bacterium
GGCCGTACCAGCGGGCCAACACCGACTGGCTGGCCGGGTGCCGCTACGGCGTCGGCGTTCACTGGACGGCCCAGAGCGTTCCCCGGCACGGCCCGCCGCTGCCGTTCCAGAAGGCCGTCGATGCCTTCCGCGTCGACGAGTTCGTGGAGCGGCTGGTCTACGCCGGGGCCGAGTACCTGCTCTTCACGTCCACACACGCCCTGCAGATGCTCCCCGCCCCCAACCCGGTGATCGACAAGATCCTGCCGGGCCGGACCTGCAAGCGGGACCTGATCGGGGAACTCGTCAACCTCAAGACCCCGCCTACGAGTCGCTTCCTGCCCAACGGCCTGCAATGGTTCGGCTGGACGTGCCTGGAGGACCGGGCCTGGGTCCACCACAAGCTGGACCGCGAAATCCCGAAGCCGCTCTACGCCGACGAGGAGGTTGTCTCCTACGTTCGGACCTGCAATTCCCACCAGGCCCCCATGACGTTCAACGTGGGCATCTACCAGGACGGGACCATGGCCCCGGCCTCAGTGGAGCAACTGCACCGGCTAGGGGCCGCCCTGGGCAAACGGTAGTGCTCCGTCTAGCATGCTCTGATGGATGAAGCGATGATCCCATGTGGCACAG
>CAYSGY010000464.1:0-4440 GCA_964430315.1 uncultured Planctomycetaceae bacterium
ACTGTTCGGCCCTGACGCCCATGAGTAACCCTAAACTTGTGTGCAACAACGAGGGGCGTTGCCCTGGGCTTTCTTATTCCGCTACATGATTTCCTTGAGCCGCCCGGCCAGTTTCACGCCTTCCTCGGCGGTGGGCGTGGCCTTGACGATCTCGTTCATCGGGTGCGGCAAGTTGGCGTCGGGGTCGATTCCCACCAACTCGTAGATGCTGCCAATGAGATCGCCCGGATAAACGGGCCGATCCTTGGGCGTCTCTCCCTTGGCATCCGAGGAGCCGACCACCTGCCCGCCCTTGAAGCCGCCGCCGGCAACCAAGGCGGAGAAGCAATCGCCGAAGTGGTGGCGCCCGCCGTTCCACGGCGACCCCCAGTCGATCTTCGGCGTGCGGCCGAACTCGCCGCAGCACCAGACGATCGTGCTGTCCAAGAGCCCATGGTCCGAGAGATCCGAGAGCAGGGTGGCGACTCCCTTGTCGAGGTTGGGCAATGCCCGCCGCATCGACTGGAAGTGCTCCTTGTGGCTATCCCAGATGAACTGATTGATCGTAACGAACTTGACCCCCTTCTCGACAAGCCGGCGTGCGACCAGGCACGACTGGCCGAAGGTGTTCCGGCCATAACGCGTCCGCAACTCCTCCTTCTCATCGGAGAGGTCGAACACCCTGCCGGCATCGCCGATGATCAAGTCATAGGCGGCCTTCTCGGCATCCTTGGCGGCGACCATCTGGGGATCTTCCTGGAGAGCCTTGGCCAAGACGTCGGTCCTCTCCAATTCCTCGCGACGGCTTCTCTGCTGCTCGTCGGAGAGGTCGGGAGCGACGATCCCTTCCACGGCGAAACGCATCGAGTTGGGATCACCCCCGGTGGCAAACGGCTTGTACTTGATCCCCATGAACCCGGACTCGGAGAACCGGCCCTGGGGCTGCGTGAGCACGATGTATGGAGGAATCAGGCTTTGCGACCCCTTCTCAAAACCCTTGAAGGCGGTGACCACGGCGCCGACGGCCGGGTAGACGAGCCGGCCGCCGGGCATGCGCCCGGTCTGTACCAGGTAGGAGGCCGTTTCGTGGCCGTTCTGGCCGTGCGTCATGCTGCGGATGATGGAGTACTTGTCGGCCACCTTGGCGAGTTCAGGGAGCATCTCGCCGACCCGAATCCCCTTGACATTGGTTTCGATGGGATGATTCCACGGCCCGGTGTAGTCGCTGCCCGAATCCGGCTTGGGATCGAACGTGTCGGTGTGGGTGGGCCCCCCGGAGAGCCAGATCTGGATGACCGCCTTGGCCGTGGCCTTGCGCCCGGAGGAGGAGGCTTCGGCATCGGGCTGGGGGGCCGCAGCTTTGGGGGCGGCGCTGCGTCTTGGGGCGGCCGCCGGGCAGAGTCCCCGCCCCAGGAAGAACCCGCCCAGGGTCGTCGCCCCGATCTGGAGCATCTGGCGGCGCGAGACCGGCGGGCAGTTCAATGCCACGTTGGTGTCGACCAGCGGCACGTAGACTTCACGATTCCTGGCCATCTTCTCATCTCCCCTAGTGTCGAAAGAGAAATTCTGTGCTATTGATCAGTTGCCACGGGAGATCCCCGCCGTCTCCCCAATCAAGGTCGCTGGGAAAACGGGAGAGGATCGCCAGAAAGACGTTCTCCCGGGCGTCCGGGCCTTCGCGGAGCTTCTGAATCCCGGGACCGTTGAGTTTCTTGCGGATATGGTTGGAATTCAGGAGGTGCAAACGCTGCCCGGCCGTGATTCGGTTGTTGCGTTCCGACTCCATCCCGCTGTCGCGCGGCGGCCGGCCGAACAATTCCAGGAACGCGCTGGTGATGCTCCCGTCCGGCAAGGAAATCGCGCGGCGGGTCTCCGGCACGAATGTGTACGGCTCCGGAATGATGCTCATGTAGCTCTCGGTCGTCCCCGTGATCTGGTTCAAAGCGTCGATAATCACCTCCGCCTCGAGGCGGCGCACGGCGTACGAGGCAAAGTAGATCGCCGCCTTGGGGTCCTTGCTCTTGGGGATCGACGAAAACTGATACGTGCTCGAATTGAGGATCAGGCGGTAGAGGTGCTTCAGGTCGTAGTCGGCCTTGACCAACTCCTCGCCGAGCCAGTTGAGCAGCTCGGGGTTCGACGCGGGGTTGTCGGGCCGGATGTCGTCGGGCTCGTGAACGATCCCGCGGCCCATCAGCCAGTACCAGACCCGATTCGCAATATGCCGCGTGAACCAGGGATTGTTCGGCGTCACCAGCCAGTCGGCGAAGACCAGACGAGGGTCCTTGTCCGAGGGGATCTCGACGGCGGTCCCGTCGGGGAATACCGGCTTGGGCGGCGGGACCGGGGCCGCCTTTGCCGCCTTCTTTGCGGCCGTCTTCTTCGCGTCGGGCTTGGGCGCCGGGCCGGGCGGAGGCGGAGGCGAATAGACTTTCTGCGGATCGAAGAAGACGATTTCTTCCTTCCATTCGCCGGTCCGCTTGTAGCCCACCTTGAGGAAGAACGCCGACATGCCCGTCAGCCGTTCCGCCGGCCATTTGTCCGCCCGGCTCCCCATGAAAGCCAGGGCCACCGCCTGGGCGGTCCCCTTGGGGTCCTTGCTCTGCAAGGCGCGGTAGAAGTTCACCTGCGGCACGCGGAAGTTGCTCCCGCTGGAGGTGAGCATCTCCCGCACAAACTTGTCGTACGGCAATCCGTCCCGAATGGCGTTGCGGATCCAGCGATGGTAGGCCTGCGCGGCGTTCGGCCAAAGGTTGATGGGGAACTCGGCCTTCACACGCAGGATGTCGCACCACTTCATCGCCCAATACTCGGCGTACTCCGGCCGCTCCAGCAGGGCGTCGATCAGCTTCTTGCGCTTGTCCGGGCTCTTGTCGGTGAGGAACGCCTTCGCCTCCTCGACCGTCGGCAAGGTGCCAATGACGTCGAGATAGACGCGCCGCAGGAAGACCGGGTCGGAGCATGGGTTGGCCGGCTCGATCCCCAACTCCTTCAACTTGGCGAAGACAAACTCGTCGATCCGGCCTTGAGGAGTCGATGGCGTAAGGAGTTCAAACGTCGCCCGGTCGTAGCCCGCCCCGGCCATCGCATTCAGACTGAAATCCGCGGTGGGGAGTTCCGCAGCAGCCTGCTTGGGTTTCTCGGCCGGCGCCTCCTTGGGCTTCTTCGGGGCCTGGGCCACGGGACGTCCCTCCGGCGTCTCCGTGTCCGACGGGACGTACGTCTTCAGCACGACGAAGACCAGCGCGACACAGGCCGGCAGCACGCCAAGGAATCCGAAGAAGAGGGCGATCGGCGGCCCTTTCTTCTTGACCTTGGTGGCCCTCGCCGGTCGGTCACTCCAAACCTCTTCAGCGCTGAAGCGTTCCGCGGGCGGCGAGACCGGAGGGGGAGGGGATGCACCCACGCCGGGAGGGGCCGCGAGGTGGACCGATCGGGCCTGCCCCGGCTGCGCGGGAGACCACCCTGAAGGTGGTGCAGCGAGCCGCGTCACTTTTCCGTCCCCATGAGCTGCCTTCGGCAAGCCTTCCGGGGGGGCTGCAAGCTGGATGTGCTTCGCCTCGGCAAGGGGTGGCAACGCGAACCCCTCAGATGGTGCATCGACTCCCTCGGTCGGCGCCGCGACCCGGATTGGGCACAGGCCCGGCACCTGGACTGCCTGGCACCAGTGATCCCAGGCGGAGTTCCGCACCATCGTTCCCGGCTGAACCGTTCCAGCGGAAACGGCGGCACGCAATTGCTCCGCGGAAAAGGGCCCGATCGGTCGCTTTCCGTCAAGCCAGAACCAGGAATCGCTCGTCGCAGTAGCCATCGTTCGGCACCATCCGGGGCGCGCAGGATCGCCCCACTTGATAGACTCCCACGGCTCCACTGTACCACGATGCCATCAAGACTGCAACACCTTGCCCATGCGCCCGCACCGGCATCCCCCAGAGGGTATTCGACCAACCCGCCCCTGAGCTTGACCCGGTTCCGGCGCGGGATGTTCCCCGTCCTTATTCTACGCGATTGAACAGATCCGTGATCCCGCGTATATTGAGTGGTTCCAATACATGCCGCAGAGCCGGCCGGAGGAAGGAGAGTTACGACGATGACGATGGACAAGAGCCTCAAGGTCCAGCAGGGGCTGGTGCGCAGCCGTAGCGTGTTGACCCGAGGCGAACGAATCGAGCGTCTGAAGGCTTCGGAGCGCTGGAAGGAGGGGGATTGTCCCCTCGGCCTGCCGAAGGTCCGGGTCTACAAGATCTCGATGAAGAAGAAGAAGAAGAAGAAGGAAGAGGAAGAGGGGGCCGAGGGAACTGCGGCTGCCGCAGAGAAGAAGTAAGGGGTCGGTATGCGCGTCGCCCTGGCATACGGTCGTTCCGGCCTGGAGGTGGAACTGCCGGCCAGGAACGTGGTCAAGTGCCTGGGCTACCGGCCCGCGGTGCCGCTCCAGTCGGCGGAAGAGGCCGTCGCGGAGCG
>CAYSGY010000465.1:0-4439 GCA_964430315.1 uncultured Planctomycetaceae bacterium
GGCTCATCTGGTACTGGGGCCGCGTGTCCGGCGTGATGTTCGTGATCGCCGCGGTATCGAACGGCGACCGGGCCCGGTCGATCAGGGCGACGGGGCCGGAGTGGTCGCCGTGCGACATGAGCGTGCAAACGATTTCCCGCGTCCCGGGCACCTCGTGCGCCTGGCTGTAGCAGTTGGGTGTGTTGTTGCCGAAGACGAGTTCCGGATGGGTGCCGTCGGGGCGGATGGACCAGAGGGTGTGGCCGAAATCGGCACCCTTGTCCAGGTACTCCGACCGGGTCCAGAGGATCCGGCCGTTCTGCATCATCGAGGGCTTCCACTCGCTGAGGTTCGCCCAAGAGAGACGCCGGATGTCCGTGCCGTCGGCGTTCATGCGGAAGAGCACGTAGGCTTGCGGCCGCCAGCAGAGGAACCGGACCTTGCACCGCGTGCTGTTGAACGCCAGGCCGCCGTCCGGCAGGCAGACGGAGTCGAAGTCGTGGAACGGCCCGTCCGTCAGCTTGCGCAGGCCGGAGCCGTCGACGGACATCGAGTACATGTGCCAGTAGGAGGCCCAACCGTCGACCTCCGGCTTGTCGGGTCGATAGGCGAAGTAGACGGTCTTGGCGTCGAAATCCGAGACCGGCTCGCGTGCGATGCCCTCCCGGCCGTCGAAGAGTTGTTCGATGCGGGCCGCATCGGGCCGGAAGCGGTTCTGCTCGTCGCGAGGGATGTGCAGGACATACACCCCGCCACCCGGCTCCAGGATCCCATCGAGGTGTTCGCTGTAGTTGTGCGATTCCAGGAAGGGATTCCGCTTGGCGAAGAGGATGCTCTGGATCGGCGTTAGGGCGGGATCGCGGAGGAAGAGTTGCCGCTTGGCAAGCCTCGCCGCCAGGTAGAGCGATGGCGAGTCCGGGGCCTCGGCTGCCTGCTGCCGTAGTTGGGTCGCCCGGGCCCGTTCGGCGCGGACGTCGAGCCCCTGCCGGTCGAGCCGGGCGATGAGTTCCTCGAACAGCACGAGCACCCGTTCCAAGGGCGCCAGCCGGGCGAGGCGGCCCCAGTAGAGCGTGCCGTCCGGCACGGCCGGCCGATCGACCGCCAACGGCGACAGATGGTCGTCGGCCGGGATCCTGCTCCACGTTGCCCGTTCGCGGAGAAACGCGTACTGGAGGAAGCCGTCCCAGGTCTTCTCCGGCAGCCGATCGACCTGGAAGACCGGCAGCCGGCGTGCCCGGTTCTTTCCCGTCCGTTCGCGTTTGGCCACGGATCGCCACTGCTTCCCGTCCTGCGAGACGAGCACGTCGAACACTTCGGGGATCCGGTCGCGGAACTTGCCGGTGCGGTCGCGGGTGATCAGGACGCCGGCCACCGCGGCCGGCTTGGGCAATTCGATCTGCGCCCACGCGCTGCCGCCGGTTGCGGCGATCCAACTGTGGTCGTTTCCGTAGAGGCCGTCGTTGAGGTGCTTGATCTGGTGGATGCGGTAGCCGGGGAGCACCGACGACGCGCTGGCCACCGCGCCCCGTCCGGCCAGGGCGAGATTTTCTTTCCCGCCGGGGCCGAAGAGTTCCAGCTCGTCGATCCCCGGCTGGGAACCGCCGCTCGTTTCGCGGATCGCCACGCGCACGAACCGGGCCTCCTGTGGCGGGAAATCCAGGGCCTCGAACGACTTGGCCGGCGCCACCGCGGCGAGCCGCGCAAGCGCCTCCCGGAATTCGTCTGCCACCGGGCGCGACTCGCCGCCAGGGGCCCACGTGGCGGAGAACGCCACGGCCACGAAAAGGAACTCACAACTCCGTCGCGTCAGGCAAGATGTCATTGGCGATTCTCCTCGTCTCGTCCTCATGCGTTGGGTTGGCAGGTTCGGTTCAGGGTCAGAATCCAAGATCCTCGCCCTCGTGGATCGCGAGCCCGATCTGCTCCACTCCCTCGAGGCCGCCGGTCCCCGTCCCAGCGGGCCCACGATCGTGAGTTTCGTTGCTTTGCCGGGCCGTGTCAATCACCCGGAGGCCGTCACGATCCGGCCGTCCTGCATACGGACGATCCGCTCGGCGCGCCCGGCCAGCCCGGGGTCGTGGGTCACGAGCACGATCGTCATGCGGCGCTCGCGGTGCAGACGCTCGAAAAGGTCGAAGATCCCGGCGGCGGTCTTCGAGTCGAGGTTCCCGGTCGGCTCGTCGGCCAGCAGCAGCAAGGGGTCGTTGGCCAGGGCTCGGGCAATCGCCACCCGCTGCCGCTCGCCCACGGAGAGTTCGCCCGGCACGTGCCCGGCGCGTTGGCCCATGCCCACCAGATCCAGCAACTCGGCCGCCTTCGCCGTGCGCTGGGCGGCGGTGAGCCGCGTCTCGAACATCGGGATCTGCACGTTCTGCGAAGCGTTGAGCGTCGGCAGGAGGCAAAACGACTGGAAGATGAATCCCAGCTTCTCGGCCCGGTAGCCGTCGAGGCGCTTCATGCCGCCCAGCGCTTGGCCCTCGAAGTAGACCTCGCCGCGCGTGGGCCGGTCGAGCGCGCCGAGCATGTTCAGGAGCGTCGACTTGCCGCTGCCGCTCGGGCCCATGATCGCCACGTACTCGCCCCGGAGAATCTCCAGCGATACGTCGACGAGGGCCTCGACCCGGCCGTCGCGATAGAGCTTGCTCACCTGTTCGGCACGGAGGAGCACCGCAGCGCCGGCGGCGGGATCACTCATGGCGGAGCCCCTCCGTAGGCACGAGCTGGGCCGCGCGAAACGCCGGGAACAGTCCGCCGACCAGGCCGACGAGCGTCGCGATCGCAAAGCCTTGCAGGATCACCTGCGGCGAGATTTCTCCGCTGACCATGCGTCCGGCGGCGGGAAGCCGGCTGAGGACCTGGGTAATGACGACCGCCAGGATCGTACCCGCCACCGCGCCGGCAAGCCCGAGGACGATCGACTCCGCGAGAATCAGCTTGACGATCCGCGATTTCCGCCATCCGATCGCCCGGAGGATGGCCAGTTCCCGCGTCCGCTCGAAGACCGCGGTCAGCATCGTGTTGATCATCCCGATCGTACCGACCATCAAGGCGATCGTCGAGGTGAGCCACGCGATGGCCCGGGCCAGCCGGACCTCGATCGCCGTCTCGATATACTCCCGGGCGAGGAGCACTTCGATACAGGGGGCCAGCGAAGTGATCTTGTCGCGGAGCGCGTCGAGCGATTCCCGGTCCTTCCGGTCGGCGATCACCATCAGGGCGGTGATCTCGCCCTTGCGATCCATGAGTCTCTGAAGCTCTTCGAGCGGCACGATCATGGAGCCGTTCTCGAAGAGATTGTGGCTCTCGAAGATGCCGACCACCTCGCACGGCTTCCCGGCAACGACCTCGACCTGTTGGCCGACGCCGGTTTCGAGATTCTTGGCGATGACGGTGCCGAGCATGACCGCCCGCGTGTCGCCCGGCTGGAGCCGGCGCCCGGCCACGATGCGGATGTCGTCGAGAAGGAAGCTCTCCAGCGGCAGTCCCCGCACGAGCACGCCGAAGATATCGAGCTTCTCGAACGAGACGACCTCGGCCAAGGCGGGCGACACCTTGCCCACGCCCGGCAGCCGGCGGATCTTCTCTCCCAAGGTCTCGTCCAGCACGCTCCCGAGCCGTTGCACCCCCCCGGCCCTCACCACCACCAGGTCCACCCCGCGCGACTCGTAGATCGCCAGCAACGTCTTCTCAAACGAACGGGCGATTCCCACGAGGGCCACCACCGCGGTCACGGCAATGGCCACCCCGCTGACGGTGAGGGCCGAACGCGTCGGCCGCCGCCGAATGTTCGTGAAGACGAGCGTCGCAAACCGCATTCGGGGGGACCTGAAGGGGATCGCTTGATGCCGGCCGGAGAACGGGGCAGTCTTCCGAGGCTATCGCCTTTACGCAATAAGCCTCGGTTGCCTCGCTTCTCCATCTTTAGCAGGGGATGCCCGCGGGGAAAACTCCGCACAGGCGTCCCGACGTACCAGCGAAGAGAGATTATACTTGCCTGGACAGCAATATCGCGTCCCCCGGAATGGGGCGTCCTTATGTCGGGCACGTGGGAGTCGCGATGATTCTCGTCGATTGGGTGAGGCGGTTGCTTTCGCGTCTGCTCTGGATACTGAGCACCGCCGTCTATGGATGCGCGTTTGCGGTCCGCGGGGTCTCCGTTGCGATCGATTATCTCCGCCTGGTCTTCCTGGACTACAAGTCCCGCCCGGACGACATCTTCATCGTCACCTACCCCCGATCGGGCACCACCTGGATGCAGATGATCCTCTACCAGTTGACGACCGACGGGGAGATGCGGATGGGGCACATTGCCGAGGTCTGCCCGTGGTTCGAGCGGGCGGCCGTCAACCGGCGCGTCGAAGTTCTGCTGGTCGTTCCCTGACCGGTGCGAGTGCGCTTGCTTGGGTCTTCAGGTTTCACAGATGATCACGGAGGAAGTATCATGACTGGGGTTTGGACCA
>CAYSGY010000466.1:0-4404 GCA_964430315.1 uncultured Planctomycetaceae bacterium
CCTTCTCGACCTCGCGGGGACTAGCCACGACGACCGGTACGAACTCCACTTCCGGGCAGCCCGCCTTAAGCACCTTGAGGATCTCCTCGTGGCGGCCCGCACAGTCAAAGCCCGGATACGGCCAGATCTCCCGCTCCGCGCTATTGGAGAGGAACACGATTGCCACGCGGACCTTCTTCCCCTTGGTCTCGGCCGCGGAACCGGCGCCAGGCATCGCCAGTCCGGCCGCCGCGGCAGCACCGCACCCCGTCAGAAAACTCCGCCGGCTTAAGGCGTGGGAACAACCGAGACACGACGCAAGATGCTGATGGCCACACATCGGTCGCCTCCTTCGGAAGAAGTGTTTCGTGCGCTCGCCGAAAAAGGACTCAACGTTCCCTGCCTGAGCGGATGACAAGTGGACCTCGAACGGGTGCGCCCTGAATTCCGGATCGGTTTGCAGCGTCCCGACCTCGCCGGCCCTCCATAGCCCCGAAGGGGCAAGATAGGAAAGCCCAGGGCAACGCCCTGGGGAGAATCCACCTCACAGGATCGGCAGCCCTGATGGGGCGAGATCGAGGCGATGGGAAGCGACATTCCGCCCCTTCAGGGCTTGCTGTGTCCCTTCCGGCATCTTTCCCCAGGGCGTTGGCCTGGGCTTTCGCATCTCGCCCCTTCGGGGCTACAGACAGATGGAAAGACCGAGATGTCTGGAACAGAACCGGCACCATAATCAAGAGTCTCAGCGGCGAACCTCTCACTCGCCCGCTCCCTGCCTGCCGCTTGGATCGCTTCTCGTATTTGGCCCAAGAGACCTGCTTCCAGCGTACCGCCCGGACAGGGCCTGTCAATACAGTGCCCATCTACCTTCCCGCGTGCTCCTTTGCTATGTTGGCGGCGGGATGATCCGAGGGCGATTCAGCTCCAGAGGAGACCGTGCGATGCCAGAAACTCCGGCAAATCGATGGGGATGGGTGGCGGTGGCATGCTTCTTTCTGCAAGCCCCGCTTGTCTTGGCGGGCTGGGAAGGCAAGGTGGCCGGGGCGCCGGAAGGATGGACCGTGACGGCCCCGCGCGACGAGATCCGGCCCGAGTTCGCCTTCGACCCGCAGGGAGGGCCCGACCACCACGGGGCGTTTGTCATCAAGGACGACGCCCGCGAGGGGCTCGACGGCGGCTGGGTCAAGACCTTCCCGATCACCGGTGGCCGCCACTATCGCTTCCAGGCCGTGCGCAAGGTGGAGAACGTAGCCCTGCCACGCCGCAGCGCGGTGGCCAAGATCAACTGGCTCGATGCGGCGGGCAAACGCGTCAATTACGACGAAGCGGTCGTCACCGGCTACCTGCGCGGCTTCAAGCCGACCGCCGAAGCCGAGCACCCGACCGACAAGGCCACCGACGCCCAGGGCTGGACCGAGGTCTCCGACACCTACCGGGCCCCGTCGAAGGCGGCCAAGGCCGTGGTCGAGTTGCGTCTGCTCTGGGCGCCCGGTGGAAAGATCGCGTGGAGCAACGTGAGTCTTCAGGAGACCGCTCCGCCGCCGGGCCGCAAGGTCCGCCTGGCCGCGGTCCATTTCCGTCCGCGCGGCGGCAAGACGCCCGCCGACAACTGCCGCCAGTTCGTCCCGCTGATTGAAGACGCGGCCCGGCAGAAGGCCGATCTCGTGGTCCTCGGCGAGTGCGTCACGATCGTCGGCAACGGCTGCAAGCTGGAGCAGGCCGCCGAGCCGGTTCCCGGCCCCTCGACGGAGTACTTCGGCCAGTTGGCCAAGAAGCACAATCTCTACATCGTGGTAGGCCTGTACGAACGGGTCGGGCACCTGATCTACAACACGGCCGCCCTGGTCGGCCCCGACGGCACCCTGGTCGGCAAGTACCGCAAGGTCACGCTCCCTCGCAATGAGATTGCGGAGGGCGTAGCCCCGGGCCACGAGTACCCGGTCTTCCAGACCCGCTTCGGCAAGGTTGGCATGATGGTCTGCTACGACGGCTTCTTCCCCGAGGTCGCGCGCCAGTTGAGCAACCGCGGGGCCGAGGTCATCGCCTGGCCCGTCTGGGGCTGCAACCCGGACCTGGCCAAGGCCCGGGCCGTGGAGAACCACGTCTACCTGGTGAGCAGCACCTACGAAGACACTTCGAGCAACTGGATGCTCACCGCCGTGTGGGACCACGCCGGCGGCACGCCCGCCCTGGCCAAACAATGGGGCACCGTCGTGGTCGCCGAAGTCGACCTCGACCGCCGCGCCCACTGGGGCAGCCTCGGCGACTTCAAAGCCGAATTGCCCCGCCACCGCCCGCTTTGGACGGTCGATCACTAGCCCTCAAAAGGACGCCGAAAGCCCACGGGCCGCGACCCGTGGGCCTGGGAAACGGTCGCTCAACAAAAGAACGTCTTCTCGGCCGTGCGGCGGCGTAGCCGGGCGCGAGCGGATAGCGGCGAAGATCGGGCGTCCAGACGTGGACGTGGGCGTCGATGAAGTCGCCGGGCGTATCGCCTTTCGGCCCCTCGCCGACCGCAAGGCAGGACGCGCCCCCCCGCCCATCGCCGCAACCATCCCGGCGCCGAGAAGACCGCGACGCGACAACGAACATCGTGGCACAGCCGCCCTCGGCTGTGCGGGCTTCTCTCCATCCATGTTACTTGCTCTCCAGCGGGATGACGCCGTCCCAGGCGGGCGGCGGCATGCGGTTGTTCTTCGCAATGTAGACGGTCAGAAAATCGGCCACCTGGTCTTCGGCCGGCATCCGGTGGAGAAGCTCGTAGGCCGAGGTCCACTGCCCGGCGAGGAAGGCGTCGAGGGCGGCTTCGCACGTGGCGAGGTGCTCGTCGGAGAGAAGCGGATACTGGGAGACGGGCGGGAGCAGCTCGCTCACTTCGAGCGCCGCGTCCAGCCCGTAGGGCCGGACGATCGCGAGTCGTCGCACCCGGGCGGCATCGCGCGGGACCTGCCGGCGCACGGCTCGGGCCGTGGCTTCGTCGAGCAGGATCGGCGCCCGGAGGGTCTTCGTCATCCCTTCCAGGCGCGAGGCCAGGTTCACGACCGGGCCGAAGACCGTCACCTTGACGTGATCCACCGTGCCGATCTTCCCTGCCACGGCCTTGCCCGTGGCCACGCCGATCCCGGCCCGGAAGCCGGCCAAGGGACTATCGGGCTCTTTGGCGGCCGCCTCAAATTCTCGCCGGATGGCCAGGGCCGCGCGGCAGGTCCTGAGCACGGCGTCGGGTTGGGCCAGGGGCCAGCCCCAGAAGCCCATGGCCGCGTCGCCCTGGAAATCGCCGACCACGCCGCCTTGTTCGAGGATGTGGTGGGTCATCACGCCGAGGGCCTTGCTCACGCGGTTCAGGAGTTCCATCAGGCTGTCGGCGTGCTGCTCCGAATGCCGGGAGAAGCCGCGGAGATCGCAGAACAGGACCGAAATCTCCGTTTCCCGCGGGGCGAGGACCATGTCGGGATCCTCGATCGAGAGCGTCTCGACCACGATGGGCGACAGGAACTGGCTGACCACGGCGTGCTGCCGGTTGAGCCGCTCCATCTGGCGGAGTGAGCTTAGCATCGCCGCCACGAGTTCCGTGAACTTGACGTCCTCCCGGAGGTCGCTCGGGTCGGAGGAGCCGGGCATGGACGGCAATTCGACGTTGAATCGCCCGGCCACGTAGAGCACCCAGCCCCGCGACGCCTCGCCCTCGACCGGCGTGCAGAAGGCCCAGTCGAAGTTACCCCGCGCCGTGAAGGGCTGGGCCGGAGAGGGTTCGCCTCCCTGCCACACGTGGAGCACGCTCTGACCCTGACGCAAAGCCTCCCGGATCAATCGCTCGCTGGGATGGAAGTCGCCGCCGCTGAGGAGTCGCTGGTCCCAGTGCATCACGGCGATATGTCCGCGCAGGTGCGGCGATGCCGCGTCCTCGGGCGGAACCTCGACCACGGCCGCCGCGTCGGCCCGAGGGATGCCCGCCAGGAGCATGCTCACGAGCCGGACGCACAGTTCCGCCGCCCCCGTGGCCCCGGCGATCACGTCCGGAAGGCGGCTGAGGACTTCGATCCGGTAGTCCGGGTTCCGGAAGGGGATCTGCCGCAGGTACTGGGAACTGAAGCACTGCTGCTGGACCGGCTTCGGGGCATCGCCGGCAAGTTCGACATGCTGCTCGACCAACGAGAACGTCGTCTCGCCGATCACGAAATGCCCGCCCGGCCCGAGGCGGAAATCGGCCGATTCCTTGCCCTGGACGAAAACCGGATTGCGTGTGCCCGGGAGCAGGACCACGCGGAGCGAGCCGTCCTTCCAGGTGGCCTCGACGTGCTGCCGGGAGATATGCGCGTCCCACGGGACGGCCCAGACGCCCGCCGCGCGGCCCAGCACGATCGTCTGCCCCTCGGGCAGCGCTCGCCGCCACCGCTGCTGCGCTTCTTTGCCTTGAGCTATCAG
>CAYSGY010000467.1:0-4402 GCA_964430315.1 uncultured Planctomycetaceae bacterium
GGACCCAACTTCCGTCGCTTCGCTGCTGACGCTGGAGGTAGCCCAACCCCCGGCGGATCGCAGATCGGGCCCGGCCTTTCAGGCGGCCGCTCCAAACGTGAAGGGCACGCAGCGCGTGGGCGGTCAGGTCGACGCCGCTTCGATCAAACGGCATGGTTCCCCAACCGCGGCAAAACGTCGGCCACCCGCCGTCGCGATTCTGAAGGCGGAGCAGCCAGTGCAGTCCGGCGTCGGCCGCCTCGTCGATCCGCCGGTCCAGCCCGCCCGGAGCGGAACGCCGCAGTGCGGCCAGGGCCAGCAGGGCCCCCGGGGTGTCGTCGGCGTCGGGCACCGCACCGCTCAGGTCCGTCCATCCCCATCCTCCTGCGGAAGTGCCGGTCATCGGGTGGCGATCTCGGTGTTGGCACCCCAGGAGCCACTCCGTCGATGCCAGGCTCGACACGTCGTCGCCTCCGCTCGCCAGGGCGTTGATCGCCAGGGTGGTCGCCCAGGTGGCCAGGTTCGTGTCGATGGGCCAGGAGCCGTCGGGCCGGACGGAACGGAGAAGGAACTCCACTCCCCGCTGCGCGACGGGGTGATCGGCGCGGCCGCTCCCGGCCAGGCTCATCACGACGAAACTCGTCAGCGGCGTGGCTTCGAGGAATCCGCCGCTTGCAGGCTGCATGCGTTGGAGAACGGCCAGGGCCCGGGGCACCGCACGCCGCCGCAGCCATCGGACCACGGCGCTGCTCGGGGGCCGTTGGACAAACCTCGCCTGGCCGATCGCCACCAGCGCGGGGATCGCGTAGCTTACGACCGGCAACCGAACCACGCCCCAGATTCCCTGGGGCAGGCAGGCCAACTCGAACGGCAGCGGCGCTACCTCGGACCAATCGACCATTCCGGCCAGCGCGGCATTGGTGAGGATCGGCACCGAGAAGGTCTTGTCCTTGCCGTATCGACGGCGGATGGCGGGCACGCCCCCTTCACGTTCCACGTAGCGTTGGCCTCTCGCCAGCGCATCGTCGTCCTTTCGCCCCGCACCCGCCAGTTGAAGGGCCGCGCAGGCCAGCATCGTCGTGGAGATGTTCGAGACGCTCTTGTCCGTATCTCCCCAGCCGCCGTCGGCATTCTGCCGGCCGGCAAGCCAGCCGGCCCCGGCCAGGATCAACCGGTCCAGCGCGTCGCGACCTTGGGACGCTCCCTCCGCAGATCCCGCCACGACGGCCAGAGCGCTGACCGCCGTTGCCGTGGAAAGGGCCGAGGAAGAGAGTTCGCCCACCCAATACCCCTCGGCGACGCGCTCGCGGATCAACGCGTCGCGCGCGGTCGCATAGGCACGGTGCAGACGTTCGGGATCCAACATGGCGGGCAAGAAGGAGTGCTTCTCGACTTGTAGAACGACCACGCTCGGCGCAGATCGCCCGCGGCGCGGGCGTCCGGGTCACTCGTGATCCGAATCGGATTCCCGGTCGGAATCGGGCTGCTCGACGCTCTTCCTGACGTCCTCGCGAGTCTGATCCACGGCGCGTTTGAACTCCGAAAGGCCGCTTCCGAGTTTCCGCATCATGGTGGGCAGCTTGTTGCCAAACAGGAGCAGGGCCACCACGGCAACAACAAACAGTTCCAGGTTTCCAATTCCGAACATCGTGGAAGGCCCTCCACCCTTCAAAAGCCTGTTCCCACTTCGGTAGCACAACCTTCCCGCCTGTCAGGAGACCAGCCAGGATGGCTAGGCTACGAGGGATTGCAGGACCGGCTTCCACACTACCCCAGCGGAGCCCGTCGCACAAGCCTTGCCGGCCCCCCGGAGGATGCCGATTCCGGCGACTTCAGGGCATCCACGACGGGGTGCTTCCCTACGAGGGGCTTGAGGAACGCTTGCGCTGTAGGTCAGGCGTTCCAGCCTGACAAGTGGGCCGTCAGGCTGGAACGCCTGACCTACGACTCTGTTCGTCGCAGGCTCGGCCGGAGCCTGGTCCTCTCGTGATCGCAACGCCGCGTCTAGAACCCGTACTTGGCGACGAAGTCGAAGTGCTGGTCGGGCGCGTTCACGTCCGGGCCCTTCCACAGGGTGCGCCACGACGTGAACTCGAAGCCCAGCAAGAACTTCTTCGTCACGTCGTAGCTCACGTTCGCGAAGAGGAAGGAGTTGTAGACGCGGCCGGAGGTGATGTCGGAATCGATCGGGTCGTCGATCGAGTAGCCGACGTGACTGTGCCAGCGTTCGCTCCAGTCGTACCAGACGTCGACCCAGCCGCCGCGCGACCGAATGGTGTTGTATGGGGCGGCAAGGTTGATCCCCTGGCCGATGCCGCCGAAGTAAGTCGCGAGGTTCTCGCCGGTCCACAGTTCCGCCTGGACCCCGAAACGCGAGGTGATCGGAACGCGGATATCGGTATTCAGCGACCAGGTGCGGCGCGAGACACCATCGTTGGGCGCCGCGGCCAGGAACAGGATCGTATCGCCGATGTGGCTGGAGACACCCACCTCGATCGGGCGGCAACCCGGCCCGCGCGGCCCCAAGGTCGCCGCCAGCCGCCCTTCCAGCACCGGCCAGCCGCTGTGGTCGGAGGAGAAGGGAGGAGCGACCGCCGGCAAACTGTCGGTCAACAGATCCTCGCTCAGCGAGCCTTGCGCCGTGATCAGGAGGTTGTCGGAAAGATCCATGTATCGTTCGCCGCGGACCTGCGCCCGACGGTACCCGATGTTGCCGCCAAACCAACCCACCGAGTAGAAGAGCACGCCCGGATTCAGCGGCGAGATCACGTCCCACGTCTGGCCCGCCAGCAAGCGGTACTCGTCGTTCTTCATTTCCACGTAGGCATGACGCAGCAGCAGACCGCCCTTGTTCTCGGTCACGAAGCTCCCCTGGAAGTCGATCTCCACCTTCCCGCCCGTCTGGGCCTCGCCGAAGAAGCACACCTTGGGCCCGAGCACATCGAACCCCAGCCGGGTGGACTTCGCGTCCACGTCGAAGGCTTCGTTGTCGTTGTCCTTGGGTCGGGCCACGTAGAGGACGTAGTCCCCGAAGACCGAGCGCGAAGTCTCCCAAGTCATGTTGGCCCAGAGGATGCCGTACGGCGTAATCGTGAAATCGCCCTTGGTCCAGGCGAGTTTCTTCATCTCGGCCTTGAGCTCGTCAAGCGTGAAGTACTCGTCCGGGGCCGGGGGAAGGGGCCCCGGCGAGGCGTCCGGTGGAAGCATAGGAGCCGTTTCCGAGCCAGGAACCGGCGCTGGCGCCACGGCAGAGGCTTGTGCCAACCCCAAGGGATCGCCGCCCACCGTCGTGTTCGATTGCCAGAAAGGGGATCGCCCGGCGAATCCATCCCCCTCCGGAGGCTCAAATGCCAGGGCAGGCACCACGGAGACAATGATCAAGAGGAGACCGCCGACGACTCGTGCTTTCATGGCAGTTGACTCGCTGTTCTCGAGATTAAGGGCTCACCGTCTGGCAGGCTGCGAGCATACCGTTCTATACAAGACGGGGGGGAGTCTGCCGTCATCGCTACTGCCAGTATCGTCCCCACGAGGCGTTGACTTGATACTCTGCCTATTTCCGGAAATCTGGGAATATAAGGAAACCCTTTCGCGACCGGTGGCTCCGCCATCGAGCCTTGAGTCTCAGTCTACCGGGTAGTCTAAGATAACTCCTGGGTAGTGATACTCCTTGGTGGAGTATCAGTCCTATGCGGGGAGATTCCGCGACGACCCTATTTCGGCTAGGATGAGCCGCGTTCGGATGTCGAGCTGGACGACACGGCTGAGGAGTGAGGAGCCTGCGATGAAGCAACTGGTGACACTCGTGCTGGGCGGTGGCCGGGGAACCCGTCTCTACCCGTTGACCAAGTATCGCTCCAAGCCGGCGGTGCCCGTGGGCGGGAAGTACCGTCTGATCGACATTCCGCTCTCCAATTGCATCAACAGCGGACTGAACCGGATCTACGTGCTCACGCAGTTCAATTCGGTCAGTCTGCACCGGCACATCCGGAGCACCTACAACTTCGATCAGTTCGACCGGGGATTCGTGGAAATCCTCGCGGCCCAGCAGACGAACCAGAACTCCACCTGGTATCAGGGCACGGCCGACGCGGTGCGTCAGAACCTTCGGTACCTCCAGGAGCCGGATATCTCCCACGTCTTGATCCTGTCCGGCGACCAGCTTTACCGCATGGACTTCCGGGACATGATCGCCACGCACGAGAAGTCGCAGGCCGACGTGACGATCGCCGCCGTGCCGGTCGAGAGCCGGCAGGCCTCCGGGTTGGGGATCATGCGATTGGACGACAGCGGACGCGTGGCCGGCTTCTTGGAGAAGCCTCAGACGCCGGAGGAGTTGGAGCACGTCCGGACCGATCCCGCCTGGATCGACCGGCACGGGATAGCCAGCCGCGGACGCGACTGCCTGGCCAATATGGGGATT
>CAYSGY010000468.1:0-4401 GCA_964430315.1 uncultured Planctomycetaceae bacterium
CCATGTCGCGAAGGTGTTCGGCGCCGGTCAGTACCTGATCCCTTTCTTCGCTTTCTGCACCGTGGCCCAACCGGAGTATGAGCCGGGCTCGGTGAACTGGATGGTCGCAGAGTGGGGAAGACGCTCGCTGAGGAGTCTTCTAGTCGGTGCCCCGCTCGTGGGAGGATTCCAGTGGGCTCTCGGTGGAACCCGGCCCGAGGACGAACTTCCCGACCGTTCGCATTGGCGTCTGTTCGGAAAGGACGGCCACGCGGTCAGCGGTCACGCCTTCATTGGGGGGATCACCTTCCTGAATGCGGCGGAAATGACCGACAACGTGCCGTTGAAGTCGGCGCTCTACGTAGCCTCGATCCTGCCGGGCTGGTCGAGGGTGATTCAGGACAAGCACTACCTCTCCCAGGTCATCTGGGGGTGGTGGTTTGCCTACCTGTCCACGCGGGCGGTGGTCTTGACGGATGCGTCGAGCGCTTCGGAAGTGATCGTCGCGCCGGTCGTGATGGAGAACGGCGGGCTCGGAATCGGCCTGCTGGGCGCGTGGTGAGCCGGGCCGCCGCGGCGCTCCGTCGAGTTCAATCGCTCAGGATTCGGGAGTGCCCCAGGGACCTCGCCCTCCCGATCAGCTCGTGCCGACCGGCGGTTGGCCTGGGGTTGACTTCGGCCACGTAACCGGGGCGGGTGGAGGTGCGCCCTGCGGGGCGATCGCCCTGGCGATTGGGAGTTTCAACGTGAAGGACGTCCCTTTGCCGATGGTGCTCTCCACGCGGATCCGGCCGTGGTGCGCGTCGAGGATGTCTTTGCACATGGCCAAACCGAGCCCTGTGCCGCCCTTCCCGCTCGCGTCGGGGCCTCGCTTCGTCGTGTAGAAGGGCTCGAAGATGCGCGGCAACTTGTCGGCGGGGATCCCGCAGCCGTAGTCGCGGATCGTCAACTCGACCATCTCGCTTTCGGCGTCCAGACCGAGTTTGATGACGAGCCGCCCACCGGTCGGCATGGCTTGCCGGGCATTGATCATCAGGTTGAGCAGTACCTGCTGGATCTGGTTCCCGTTGACCATGGCGAAGGGGACAGGCTGGAACCTCTTGTCCACGGTGATTCGGTACTTGTTCATCTCCCGCTCGAGGAGGACCAACGTGTCCTCCAGCAACTGCACCAAATCCGTCGGCTCCTGGCCCGCCGAACGATTGCGTGCCAACCCCAGCACCCCGTTGGTGATCTTGGCGGCCCGATTGGCCGCATTGAGGATCTTGTCGAAGCACTTGTCTCGGTTTGCCTGATCCTTGTGGCGCAACCCGATCTTCGCGTAGTTGATGATCGTCATCAGCACGTTGTTGAACTCGTGGGTCGTGGTGCCAACGAGCTCTCCAAGCGCGGTGAGCTTTTGTGCCTGCGCGAGTTGTTGCTTGAGAATCTCGATCTGTTCCTGCAACGTCGGACCGTCCATGACGCCGCTCATTCCTTGTCCTTACTCCGCAACTTGGGCCGATCGTTCCTTACAGTCTTCGGGAATCGCCCTAATCGCCGCGCTTCTCGCATCGGCAATGAACTCGCTCATTTACCCCGCGAACGTGCCTTAACTCTAAGCGACCAAAGAAGTTAGTTTTCGTGAATCGGTATCGTCGAACCGGCATCGGCAACTGAAACCCAAGGCGATATAATCCGCAGCCGAAGGTGGCCGAGCGAGGATGCCGGTAGTCTGGGGAAAATGGAATGCATACCGTCGACGCCCTTCAGGCCGCGTTGGAGTTGGCCCAACGGGCCGGATACGAAATCCGGAATGAATGGCTCGGTGGCAGCGGCGGGGGCGGGTGCGAGCTCAACGGACGCAGGCTCCTCTTTCTCGATTTGGCCCAGGGCCCCCAGGAGCAGCTCGAAATCGTCCTCGACGCCTTGCGACGGGATCCGAGGGTCTCGGCCGCCTTCGCGTCGGCACCTGCCCGAGCATCACCGGGCCTGCGCAAAACCGCGTGAACCTCGGGGATGCCGGCAGCCCCGCGATCGGCGGAGCCCTGGCAGACTGCGGCCGGCCCGGTACAATCTCTCTCCATGCCCAGCAATGCCTCGGCCATTGAACAACTGCGTTGGAAGCGGTTTCCGATCCTGAACGATGGGTTCGTATGCCTCGTTGATGGGATGGGGGACGACACGTCGGTCGTTCAGGCGGCCCGAGTGAGCTATGGCGAGGGCACCCGTCCGGTCTCCGACGACCGGACGTTGATCCGTTATCTCATGCGGCACCGTCACACCACGCCGTTTGAGATGGCGGAAGTAAAGCTTCTGCTCCGGGTACCAATGGACTGCTGGCGCCAGTGGATCCGGCATCGGACGGCGTCGGTCAACGAGATGAGCACGCGGTACTCCGTGGCCATCGACGCTTCTCAGACCACGCCGCCGGATCAATGGCGGCGCCAGGCAGCGGCCAATCGGCAGGGGAGCGAAGGAACGCTCGACCCGATAGTCGGCGAGGAATTGACCGCCGCGGAGCACGAGCTGCAGGGGCATGCCCGGCGTGTGTACCGTCACCGGATCGAGATCGGGGTGGCCCGGGAACAGGCCCGTAAGGACCTCCCGTTGTCGACCTACACCGAGGCGTACTGGAAGTGCGACCTCCACAACCTGCTCCATTTCCTGGAGCTTCGCATGGATCCTCGCGCCCAGCGGGAAATCCGGGAGTATGCCCGGACGATCGGCGAGGAGATTGTCCGACCGCTGTTTCCGCTGGTGTGGGAGGCGTTTGTGGACTATCGGCTCGAGTCGATCGCGCTGACGCGATTGGATCGGGAAGTGGTGGCGCGGCTCGCGGCAGCCGGCCGGTTGCCGGCCACCCGGGCCGACGTTCTCGCGGCGCAGGACCCGAGTTGGAGTCCGCTTGCCCGCTGCCGGGAGCGCGACGAATGCCTCGAAAAGCTCGATCGTCTGGGTCTGTTGAGAGCGGAGGGCTGACGAACCGCCATCGGCGAGTGCTCAGCGAGACGAAGTGCGCGCAGGGGAAGGGAAAGAAGAACAGGGTAAGTGTTCAGCGGAATGAAGTGCGAATACGGGAAGGAAGAAGGGAAAGCCCTGGAAAAACGGGAAAGACAAGAAACCGTACCCTGATCAAACAATCCTGAATGGGAACCCTCTCCTGTTCTTTCCCCCTTTCTCCCCACCTTTTCCTTTTTCCTTCTTAGCTTCCGGCAACTTCATGCGGCTGAACTGTTACCCGCAACGAAGGGAGAGACTCGTGGAAGACGTTGAATCGACGAAGAAAGAGCTGCTTGACCTCAGCCAAAGGCTCCTGGAGAGTATCGCGTCGGCGGACTGGGAGACCTACGCCGCGCTGTGCGATCCGGGCATTTCGGCCTTCGAGCCGGAGTCGCTCGGGCACCTGGTGGAAGGGATGGAGTTTCACCGGTTCTACTTCAATCTCGGGGCGTCGTCGGCGCCGCGCAACACGACGATCGTTTCGCCGCACGTGCGGATCATGGGCGACTCGGCGGTGGTAAGCTACGTGCGAGTCACGCAGCGTTGCGACGCCGAAGGCGTGCCCACCGTCTCCCGTTGCGAGGAGACCCGGGTGTGGCATCGCATCGGCGGGAAGTGGCGGCACGTCCACTTCCACCGCTCGACGACCCGGTAGCCGGGGGTCTGGGGGCAGCGCCCCAGGTACGCTTCCGCCGGATGAATCAGAAAAAACGAAGGCCGCGCCCCGTCGATCCACTTGGGGCGCGGCCACTACCGGGAGGAACGCGGATTTCGACTCCTTCCGGAGTCGAGGCGTGGCGGAACCTCTGGCTTCCGTCACAATGAACTCGTCTCGCAGTGGTTACACGTCTCGTCGATCTCTCTTTCCTCGCAGTTCACAGGAATTCTTACGCCGAACCGTCAAGGGTCAAGCCCGCGTTGCGGGAGGGGAGTGAAAAGGGATCGGGAGTGGGCAGGTGAAGCGTGGGCCCTCGCCGGACGCCCTTTGGATATCGGATTCGTTCCCATCGCCCCGGCTCCGTCGGCCCTCCTCAGCCCTGAAGGGGCAAGATAGGAAAGCCCAGGGCAACGCCCTCGTTGTTGCACACAAGTCGGAAGTCGAATGGTTTCAAAGGAATAGGGAATCGCGAAAACTGCTCTTGCAGTCAACTCATTCTCCCTATCCGCTCCAGTATTCGCGCCAAACGGATACCTGCAAGAACCACACGTCGAGTCAAGACCGAGATGTGTGCATCAACGAGGGCAACGCCCTGGGGAGAGAAGCCCGTCACACGGTCGGCAGCCCTGAAGGGGCGGTATCGAGGTTCCTGGGAGCCTGATTCCGCCCCTTCAGGGCTTCATGCACCTTCCACCGTCGTAAGTATTCAGCGGAATGAAGTGCGAATAGGGGAAGGGAAAAGGAAAAGCTCTGGAAAAATGGGAAAGGCAAGAAACCGTGCC
>CAYSGY010000469.1:0-4382 GCA_964430315.1 uncultured Planctomycetaceae bacterium
CAGAAGGACCCGCTGTTCCTCTTCTCCGCCCTGGCCCGGCACCTCGGCTACCCCTCCGTCCCGCGGCCCAGGCAGCAGGAGCAGGAAGGGCAGAAGATGCTGATGATGCAGCGGCGCATCGAACGTCTGGAGCAGCGGATCAAGCTGCTCGAAGAGGAGCTCCGGGGGGGGATCAACCTGGCGCGATTCTACGCCGGGTCCAAGCCCGACGCTCCGCCGGGGTAGGAAGCAAGTGTCCGCCACCGGCCGGTGTCCCGCTCACGAGGAGATAGTTCCCTTTTGCGGCCCCAATGCGTACATTTTCCTGGGGCGAAACCGGCTTCAGGAGGGCGGGGGTCATGGATATTGGGGGCAATGTCCGAAACGAGTCCGTCCAGCAGGCCGGGCCCCTGGTTCCGGTGTGCGTCGCGCCGGAGGAAACGGCGCGGATCGTGTTCCAAATGCTCCGCGACCTGGGCCGAGGAGCAATCTTGATCTGCCGCCAGGGCGTGCTGGTGGGGATCTTCACCGAACGGGACGCGCTGCGGGCCCTTGCATCCGAGGGGGATCTATCCTCCCCGATTGAACGGTACATGACCCCAGCGCCGGTCACGGTCCGTGAGTCCGACTCGGTCGAGAGTGCCATCCGCAAGATGTCCTCGAACGGCTACCGGCGTTTGCCGATCGTGGACGCGGAAGGCCGGCCGACGGGGGTCCTCGACGTGTCCGGAATCATCCACTGGCTTGTAGCGCACTTCCCGAGGGCCATCTACAACCTCCCGCCGGTCGCCAAGGTCGGCACGCAGCAACGCGAGGGCCCCTGATGACCGAATCTCAGACCGATACCGTCACGGCTCCCCGGGACGCCAAGTCCCGCGTCGAGCTGGATGCGGCGACGGTCCGCTTCTGCGGCGATTCCGGCGACGGGATGCAGTTGGCCGGAACCCAGTTGACCAACACGTCGGCGTTGGTGGGCAACGACGTCGCCACCTTCCCCGACTTCCCGGCCGAGATCCGCGCGCCGCGGGGCACCCGGGCCGGCGTGAGCGGTTTTCAGATCCACTTCGCTAGCCGGAAGATCTTCACGCCGGGCGACCAGGTCGATGCCGTCGTGGCCATGAACCCCGCGGCCCTGGTCACCAATATCCGCGACCTCGTGCCCGGTGGCATCCTGATCGTCGATAACGACAGTTTCTCGAAGCGCGACCTCCAGGTGGCGGGCTGCGAGACGAACCCGCTGGACGACGGCACCGTGGACGGCTACCAGCTCTTCCGTGTCGACATCACGCGTCTGACGCGCCTGGCGGTCAAGGAACTCGGGCTGGGTACCAAGGAGGCGGATCGCTGCCGGAACTTCTTTGCGATGGGGCTCGTCTTCTGGCTCTACGACCGGCCGTTGGAGCCGACCCTGCGGTTCATCGTCGAGAAGTTCGGGCGGCGGCCGGAGATTGCCGAGGCGAACCGCCGGGCCCTGGTTGCGGGCCACAACTACGGCGAGACCACCGAGGCCTTCGCCCATCGCTACGCCGTCGATCGCGCGAGACTCGCGCCGGGCCTCTACCGCAACATCACCGGCAACCAGGCCATGGCGTGGGGACTCATGGCCGCCTCGAAGCTGAGCGGCTGCGAGATGTTCTACTCCACGTATCCCATCACGCCGGCAAGCGACATCCTCCACGAGCTTTCCCGGCGCAAGAATTTCGGCGTCCGCACCTTTCAGGCCGAGGATGAGATCGCCGCGGTGACCGCGGCCATCGGGGCCGCCTTCGCCGGGGCCATGGGCGTGACCGGCACGAGCGGGCCGGGGCTGTCGCTCAAATCGGAAGGCCTCGCGTTGGCGGTGATGACCGAATTGCCGCTGCTGCTGATCAACGTGCAAAGGGCCGGCCCGAGCACCGGAATGCCGACCAAGACCGAACAGGCCGACTTGAATCAGACGCTCTTCGGCCGGCACGGGGAGTGCCCGCTGCCGGTGCTGGCGGCCTCGACGCCCGCCGACTGCTTCGACGTGGCCCGCGAGGCGTGGCGTCTCGCCGTCCGTTACATGACGCCCGTGATTATTCTAAGCGACGGCTATCTGGCCAGCGGCTCGGAGCCGTGGCAGATCCCCCGCATGGACTGCCTGGAGCGGTTCCCGGTCGAGCATCCCCGTGGCCCGGACGACGGCCATCCGTTTCAGCCCTACGCCCGCGACGCCCGTCTGGCCCGGCCTTGGGCCCTGCCCGGCACACCCGGCCTGATGCACCGGCTCGGCGGACTTGAGAAACAGGACCTCACCGGCGCGGTGAGCTACGACGCGGAGAACCATCAGCACATGGTCGATCTGCGGGCACGGAAGGTGGCGGGCATTGCCGGCGACGTTCCCCCGCAGCGCGTCGAGGGTCCGGCCCAAGGTCGGGTCTTGGTCCTGGGTTGGGGGGGCACGTATGGCGCCCTGGCCACCGCCGTCCGGCTCCTCTGGGAGCGGGGCGAATCGGTGGCCCATGCCCACCTCCGCTACCTGAATCCGCTGCCGGCCGACCTGGCCGAGATCCTGGGTCGTTACGAGCGGGTGCTCGTGCCCGAACTGAACTGCGGCCAGCTTTGCCGACTGGTCCGCGCGGAGTTCCTGATCGACGCCGTCGGGCTGAACAAGGTAACCGGTCGCCCCTTTGCCGTCCACGAGGTCGTCGAGGCAATCGAGAGGGAGCTGGCGCGATGACTCGCACGACCTTCCAAACCAAGCCACCTGCGGACTGAGAGAGGATCCTTCGAGACCCATGGCCACCGATACCTCGACAACGCCGATCCCCGAGCGATGGACTCCCAACGACTATGCGAGCGGGCAGGACGTGCGTTGGTGTCCCGGTTGCGGCGACTATGCCATCCTTGCCCAGATGAAGAAGGTGCTCTCGGGCCTCCAAATCCCGAGGGAGAAGCTGGTGTTCATTTCGGGAATCGGGTGTTCGAGCCGGTTCCCGTATTACCTGAATACCTACGGGATGCACTCGATCCACGGCCGGGCGCCGGCCATTGCCACGGGAGTGAAAGCAGTTCGGCCCGATCTGTCGGTCTGGGTCATCACCGGCGACGGCGACGGCCTGAGCATCGGCGGCAACCACTTGATCCACTGTATCCGCCGCAACCTGGACATCAACATCGTGCTGTTCAACAACCGCATCTATGGCCTGACCAAGGGGCAATACTCGCCTACGTCGCCGCTGGGCAAGGTGACCAAGAGTTCGCCCATGGGGGCGATCGACAATCCCCTCCATATCCTCTCGGTGGCGGTCGGCTGTGAAGCCAGCTTCGTGGCCCGGACCGTCGACGTGAACACGCAGCACTTGGGCATGGTGCTTGGGCGTGCGGCCGAACACCGGGGCACGTCGTTCGTCGAGGTGTATCAGAACTGCATTGTGTTCAACGACGGGGCCTTCGAGTTTGCCACCGACCGTGAGACTCGGACCGAAGCGACGCTGGAGTTGGAACACGGCAAACCGTTGGTGTTCGGCAAGAACCGCGACAAGGGGATCCGCCTCAACGGTCTGGAGCCCGAGGTGGTCAGCCTGGGCGATGGAATCACGGAAAAGGACCTTTTGGTCCATGACGAGAAGGCCCCGGAACCCAGCCTCGCCTACCTCCTGACCCGGATGCACCGGCCCGACTTCCCCGAGCCGATCGGCGTGTTCCGTGCCGTGGATCGTCCGAGATACGACGAGCGGCTCAACGAACAGGTGCGAGCGGCCATCGAAACCCAAGGCCCCGGCGACCTCGACGACCTCTTCTCCCAGGGCGATACGTGGAGAGTGGAGCCATGAGCATCTGTCCCGATTGCGGCTTCGAGAACATTGACGGCGACGAGCGGTGCGAGAAGTGCGGCCAATCGCTCGTGGAGGCGGTGGGGCCGCGGCCCCACTCGGAAGTCGAGCGGCGAGTCCTCTTCGACACGATCCGCCGCCTGGCGCCCCGCGAGCCGGTCGTGGTGCCGCCGGAGACGCCCATCGGCGACGTGCTCAAGCTTCTCGTGGAGCGTCAGATCGGCTGTGCCGTAGTGGTCGCCGACCGGAGAGTGGCCGGGATCTTCACCGAGCGGGACGCCCTGGTAAAACTGAACGTCCGGGCCGCCGAGCTGCGCGATCACCCCGTGTCGGAATTCATGACCCGCGCGGTGGAGACGCTCGAGCTCGGCGACCGCATCGCGTTTGCCCTCCAGAAGATGGATGTGGGCGGGTATCGCCACATCCCCATCCTGAATCAAGGGCGCGTCATGGGAGTCGTTTCCGCACGCCGCATCCTCAACCACATCGCCGACGCCCTGGGGGGCACGTGAAGGAGAGCGAGGGGGAGAGGGGGAGAGGGGGAGAGGGGGAGAGGGGGAGAGTGGGAGAGTGGGAGAGTGGGAGAGTGGGAGAGAGGGGGAGCAA
>CAYSGY010000470.1:0-4376 GCA_964430315.1 uncultured Planctomycetaceae bacterium
GTTCCTTGTTGAGGACGGGGCCAGGAAGCCTAATGTACGTCCCGGTCGGGCCCCTGACCAGGAGGGGACGCGGCAGACGCCGCTCCAAGCGAACCGGCCTTAGCCGTTTCTCCAAGAGGTGATATACTGAGGCGACATCGGTCGGGCCACGTGTCTGACCAGGTGCTCCAACGCAGCGGGCCGCCGTGACTGCGGGGGAATCCTCGCGAGGGTCCCGGGGTGCCGCTGCACAGTCCCCCGAACCGGACGCTCGGGGGACGGCCCCATGCTCAAGCTCCTTAGGGTGAAGCGATGACGCCAGAACCGATGGTGTTCGTGGTGGATGATGACCCGGCTGTCACCGAAGCGATCGAAGAATTGGTGAAGCTGATTGGCCTGAAGGTCCGAGCCTACCATTCCGCCGGCGACTTCCTCAAGGAATACCAGCGAAACGGACCCGCTTGCCTTGTGCTTGATGTTCGGATGCCCGGAATCAGCGGCCTGGAACTCCAGAAGCGGCTGGCTGCGACCGGCGACAGCATTCCCGTCATCATCGTCACCGGCCACGGCGATATCCGCATGGCGGTCGACGCCATGAAGGGCGGCGCCCACGAATTCATCGAGAAGCCTTTCCGCGCCCAGGACCTGTGCGACAGTATCCAGAAGGCAGTCCAGTCGGACCAGGACACCTGGGAACGCTGCCGGCAACGTGAAGAGGCTCAGCGGCGCATCGAGCAACTCACGAGCGCCGAACGCGAAGTCATGGAAATGGTCTTCGCCGGGAAGACGAACCGGAGCATCGCCGCGGAACTTGGATTGAGCCTCCGGGCGGTGGAAGATCGTCGGGCCCGAATGATGAAGAAGCTTGGAATCGAATCGCGGGCCGAACTCGTGCAGGTCGTCTCGGACGCAAATTCGCACTCCTTCGTGACACCGGCCAAGTGACGTGCCTCCACCGAACATCGTCGTGCATCGAGAAGCCATTGGGGTTAAGAAGCCTGCGGGTTCGGCCACAACACGTTTGCTTGATGCAGGCGCGGTATGCGGACGAGCACGGACGACCACGGATGCGTCATCTACCACGTAGATAGCGTGGTTTCTGTGAAGTTCCGTTTCGGTTTTGCCGAATTCCTTGAACTGGGGAGTGTCGTGCTAGACGAGCGCCCTTCCCGGTTGACTCGTTCTCCGGGAAGGGCGTGCTTTTCTCTTGAGGCACGCGGAGTGGGCCGGTATGCCCCTCCTCTCGTGCTTGCGCCGTTCAAGGGCTGTCGGGAACGAATCTCTGCCCGTTTCGGCTGGGTGGAGTCTGGCCCCGATGTTCAACCACCCTGCCGGGAGGCTCGATGTCTCTCGGGGGGACTCCACGGTGTCCGTTCGCCATCTCGCGCAGCGGCGTCCTGAGCGGCAACGCGGGCCCACCAACACCCCTACGGCCGAGGGGATTTGCTGGCCGTTCTATCCCGAGAATCCGTCCCTTTGTGCTTTCCCGCGGAGCCTCTGGGCGGAATCTTCTGTCCGACAGGGAAGTTGCGGCGGAGCTGCATGCTAGTGTGGTAATACCACGGCATGAAGCGTCGCTGGGAGCGGCGGGTGTCGTTCGGACCAAGGGGTGCCGGTCACCTGGCGCGCACAGGTCGTCGCGTGCTGTCCGGCGAAGGTTTGTTGGGGAAAGGCAATGATCGACACAGCAACGATCCGCAGGGCAACTGAGGATACCGTCTCGATGCGTTCGGTCGCCGGGACGATCGGAGAGTGGAGGCTGTTGGAGGCCCAGCGAGACCACGGGCAGAGGTTGGCGTCGATCGGGCAGCTTGCGGTCGGCATTGCCCATGAAATCAACTCGCCCACGCAGTACATCGGCGACAACGTACGGTTCCTCCGCGACGCTTTCGAGGAGTTGAGGCCGCTGCTGGCGGCCTGCGCGGCGCTACGGAGGGCGGCCGGACGAGAGACCGTAGCCGGGGACATTCAGACGGCGTTTGCCGAGGCGGCCCAGCAGGCCGACCAGCTTGAGTACCTCCTCAGCGAAATCCCGAAGGCGATCCACGATTCGCTGGAAGGGGTGAACGACGTGTCGCAGATCATCCGCTCGCTGAAGGAATTCTCTCATCCGGGAAACGGCGAGAAGGAAGCGATCGACGCAAACCGCGCGGTGAAGACCGCACTGACGGTGACGCGCAACCAGTGGAAGCACGTCGCCGAGGCGGTAGTGGACCTCTTGCCCGGCTTGCCGCACGTCTTCGGCCGCCCGGGCGATCTCGACCAGGTGCTTGTGAACCTGATCGTCAACGCGGTCCACGCGATCGAGGCGAAGGGCAGGAAAGGCGATGGGGTGAAGGGAACGATTGCGATCAGGACACGTCAGGTTGGCCGCCGCCTGGAAGTTGAAGTGGCGGATACGGGAACGGGCATTCCGGAGTCGATCCGCGACAAGGTCTTCGAGCCCTTCTTCACCACGAAGCAGGCGGGCCTTGGAACGGGGCAGGGGCTGGCGATCGCCCGGGCGATCATCGTCAACCGGTACGGTGGGGAATTGACCTTCGAGACGGAAGAGGAACGCGGGACGACGTTCCGCATCCGGATCCCGGTGCCCGGCCCGGCCGAGCTGCATGCGAAGGAACATCGATGAAGAAGCGGATCCTGTTCGTCGACGACGAGACGCGCGTCCTGGAGGCCCTGCGAAGGGTTCTCCGTGGCCAGAGCGACGTTTGGGAGATGACCTTTGTCGGACGGCCCGAGGCGGCGTGGGAATCGCTTCTGGGCGGCGGCTACGACGCGGTCGTTTCCGACATCAAGATGTCTGGGATGAGCGGACTGGAGTTGTTGGGCCGCCTCCAGGCGGCGCCGGCCACGAAGGACATCCCGGTCGTCATGCTGACGGGCCTCGACGACGGAGGCCTGAAGACCCGCGCCTTGGAGCTCGGCGCGGCCGATCTGCTCCACAAGCCGGTCGATCCGGCCGATCTCCGCGCCCGGCTTCACAGCGTGCTCAAGCTGAAGTCGTGCCAGGACCAACTGAAGGCCTGGAACCG
Source organism: uncultured Planctomycetaceae bacterium (assembly GCA_964430315.1). Classification (GTDB taxonomy): domain Bacteria; phylum Planctomycetota; class Planctomycetia; order Pirellulales; family Thermoguttaceae; genus CALFBP01. The sequence continues at coordinate 3,012 of CAYSGY010000470.1, forward strand.
GAGTCTGGAAGAGCGGGTCCGGCGGCGGACGGAGGAGTTGTTCCAGTCGCGGCTGGACATCATCTGGCGGCTGGCCAAGGCGGCCGAGCACCGCGACGAGGAGACGGGGCGTCATGTGGTGCGGGTCGGCCACTACAGCCGGATCATCGCCGAGGCGATGGGCATGAACAGCGCGGCTGCCGAGACGCTTCTCCTTGCCGCCCCGCTTCACGACATCGGTAAGATCGGCATTCCGGACGAAATCCTCTTCAAGCCCGGACCGCTCACCGCCGCCGAGACGGCCGTCATGCGGCAGCATTGCCAGATCGGGGCGAGGATCCTCAGCGAGGAATGCGGGATCCGAAAGGCCTTCCTCCGGGATTACGGCGGGGATACCAAGTCGATCCCCCCGGCCAGGAACCCGCTGGTCGACACGGCCGCCTCGATCGCCCTGTGCCACCACGAGCGATGGGATGGAAAGGGCTACCCTCGCGAACTCGCCAGGGAGCAAATCCCCTTGGAATCGCGGATTGTGGCCGTGGCGGACGTGTACGATGCGCTGACGTCGTCACGTCCGTATCGGGCCGCGTATCCTGAGCACTGGGCCCTGGAAATCATGGATGACGAAGCCAAGGGGCATTTTGCTCCCGACGTCTACGCGGCCTTCCGCAAGACATTGCCCGCGATCCGGGAGATCCAGAGGGACTGTGTCGACAGCCTGCCCCGCTGCGAGACGTCGCGCGAATCGGTCCTCCCCACGGAACTCGTCTCCTGAGAAGGCCCCGAGATGACCGAGAGAATCCTCTGCGTCGACGACATGGCCGACATCCTCGCGCTCTTGCGGCAACTCCTGGGTCAGGAAGGCTACGAGGTCGTGTGCGCCGGAAGCGGGTCGGAGGCCCTGGAGATCATCTCCTCGGAGCCCCCCGACGCGATCCTCCTGGACGTCATGATGCCCGGCATCGACGGAATCGAAGTGTGCCGCCGCGTGAAGGCGGATGAAAAGCTCTCCTGCATTCCCGTCATCCTGCTCACCGCCAAGGGCGCCGACCAGGACGTGATTGAGGGCCTGGACGCGGGCGCCGACGACTACGTGACCAAGCCGTTCAAGCGGGAAGTCCTGGCGGCGAGGGTCCGCTCCGCCGTTCGCGTCAAGCGGGGATACGACACAATCGCCGAAATGAACGCCAGGCTCCTGGCCGAGATCGGCGAGCGCAAGCGGAGGGAGTTCGAGTTGGCCCGCGCGCATCGCCTGGAATCGCTCGGGCAGCTTGCCGCAGGAATCGCCCACGAGATCAATACGCCCAACCAGTACGTCAGCCACAACCTCCGTTTCCTCGAAGAGACGTTTTCGGGGGTGGAGGGCGTTTTGCGGGCAGTCGGTCT
>CAYSGY010000471.1:0-4366 GCA_964430315.1 uncultured Planctomycetaceae bacterium
TCTCGAAGGCGCCCACGACGGCGTCGTCGAACGACATCAGGATCGGCAGGAGGTCCACCGGGCGAATCGCCGCGGCCGGCACCCGAATCTCCGCCTCGATGACCTCGTTGCACGCCTTCAGGGCGATGCGTACGACTGTTCGCGGACTCTCGCCGGCACCGGCCATGACATGTCCTTTCGAGGTTACGCAACGCAATTCAGCGACGTAGGGTGGGACAAGCGAAGCGCAGTCCCACCAAGGTCTGTGGGAAACGTGGTGGGACTGCGCTTCGCTTGTCCCACCCTACAGGCTACGTTCGGTCCGCCCTACACCTCTGGCAGGCACGCCGTGCCATTGCCACCGCCGTTATTGCCAATGCCAGCGTCACGAGGACGCGGCTGAGAAAACCATCCAGGCTCCACTCCGACCTCGTCATACTGCGGCGCCTATCGTTATGCCGTGTTACCGTTGGACCCGGGCGTTGCCTTTCCAGATGCTCCAGACCTGGTCTTCGTCGGCCGGCTGGGCGTAGTCGGTTAGGAGCGTGGTGGCCAGGGCCCCGCAGGCCCAGCCGAACTGGACCCACTTGGCCGGGTCCCAGGCGCGGAGGACGGCGTAGAGCATGCCGCCGACGAAGCCGTCGCCGCCGCCGATGCGGTCGAGCACGGTGATCTCGCGGGGCTCGACGACGTGCCAGTCGTCGCCTTCCGCCATGATCGCGCCCCAAAGATGGCAATTCGTACTGACGACCTCGCGGAGCGTGGTGGCGAAGACCGAGGCGTTGGGATAGGCCTTCTTGACCCGGTCGATCATGCCCTTGAAGCTTTCGATCTTCTTGGCCAGGTCCTTGCCGCCCTTCTCCGGCCCCTCAATTCCGAGGCAGAGTTGAAAATCCTCTTCGTTGCCCACCAGGATGTCGGCCACGCCGGCGATCTCGGAAAAGACGTCGCGCAGCTCCTTTTCCCGGCCCTTCCAGAAGGACGCGCGGTAGTTCAAGTCGAAGGAGATGCAGGTGCCGTGTCTCTTGGCGGCCCGGGCGAGTTCCAGGCAGAACGTGCTGGTCTCCGGGGAGAGCGCGCCGATCAGCCCGGAAAGGTGGACGATCTGCACTCCCTCTTTTCCGAAGATCCGCTCAAGGTCAAAGTCCTTGACGTTCAGGGTGCGGCCCACCTCGCCGGCGCGGTCGTTGTGGACCCGCGGGCCGCGGGAACCGTAGCCGCTGTCGGCGATGTTGAACTGGTGGCGATAGCCCCAAGGCCCCCCCTGCTCCACCTCGGCGCCTTCGTAGGCCATGTGGCGGCCCGCCAGGTCGTCCTTGATGAACCGGGCGATCGGGCTGCCTTTGACGAAGGTGGTGAGCACCTTGACCGGCAGACCGAGGTAGGCGGGAACGCTGGCCACGTTGGTCTCCGCACTCGTGGCCTGCATCTGAAACGTGTCGCTGCAATGCACCGGCTGCCCGCTTGCGGGGGTAATTCGGACGCCCATACTCGTGGGCACCAGCAGGGAAGTGCAGCAGTTCTTGCGAAGCTCAAATCTCATGACCGTCTCGCTCTTCAAGGGGTTGTCGATTTCTGGCAGAAGAAGCTTGTTCCGTCAGTGTTCTGCGGAATGAAGTGCGAATAGGGAAAGGGAAAAGGGAAAGCCCTGAAAAAATGGGAAAGGCAAAAAACCGTGCCCTGATGACACAATTCTGAATGGAGATCCTCTCCCGTTCCTTTCCCCTTTTCCCCCGCATTTTCCTCTTTCCTTCTCCTCTTCCGGCCGGAGAGGCGACCGCTACCGCGCCACCCCGACCTTGCGGGCCTTGAGCGCCGGATCGCTCGCCAGCGGCAGGCGGACCGCGCGGCCCGTCTCGGCGGCCTTGTAGATCGCGAGGATGACCTCCACGGAACGTCGTCCTTCCGGGCCGTCGATGAGCGGCTGGCCGCCTTTCTTGATGGCGCGGACCACGTCGCGGAACTGCCGGGCGTGCCCGTGGTGGCCGATGGCGGCCGGGTCCGCCGCCCCGCCGCCCCCGCTCACCTTTTCGGCCATCTTCTTTTGGATTTCTGCGTCCCGGGCCTTTTTCTTGGCGAAGTCCCACTTCACTAGGTCTTCTTCCTCCATGACTGCGGAGCCTTCGGAGCCGTGGATTTCGATCCGCTTGAGGTACCCGGGGTACACCGCGGTGCTGGCCTCGATGACGCCCATCGCCCCGCTGGCGAACCGCAAGGTGGCCATGGCCACGTCTTCCACGGCGATCCGCTGGTGGGCCAGCAGGCCGGTCTGGGCGCGGACCTCGGCCACCGGACCCATGAGCCAGAGCAGGAGATCCACGCTGTGGATGGCCTGATTCATCAGGGCCCCGCCGCCGTCGAGTTCCCAGGTGCCGCGCCACGCCCCGCTGTCGTAGTATTGCTGGGTGCGGTACCACTTCACAAAGGCATCGCCCACGGTCAGCCGGCCGAAACGCCCCTCCTCGACCGCCCGCTTGATCGCGACGCTCGAATCGTGGAACCGCGAGGGGAAGATCGTCGAGAGGACGACCCCGGCCTTGCGGCACGCCTCAAGGATCGCGTCGCAGCGACGCAGGGTGATTTCGAGCGGCTTCTCGACGATCACATGCTTCCCGGCCCGGGCCGCGGCCACGGCCGGCTCCGCATGGGCGCCGCTGGGCGTCCCGATGGCGACGACCTGGACCGCCGGATCGGCGAGCATGGCGTCGAGTGTCGCGTGGGCCTTGCAGCCGGTGGAGGCCGCCAACCGTTCCGCCGCCGCGGGCACGGCGTCGTAGCAGGCCACGAGTTTCGCCCCCGGGACGTCGCCGATCGCCCGGGCATGGAAGTTGGCGATCATGCCGCACCCGACGATTCCGAATCCGATAGCCATGGCTTCGTTCCTCCCTTGATGGATCGCCCCGTCCCGTGCGTGGTGAGAATGAACCTCGATTATAGGGCCCCGTGGCGTCTGGAGAAGAGGGACGGCGCCCAAAGCCCACGGGTTGCAACCCGTGGGCTTTCCCTGCAACCCGTGGGCTTTCCCTGCAACCCGTGGGCTTTCCCTGCAGCCCGTGGGCTTCCCTGCCGCCTGTCCCCTGTTGCGTCGCATGCGTCAGGCTGGAAGCCTGACCTACCTTGGCAGCATCGACCATGCCAGGGCCAGGCTCGTGGCGTTCAGGGCCATGTGCAGCACGATCGAAGGGACGATCCGGTGCGTGCGGTAGTAAAGGAATCCAAGCGCGACCGCGAAGGGAACCAAGGTATAGGGGTCGGCCGGCACGCCTTCCGGCAAGATCGACCCCAGGAACAACTGAAGCAGATAGACCCACGGGACGACGGCCAGGGCCGCCGCGAGCCCCAGGCCGATGTCGCGTGCCATGCCGTCCCGGGGCAGGCCGAGATCGACCCACGTCGCCCCGACCCGCCAGCGGACCAGGGCCAACGCGAACCCCACCGTCGCCACGTTGGCGAACATCTGGCAGATCATTCCGTGGAGAATCAGTTCCGGGCCCGGCGGCGGCCCGGGCCCCCGGGAATGGGGCAGGGCGAACACCAGTGAGGAAAAGAGCACCGGCAGGGCCCCGCGAGATACTCCCCGGGCGAACCGGATGTGGCGTTGCCAGCGACGTTCGACGCGTTCCAGCCATCCCTGCACCAGGAGCCGGAAGAAGACCTCTTCGGCGATCGGGGCCACCACGACGGCGATGAGGACGCACCAGGCCAGGGTCACCACTCGCCCGTCCTCTTGCAGCAAAATCATCAGGGCATGGTCGGTCGAAGGCTTCGCGGTCCGGGCCGGCGTGTCGGCGGCCGGGACACGACGGAGGAATAGCGACCGATCCAGGTCGACCATCGCCCCCAGGGCGATGAAGAAGTAGAGGACCACCAGCATCAGGTCGATACCCTGCCACGGGACCGGCCTGCGGGGCTGGTAGGGGAGGACCGGTTCCCTCCGCACGGCGCGGCGGACGATCCGGGACCAGAATGCCAAGCTCGCGGCCAACGCCGCGAGTCCCGCCGTGACGACCGGAACGAGCACCTCCGGGCGAGGCAGGTCCTTCATCGGCTGCTCCGCACCAGCCGGCCCGCGACAAGCATGTAAACCAGGCCCGAGTAGATCGTCAACGCGACCGCCGCCCAGACCGAGACGATCATGGTCCAGCGGACCCAGTCGGGGGCGTCGATCGCCGGCTTCGGATAGTCGAGATAGAAGAGGCAGGCCCCGGCCGCCACGCACTGGACGACCATCTTCAATTTGCCGGATGTTTTTGCCGAAAAATCAGCCCCCTGGTCTTCCAGGAAGCTCCGCAGGGCGGTCACGAGCAGTTCCCGGCCCACGAGAACGACGACCATCCACGGGCGGAGCCCGAACTCCACCGCCTTCATCTCCGGAATCGCGAGGAGG
>CAYSGY010000472.1:0-4358 GCA_964430315.1 uncultured Planctomycetaceae bacterium
CCGTTCGCCCCAACGAGCAACACCCAAAACACCCTTTTCGCAACAGAAACTAATTCGCTACATGCTCGCCAACCCGGCCTACCTCGGCTACCCCACCTGGAACAAAGCCAGCAACAGCCGCTTCATGGAGTATTGCGGTGGCCAGATCAAGAGCGTCAACGGCCAGCAGACCGGCCGGAAGCGGGGGGAAGCCGACCAGTTTCGGCCGGACAAGCCGGAGTACAAGCCTTTGACCGATCAGGAAACCTGGGACAAGGTACAAGCGAAGCTCGCGGCCCTCAGCGAGAAGTACCGCGTACCGAAGCGAGCGCCCCGCACCGCCGAATTGTGGCTGCGCGGGCTGGTAACGTGCGGGTGTTGTGGCAAGCCGATGCGGGCCTATATTGGATCGGAGCAAAACGGCCAGCCGCCCGGCTACTCGTGCGGCAGCTACATGCGCTACGGCAAACGCAATCCCTTCGGCTGCAAGCAGCACCACATTTCCCACGACTTGCTCGAAGCCCTGGTCCTAGATTACCTGAGCCAGGCCACACCCGAGGTCAAGTCGCTCTTGGACGCGGCAGAGGCCGACGACCTGGAGGCCGCCCGCCCGTTGCTGGACGCTATCGAGAGCGCCCGCCAGCAACTCGGCGACGTGTGGTGCGAGATGGTGGCCTTTGTCGAGGATTACTTCCAAGGCAACAAGGCCCGCCGCAGGGCAGTCAGGAAGGGCCTGACGACCGCGCAGCTTTACAGTGCCTCGTATCGGCAGGTGCGGCCCCGCATCGAGAAGGCCATCGCCGAGAAGGAAGCCGAATTGGATGCCCTTTTGGACGGTTTTGCCGGGCTGTCTCCGAGGTTGAAGGAACGGGCCAATCGCCGCGGCGAGGCCCTGCAAGGGGAAATCGACGCACTACGGCGAGACTTGTGCGACCGACGCGGCGACTGGGACTACTTCCTGGCCCAGTTGACCGAACGCAAGGCCGCCTTGGACAAGGCCGTCAGCACGCTCAACGAAGAGGGCCAGCATCGCCAGAAGGCCGAGGCCCTGCGGTCGGTGGTCGGGGAGATCGTCTGTCACTTCCAAGACCAGGGCAAACGGCGTAAACTGGTATCAATTGAAGTGGTTGCCGCGGAGGGCGGGGCCGCGCAGCCCCTCACCTTTCCCGGCGTAACTCTCCAATCGGATACACGCCTTGGCGCCTTTGCGTGAGGTCTTTCCGCAGTAATGATGCTACAGACTCGGTTTCGTTGCCAAATCCCCTCGCCCCCTGCCCCTCTCCCGTCTCCCGGGAGAGGGGAGTAGTCCTTGGACGGCCGCCTGCTGTTCCTACTTCGTGCGGATCGCGGCCAGATAGGCCTGGCCGGCGGCCAGAATCGCACGCTGGTAGTCGGTGAGGGCCTCCTTGGGCTCTCGGGACAGGGAGAGGCAGAACTGCACGAGGTCGGCCGCCTGCTCTGGCGACAGGCCGCTGCTGGAAGGATGCGGACTGCCGGGCATCCCTGCCACGATCCGAAGATAGACGGACGCCGCGTCCTGGCCGCCCTTGTACGGCTCGCGCACCAGGTCGCGGGCCCGCACGGCGAACCCCCGTTCGTCATACCAGGACTGGTCGCCGACGCCCGCCCCGTCCTCGCCGTGGCATTTGGCGCATCCCTGCTCTGTGTAGACGTTCTGTCCCCGCCGAACCGATGCCGGCGACGAGTCGCCGAGCGGCGGGACCACGATCGGCTCACCGGGGGCCGTCAGGAGATCGACCGACTTCTGCACCTCGCTTTCAAGGACTTCCTCTTCCTGAGACTTGAGCACGGCGAGGAGCCGCTGACGCAGGCCTTCGCGGCGCAGACGATGCGATTCCTCGCTCAGCAGACGCAACGCGTCGTGGTTCAGGTCGGCGTAGGCGGGCATCGAGGTTCCCGGAATGCCTCGACGCAGCACCGCCATCGTGTCGTCCACGGTGGGCGCGCCGTTCTTGGTGCTCACCAACCGGTTCGACTCCCAGCGAAGATCGCGAGGGGGGGGGAACAGGTGGCGCGACGCCAGCCCGTTGCCGCTGCCGTCAAGTCCGTGGCAGGCGGCGCAGTGCGACCCGAACAGACGCCGGCCCGGCGAAAATCCCTCGTCGTCGTCGGCTCCTTTCGCCGGCACGGACTCCGACGCGTCCATCTCGGCCTGAAGGGATTGCTGGAGCTTCTCGGCTTCCTCGGCGGCGGCCGAATCTCGGGGATCGACGGCAAGCCGGATGCGAAGCTCGCGGATCCGAGTCACGCGGTCGCCGAGCGAGGCGATCCGCTGGAAGGTCTGCTCCGCCTCGGCGGACTTCCCTTCGATGCCTTCGAGCCGCACCGCACTCATCAACAGTTCCACGTCGTAGGTTCGCTCCAATCCCGCACGCCCAAACCATCGCTTCGCGCCGGCGAGATCGCCTCGCTCCATGGCGATGCGTCCCATGTCGGCCGCAACCTTCGTCGGCGGCTCCTCGGCCCGTGCAAACGGATCGAGGATGGCCTGGGCCCGGTCCAGGTCGCCCATCTTCCGGAGAATCCTCGCGGCGCCGACGGCGGCAATCTCGCTGGTCGGAGAGGTCGACGCAATCGCTGCGTACTGCCGGAGCGATTGCGGCAACTGATCGTCCTGCTCGAAGAGTGCGGCCAGCGCGGCGTGCGCCAGCTCGTGACGAGGCGACCGCGCGATCGCCGCCTCGTAGTTCGTTCGGGCCTGCCGCACATCGCCGAGCGATTCCCAATACCGCCCCCGCATGGTGGCGACATGAGCGTCGTCCGGGCAATCGGCGCTCCAGGCATTGAGGAGCTGCTCGGCCAGCGCCGTGCGGCCGCTCGCCAGGCAGCCGGCGACAAAGGCGGCCGGAACGTCGTAGGTCGTCATCCCTTCTCCCGCAAGCGAGGCCAGGCGGGATTCCGTCCCGTCGGGCCAGTTGCCCGACTGAATCCGGTAGAGTTCCTTCTCGCGATCGACCTGGGATTGCGGCACGCCTTTCTGACGGGCCGTCTGCAAGGCGGCCTGCCACCGATCGACCTGGCGAAGCTGCCGATCGCAGAACGCCGACATCAGGTCGATCTCGCCGTCTCGGGGGGCGGCCCAGGCCGCTTGCCGAAGGTGCCGGCAGGCTTCACTGATCGCGCCCTCTTGCAGCCGCTCGGCCGCCGCCTGCTTCGCCCAACGCGAGTAGCCGGCAGGTCCAAAGACCGCCAGCACGACGGCGGCCAGCAGAACAGCAAGCCCTGCGGCCCACCGTCGGACGCGGCTGCGTCCTGGCGGCGTTCGAGGTGTGGGCGGGAGCCTTGGGTTCGCGTGTCTCACTGCCTTGCGGTAGCTCCTGGGCCAAAGTTACGATGAAGTGTCTGTCCTACAACGTGGCACAGCCGCCCTCGACTGTGCTAGGGGAGTCTCGCACAGCCGAGGGCGGCTGTGCCACAGGTCGGTCTTTGCATCGGCTCGACGTTAGGCGCCGCTTTTCGATCGCTTCCCGAGGAGACTAACCATTTACCATTCTACTTCAGGGCCCTGTACTGCGACAACGATCGGCCGCGCCGGCAGGCGTCGGGCACGGTGGGTCGCCGGCATTGCGGCCGGCGTGCTTGTGGCCGGCGGGTTGGCGGCCGTCGCGGCCTGGAAAATGCAGCGGCGCTCGCCGTGGCCCTCGCCGGACGAGGCCTCCCCCACGGCCTCCTCGCCCGCAACGACGGAGGCGACGCCGTCGCAGATCGCCGCGTTTTGCGGCACGTGTCATGCGATGCCGTCGCCCGGGAGTTTTCCCCGCGACGCGTGGCACGACGACGTCCTTCGAGGTTACGAGTTCTACGCCCGCTCCGGGATGACGCGGCTCGATCCGCCGCCCGTTCACGCGGTGGTCGATTACTTCCGGTCCCGCGCGCCGGAAGAACTCGTCTTCCCGACCCCTGCGGAAGCGGCCACCCCGCTGCGTGCCACGTTCACGGTGGAGAAGCGGAAGTTCGATCGCCGGCCCCCCGTGCCGCCCGGCGTCGCTCACATCCGGTGGGCTCGCTTGGAACCTGGCGCCCCGCCCGTGTTGCTTATCTGCGACATGCGTGACGGGAGCGTCATGGCGGTCGATCCGAATAAGAAGGGGGAGCCGCCCACGCTCTTGGCGCGACTGAACAACCCGTGCCGCGTCGAGCCGTGCGATCTAGATGGGAGCGGCGCGATCGGACTGGTCGTCGCCGATCTGGGGAGCACGATTCCCTACGATCACCAGTTCGGCCGCGTCGTCTGGCTGCACCGCGGCGGGCAGGGAGCCCGGTGGGAGCCGACGGTCCTTGCGTCAGGCCTGGGACGCGTGGCCGACGTCCGGTCCGGCGATTTCGACGGCGACGGCGACGTCGACCTGGTCGTCGCC
>CAYSGY010000473.1:0-4356 GCA_964430315.1 uncultured Planctomycetaceae bacterium
CTGCTTTCCACGATGCTGGCCGTGACGAGCGGGCGGGGCAACTCCGTGCGCGAGGCGATCGACGGCCTCCGCCGCAGTGTCGCGGCCGACGGCACCTGCCCTGCGGGAACCGTCTACTACCTGCGAAACGGCGACGTCCGCTCGACGACGCGGCAGTGGGGCTTCGCCTCGGCCGCCGAGAAGCTCAAGGCCATGGGCGTGCGTGCCGAAGTCGTCGAAGGCGTATTGCCCAAGGACCGGCGCGACGTGGTCGGCGCCATGATCGGCGCGGCGGGATTCCAATGGAAGTCGAGCGGCAGCACCATCCTCCCGGGCGCCCTCTGCGAACACCTGACCAGCTTCGGCGGCGCGATGCACGAAGCGAGCGGCCAGACGCCGCTCTCGGAATTCCTCCGCCACGGGGCGGCCGGGTCGAGCGGCACGGTCACGGAGCCTTATGCCATCCAGGCCAAGTTCCCCACCCCGTTTCTGCACGTCTACTACGCGAGCGGATGCAGCCTGGCCGAGGCGTTCTACCAGTCGGTCCACGGGCCGTATCAGCTCCTCATCGTCGGCGACCCGCTCTGCCGGCCCTGGGCCAGGATCCCCAAGGTCGAGATCGAGGGGCTCTCGCCGGACGCGGTCGTGAAGGGACCCCTGCGAATCCGTCCCAAGATCGAGGGGGCGTCGAAGATCGGACGTTGCGAGGTTCTTCTGGACGGACGGCGCACGATCGCAGCCCCGCCCGGCGAGTGGATCGCTGTTCCGATCGCCTCATTGGCCGATGGCTGCCATGAGATCCGCCTGACCGCCGTGGTCGGCGACGCCGTGGAGACCCAGGCGACCGCGTCGGTGCCGATCGTGGTCGATCAGCACGGCCTCTCGATGGAGGCGTCGGCCTCGGCCAAGAGCGTGGCACTCGACGAGTCGATCACGGTCCGCGTCCGAATGCCCCGGGCCAAACGGATCGCGCTGCTCCACAACCGCCGCGAGGTGGCGTCGATCGTTGGATCGGAAGGGAGCCTCCGCGTCGCGGCGACGGCGTTGGGGCTCGGCCCCGTCCGGTTGCAGCCCGTCGCATTCCTAAGCGACGGCCCGGGGGTCGCCGACCACAAAGAAGATCGCCTCGGCGGCGGTGTCTTCCAGCCTGGAGAGATCTGCTTTGGGCGGCCGCTTGAACTGTCCGTGACGCCGCCGAAGCCGCTGTCGGCGATCAAGGACCGTCCACAAGCACTCGTGCCCGGCCTGGCCCTCTCTGCTGCTGGGCAGTCGGTCGTCATCGAGCAGACCCGAGACGGACTGTGGCTTGCCAAGGCGGTCAAACCGGGCCAGGAGTTCCTGCTTGAAGGCTACTTCGAAGTGCCGGCCGGGGACGTGTACCAGTTTCAGGTCCGCTCGTCGATCCCGCTCGATCTGGCGGTCGATGGCACGGTGCTGCGTCCCGGCGGCCCGAGCCGGTCGCCGCAGTATTTTCCCGTACCGCTCGCTACCGGACTTCACCGCCTCACGGTCAAGGGCCGCGCCGGCGAGAAGAGTCCCCTCGAACTCTTCTTCGGCGGCCCGGGCGCCACGAGCCTCGCCGCCGACCGGTTCCGATGCGTGAAACCTGTTGGTGCGAACCAGCAATGAGACAGCGGACGAGGAAAACCTCGACCAGTCCCCAAGCCCACGGGTTGCAACCCGTGGGCTTCCCGGGGCCACCGATGCTCAAGCTTCCGGGCTACGATGTCCCAAAGACACCTCAAGCGCGCGACAAGAACTCACCGGTACGCGTATCGACCTTCACGCGCTCGCCTTGGTTCAGGTACTCGGGCACCTGGACGATCAGGCCGGTTTCCAGGGTGGCCGGCTTGGTCCGGCCCGTGGCCGAGTTGCCTCGTACGCCGGGATCGCACTGGGTGACGGTGAGCTCAACGGCCGCGGGCAACTGGATGGCTACGGCCTCATCGTTGTAGATCAGGACCTGCATCCCCTCCAGATCTTCGGTCAGATACAAGGCCTCCTCGGCCACGCTCTCCTTGGAAAGCCCGTATTGCTCGTAGTTCTCCTGGTCGAGGAAGTACGCGTGCGAGGCGTCGGCGTACATGAACTTCACGGGCCGTCGGGCGAAGTCGGCCAGGTCGAGCGAGTCGACCCCCTTGAGCGTGAAATCGACCTTCTGTTTCGTAATCAGATTGCGTGCCCGGTACTTGTAGAGGGTCGCTGCGCCCCGGGCCGACGGGGACTGGACGTTTACCGATTCGATCACACAAGGGGCGTCGTTGTAGTTGATGATCGTGCCAGGCTTGATTTCTTTGGCGAGCATACGTGGATAGGGGTCGGGGGTTAGGGGGTCGAGGGTCGAGGGTCGAGGGTCGAGGGTCGAGGGTCGAGGGTCGAGGGTCGGAGGCAAGCATCGGGGCTTCCTTTCCCCCCGGACGCCACCCACGTCCTTCGTCCTTCATCCTTCATCCTTCATCCTTCATCCTTCATCATTCATCATTCACAACATGGCTCCCGATTGCGGGTCGACGGCGATTCCGTCGGTGAGGGCGACGAGGGCGTCGAGCACGATCAGAAGCCCGCTGGGGTCGAACATGCCGTCGTCGTCGCCGCCCGGCTCGCTTCGCTCGCTGACGTTCTCAAAATGCAGCACGTCGAATCGCCCGCTGCAATGCTTGAGCCGCTCGATCTTCTCCCGTTCGTCGCCGCGGCACTCCGGGGAGATGAGATCCCTGGCCAGCGCGCGGGCCTCCTCGCGAACCTCTTCACCCGAAAGGTAGCTGATGTCGAGCGCGGCAAAGTCGTCGGGCGCTAGGACGGTGAGCGACTCGATCAGTCCCTTCGCGTCGGTAACACTGTTGCTCACGGTGAAATGGGAGCCCTGGCCGGCGAGCCGTTTCTTCAGGTCCTCGAGCCTTGGCCGCTTGGCAGGATCGAAGAGCACGAAGTACGTTTCGCGCCACTGGTACTGTCGGTCTTCGAACATCGACACGAGCAGTCCTCCGGATAGCCCAGGCGTGTCAGGGTTCGGGGTTCAGGGTTCAGGGTTCAGGAGTCACGATTTCAAGACAAGGCGATACACCGGACTCCTGAACCCTAACCCCCGATCCCCGCCCCCTACGGTAGTCCTTCCTCAGGTTCTTCTTCCTGCGGGCCGTCGCCGTTGGACCACGCCTCGACGGCCTTCAAGGTCGCGTCACGTTCCTCCCGGTCGGCCCAAACCGATTCGCCGTCTTCCAGCCGGATTTCGTACTGCCCCTCACGTTGGCACTCGTCGCTGCCGCAGAAGTGCGGCAGGGCCGAGATCCACAGGATCCGGTACAAGGGTATGTATTTGTCGTCGACCAGGCAGAAGACCGGCATCTCCGTCGGCTCCCAAGCGTCAAGACCCTGTCCTACGATCCGGCAGCCAACTCCACCGAGCGTCGCGTGGCGGCCTCGACCGCGGCGATCATGGCCGCGCGGACTCCCCCCGATTCCATCGCCTGCAAGCCGGCGATCGTCGTCCCGCCGGGACTGGCCACACGGTCCTTGAGCACGGCGGGATGCTCGCCCGACGACAAGACCATCGACGCAGCCCCGAGCAGCGTCTGGGCCGCCAGCTTCGTCGCGATCTGGCGAGGCAGCCCCATGCGCACGCCGCCGTCGCTAAGGGCTTCCATGATGATATACGCAAACGCCGGCCCGGATCCCGAGAGCCCGGTCACGGCGTCCATCAACTTCTCTTCGACCTGGTACGCAATCCCGACGGAGCCGAGGATCTGGCCGACCAACTGCCCGTCGGAAGCCGTCGCCGTGCCGGCCAGGCAGTACGCGCAGGCACCGTGGCCGACCAGGCACGGCGTATTCGGCATCACGCGGGCCAGACGCGCGGCGGTTCCGAGCGACTGGGCGATCGTCGCGGAGCGGACTCCCGCTGCAATCGAAAGCACGAGGCGTGCGGTTCCGATCTTCCCGCGGAGCTGCGCAAGGACATCGGGCATCTGCTGCGGCTTGACGGCCAGGACCACCACGTCGGAATGCTCGACGACTTCGAGGTTCTCCGACGTGGTCTTGGCCCCGGTGGTCCGAGCGAACCGCTGCCGAGCCTCTTCGGAGGGGTCGCTGGCCATGAGTTGCCCCTCGCCAACGTGCTCCGCCTTGACCAGACCCTGTGCAAGGGCCGTGGCCATTTGACCAGCCCCAACAAACCCGATCCGAACGCTGAGCATAGCGACAGCGATCCTCTGAAGAGGGGTTACGAGAGACCTCGGGATGCTCCTCGGGGGACTTCCGAAGTCTCCCAGACCACGGCCCCCCCCGAAATCCTCCGGCCACGGTTCGCTGCCGCCATGCTACGTCAAACCACCCGACGCGACAATGGGGCAGACGACACCCGAGCGTATCGAGCACCCC
>CAYSGY010000474.1:0-4338 GCA_964430315.1 uncultured Planctomycetaceae bacterium
TCCCGATGTCGCCGGCAAGCGTGGGCGATTGCGCGGCGGCGAGCAACTGTTCCTGCTCGTTTCCCGGGCGGAGATTCAAGAGCACCGATCCGAGCGGCTCGATCTCGGCGAAGACCCCGCCCATGGCGTCGAACTGCGGCCCGGGACGAAAATCGGGATAGGAGACCAGCGACATCGGGCCGCCGGTCGCCGTGGGCAAGGCCGCGGCCCAGGGCTCCTTGATCGGCGACGCCCCGGGATTCGGGACCGACGGGACGCCGTAGGCGAAGACGAAGACGCCCTTAGCCCCGAGGGCCGCGGCCGTCCAGGCCTGCCAGCGGATCTGGGCGGGGGTGGGCATGAGCCAGTGCTGGCCGCCGCCGGGTAGCACGGTTACGGAGCCGTCGCGCTCCAACCGGGCCGGCCCCCAGATCTCCTGGTAGGCCTGGGCCATGACCCAGGGTATTTGCCCCCGCCGCTCCGTGGCCCGAACGAGGTGCCGCACGATCCGCTCGAACCAGCTATACGAGTTGTCGCCGCGCGGGCCGTTGGGACTTCCGAAAAAGGGGTAGAAATCGACGCAGAGCCAGGGAAGCGACGACGCCTTGGACGCCGCTTCTTCGATGTCGCCCCACATCACGGTCGTCGTGGCGGGGATCCTCGCTTCCTTGGCTGCCGCGGCGTAGCGGCCGAAGGCGTCCAGATACGGACGCCGGGGTTCGTCGGCGAGCGTGTAGGCCATGGGCCGGGGCCCGCCGGCCAGTTGCCTCTCCACCTTCAGAAGGTGGCCGATCGCCCCTCGGCCCCACGTGTCGCTCGCATTGGCCGCGTGCATCGCCCACCATCCGCTCCCCGCCACGATCCGAATCCCCCGCGCCTCGGCCAGGCGGCACAGCGCGATCAGCTCTTCCACGGAGTCGGGCCCGTTGACCGTCCAGAGGATGTTCACGTGACGGGAGGCCAGTTGTTCCAGCCGGGCCACGAGGAACCGATCGAGCTTCAGCGCCCGCTCCTCGCCACGGCCGACCGGCGCCGTCGTCTCCCACGGCCAGTACACGCCCAGCGGAAAGCGGAACTCCGGTGCGGCGACCGGCTTAGGAGCGGGCTCGGCGCCGGCCTGGGCGACGACGACCGCCGGCATCGCAGCGGCCGACACCAGGAGTGCCGCTGCCGCCAGCGCCATCCCGCGTGCCGTGCAATTCGCCATGGCGAAGCTCCTTGCGGCTATCGAATCTTATCCGTGTTCCTCTGGAGAGTATAGCCGGATTGGTTCGCGCCCGAAAGCGGCGGCAACTCGCGGGCGTCTTGCACGCGGGAAGAGGAAGACCTACCATGGCGGAGGTTCGGATTCCCAGGGACAAGGTCGTTCGCCGGTCTTGCAGGGACCAAGGCTCGGAGAACTTGTCGAACCGGTTCCAGCAGGTACAACACGACGAATCCGCAGGGTGAGACAAGCTCCGGCGCAGTCCCACCAACAAATGGCTATCGTGGGGCAGGTCGCCGACCTGTCCGTGTGAATGGGCAGGCTGGCGGCCTGCCCCACCATCCCGGGAGATCGATCCAGGAAAGACCCTTCCGCAGATCCGGCAAGGAGGTAACCATGAAGGCCGCCCACAAGGAACTTGGAGAATCGCTCCGTCGGCAAACGATCGACAAAAATGGCCCCGGAACGGTTCTTCGCGATTTCGAGACGCTTCTCGAATTCATTGGCCCGGACGGCGTGCGGGCGACGGGCAAGTATCACCTGCTGCCCATCGACCGGCTGTTTGACCTGGACGCCAGGATGAGCCTCCCCTTGCGGCCGATCGTCAAACGTCCCCAGCAACGGTCCTTCCCTCACATCAACGGCCTGTATCTGCTCCTGCGCGCCACGCGCCTCGGGGTGCCGAAGGGCTTGGGCAAGGGGACGGGTAGACTGGTTCTCGATCCGACCATGCTCGATGCGTGGCGGGCCATGAACACCACCGAACAGTACTTCAATCTCCTGGAAGCCTGGCTGCTCCACGCACGGTGGGAGATGACAGGGGAGGCTGGAGGAGGCTTCCGTGAGGCAATGCGATGGACGGCGATGCGGTTGTGGACGGATCTGGGAACGAAGGGACTCGATTTTCGGAAGCGAAAGCGCGGCGCCCGCGACTGGCTTTACGGCCAGGAGGCGTACTGCAACTTCGCTCTGCTGGAGATGTTTGGGTTGGCCGACGTCGAGCGCGGCGAGCCGGTCGAAGGCGAGAATTGGCCGATCCTCAGGGCCCGCCGCACGTCCTTCAGCGAGGCCCTCCTAGGCATCCTCTTTGACTTCACGCGAGAATCGTTTCTCGAGGAGAAGGATTCGCCCGGCTTCGGCGTATGGCAGCCGATGCTCCAGGAGTACTTTCCCGAGTGGCGCAGAAACCTGACGTTCCCCGAGCCCCAGTTCCGCGATGGAGTCTACTATTTCAAGGCGAAGCTCGGCAGCCCGTGGCGGCTGATTGCGATCCCGGCCGACCACGACCTGGACGGACTCGCCCGGTGCATCATCGCTGCTTTCGGCTTCCACGGGGATCACCTCTACGCTTTCAGGTTTCGGGAGCGGGACGGGTCGCAAGTGAGTGTCGAACACCCCTACGTCGACGACGCCGATCGGCACACCGACGACTATTCCATCGGCTACCTCCCGCTGGAGGAAGGCGAGTCGATGGAATTCGAGTACGACTTTGGGGCGTCGTGGCGGTTCAACGTGACGCTGGAGAACGTGGAACCGCCCAACCGTCGAATGAAGAAGCCGCGGATCGTCGAGTCGTACGGAAAGGCGCCCAAGGAATACGAGGACGAATACGACGACGGGGAGGACGACGAGACGGATTGAAGCCCGTCGGCTGGGACACCCCCCAGCGCAGTCGCGCCGACAAATCACAATTTCGAGCCGGGCAACGCCGACAGCGTCCGCGTGCCGCGGTCGTCCTCGTGCCCGGAAGCGACTCACGCCGGCGGTTCGGCTTGTTGCTTGCCGGCCGCGGCGGCGTCGCTACAGGCGTCCCAGGCAGCGCACAAGGCCGGCCCGATCACCCGCAAATCGTGGCGGCTCATCAGGACGATCTTCGACCACCGTGGGGCTAGCGGCACCGTTTCCAGGAGAGGCACCAGGTTCGCGATCATCTCCGCGGGCAGCGGCACCACCACGCCGGGGTGCTCTCCGCCGAAATCGTCCAGCCGGCACACCGACCAGGCCGGTTGGCCCGGCAAATGGACCTTCAAGCCCGCAGGCGTTGCCTCGCACTCCACGGCGCGATTGGCCCGGAGCAAACGCTGCACCGTCGCAAAATCCTCCAGAAGCTCTTTGCTGGGCTCCATGATGCGTATTCCTCAATCAAGTTTCGACGTACTCGCAGAGCGTGGTCGGGTCCGGTATCGCCAGTCCCTCCTCACGGAGCCCCTCAATATGGAACTCCACAGCCGCGCGGATCTCCTCACGAAGCTCGTCGATGTTCTCAGCCGTGGCGATGCAACCGGGTAGATCGGGCACGTAGGCAGAGTAGTTGTCTTCGCCCCTCTCGATGACAATCGCGTATCGCATCGCCTCTCTCGATCCATTGTATCAGTTGGCGAACCTTCACAGGCTCCCCCGTGTGGAAAGAAACGCAACGCGAACCTGCACAGCGTCACAGCCCAGGGCTTCAACCGTCCTCAGCCTCACCCTCACCCTCATCGTCTCCGACGCCAGAGCCATATACCGCCGACACCGCATCCCACGCCGCGCGGATCGCCGCTCCCGCTTCCTGGACTTGTTCGCAGTTGTCCAGGGGAATGCGCGACCATTGTCTGTGTTTGGGCAAAGGCGTTACGTGAAGCGAGGGCACAAGACTCTTCACCTGTTCAAGGGGCA
Organism: uncultured Planctomycetaceae bacterium; assembly: GCA_964430315.1. Taxonomy (GTDB): domain Bacteria; phylum Planctomycetota; class Planctomycetia; order Pirellulales; family Thermoguttaceae; genus CALFBP01. The sequence goes on from CAYSGY010000474.1 coordinate 3,842, forward strand.
ATCGAACCCAGACGCTGGGTTGCCGATCGCCAAAGCCCACCAGCCGACACACTGCCCAAAATGGTTTGCCTGGCAGGTGGATCTTGAAATACGATGCAGTATCCTCGTATTCAACGTGACGATCTGGCCCGAGTAGTCGTTGGATCGTTGCGAATCCGTCAAGCTCCGCTTGGGTCGTCTCGATCGCGCGCGTTCTTCGCAGGGGTGTTTCGACGTCAACATCGACGGGGACCTCCCCGAGCACTGAGGAGAGTCTCTGCTGTTTCGCCCACTCGCCGATCGCCGCCTTGAGAACCGGCTTCCAACTGTCCACAACGTTCGGCGTCAGGTACCTCGTCTCAATGTTCCGAATCGCCAGTCGGATGAACTCCGGCGACGGCTCCAACAATCGCGAAAGCTCATCTACCAGGAGGTTCTGTTGCCGCCGCCGCTGGGCGAAGGTCCTCATGAGTTTCTGTTGCGAAAAGGGTGTTTTGGGTGTTGCTCGTTGGGGCGAA
>CAYSGY010000475.1:0-4332 GCA_964430315.1 uncultured Planctomycetaceae bacterium
TCGCCCCACGCCGGCTGGGGCGCAAAGCGCGACTGGAACTTCCAGCAGGGCGCCAACGGCGGCCGGATCGGCTCGGACGTGATGCCGGTCCGCGCGATGTCGTGCTGATAGGTGGGCCAGTCTTCGGCCACCACGGGCTGGAGCAGCGTCAAGACTACCAGCGCAGCGAGACATCCGACGAACCGGAGCCCCACAGGGCTCGGCCGGCCTGCGGGTCCCGCCGTCGCGCAAGTATGGAAACCTCTGCGATGCGTCTCATGCCGACCCGCGGCTTCGCCGCGTGAGGGCATGCCACCCATTGCACCACCCAATCGTGCCCAGGCAACCATGTTAACCCCCCCGTGTTAAGAGGTCCACGTACCCTTAACCTTCCCCTGCTTCCGATTGTTGCGGCGGCACGGTCAGACCTTCAGCCCGCTCAAGTCGAACTCCAGCTCCTTGTTCTCCTTGAGCAGTTCTTCCATGGTCAGGCAGGAGCGGCGCGCGGCGGCTTCGCGGCCGAGCACGGCGGTGAGCGAGTCGTCGACGGCCTGCGCCAGCGTGCCGTTCTCAAAATGCCCCTCGACGATGTTCCGGTAGAACGTGGCGATGTTGCGGATGGCCCCCTGGTCGTAGAGGCTTTCGACGTTGCCGCCGCCATAGTGCTTCGGGCCGCCCTTCAGAAAGGACTTGCCGCGGTAGCTGACCGTGGCCGTCGCCTGGTCGCCGAAGGCGGTGAAGTTGAGGGCCCAATCCAACTGGTTGCGGAGCGACTGGCACCGGTGCGTCCAGAGCAGGCCGTCGTCGAATTCATAGGTGATCAGGTAGATCTCCCGATAGTCGTCCCGCGGGTTCTGGCGGCAGCAGCGAGTGCGCCCGACGGCGCTGACCGGACGGCGTCCGACCATCCAGAGCACCGCGTTGATCGAGTGGATCGTGTTCTCGGTGATCACGTCGCCCGACAGGGCTATCGTGCTCAGCCAGCGCCCCGACCGCAGCCGGTCCTCGCGGGTGCGCACCGGCGGCTCGCCCCACGGCGGCGAGAACCCGATGCTGTCGATATGCCCCAGCCGGCCCAGCCCACCCTCGTGGACGCGCTTGACGACCTCGATGTTGATCGGGTCGGTGGGCAACTGGTAGTCGACCAGGTAGCAGAGCTTCTTCTGGGTGGCCAGCTTGCCGGCGGCCTGGGCCTTCAGGGCACGGGGCACGTCGATGGCCACCGGTTTGGCCGCGAACACGTGACAGCCGGCCTCGACCGCCGCGTAGCCGTGCTCGGCGTGGAAGCGCGGAACGTTCACCACCACGACCGCCTCCACGCCGCTTTCCAAGAGCCGCTTGTGGCCCGCCAGGCCCGAGAAACACCGCGCCTTCGCGACGTTGAACCGGGCCCCGGCCTTCTCCGCCAGATCGGGAAAGTAGTCGGCCACGGCGTGGATGACGTAGCCGCCGTGCTTCATGAACAGGTCGGCGAGCCAGGGACCTCGGCCGCCGCAGCCGATCAGCCCGAGCTTGATCTTCCGGTCGAACTTCGCAGCCGCGTCCGCCGACGGCTCCGCCGCCAAGGCGCCGGCCGAGGGAACCGCGGCTGCCAGAAGGGCGGATTGCTTGAGGAATGCCCGCCGGGTCGCGCTGCTCGCACGGGATGGATCGTTCGGCTGGTGCATCGTCGTTTCTCCACAACCTGAGTGCCAAGGGTCAAGGGGACCGCCCCGCGAAAGCTTGCACGGCGCACGGCGGCCGTCGATAATCGACAGCCTCGCCCCATCCTAGCGGCAACGCGAGGGGCCTGCAAGCAATTCCCTGTTGGACATGGCCGAAGCGTTCCACCCCAGGAGATGAATCATGGTCTCTTCTCGCAGCCGATCCGTTTCGGCGTTCGCCGTGATCGCGGCGGCATTCGGCGTCGCGGTAGCCGGCAGCGCGATGGCCGCGGCCGGCGACGCGCTGCCGCACGTCAAGCTAAGCGCGGTGCGCCGCGCCTTCCACAACGGCGAGCACAACGCCTTCACCGACCTCGTGCGGTTCCAGGGCAAGCTCTACCTGACCTTCCGAAGCTGCCCGGACGGCCACGCCGTCCATCCCACGGCGTCGATTCTCGTGCTCACCAGCGACGACGGGGGCCAGTGGCGGCAGGTCCACCGTTTCCACGTGCCGGACCGCGATACCCGCGATCCGCACTTCCTCGTCTTCCGGGGGAAGCTCTTTGTTTACACGGGGACGTGGTACAGCGGCCCGACAACGCTCCCGCCTAAGGACTACGACCTGAACAAGCACCTGGGCTTCGCCGTCTGGACGGACGACGGCGCGGCGTGGCACGGTCCGGTCATGCTGGAAGGCACCTTCGGCCACTACATTTGGCGGGCCGCCGCGCTGGGCGACAAGGCGTATCTCTGCGGCCGGCGCAAGACGGGCTTCGCCATCGGGCCGCGCGGGGAGGGCAAGGAGGTCCAGTCGCTCATGCTGGAGAGCGACGACGGGTTGATCTGGCGCAAGCGGGCCGTGTTCCAGGAAAGCGCCGGCGACGAGACGGCGTTTCTCTTCGAGCCGGACGGCAACGTCCTGGCCATCGGGCGGCGCGGCGGCGACAACGCCCAGTTGCTCAAGGCCCGGCCCCCGTACACCTCCTGGGATCGCAAGGACCTGGGCCGCTACGTCGGCGGCCCGTTGGTCGTGAAATGGGGCGACCGCTACGTCGTCGGCGGCCGCAACCCGACCAAGGACCGCGGCCCGAAAACGTCGCTCTGCTGGCTGGCCGGCGACCGCCTGCACGAATTCGCGGAACTGCCCAGCGGCGGCGACAATTCCTACCCCGGCTTCGTCGAACTGGGCCCGAAGCGGGCGCTCGTTTCCTACTACTCCAGTCACGAGCGCGACGCCGCGGGAAGGACGATCACCGCGATCTATCTCGCGGAGTTGACGAGGGAAGAGTAGAAGAATAGATGCGTGTCCCGGTGACGCAGGGCGGCCAGAGCGAGGCGACTGTTGGGCAAGAATGGCTGCCGAGAACGAACGGTTTGGGAACGTGGGAAACACGTGAACCGCTTGCTGGAATGGGACGTGTCTTCGGCTCGGTCCCGGAAGGCATCCTTCACCCTTGGAAGATTGAGGAGATGACTGTGGTGCATCGTTATCTGCTTTGGCGGCTGGCGGCGCGGGCCGTTTTGATGGGCTCTTTCTGTGCGGCGGTTACGGCCGTCTTGGCCGGCGAAAGGAAGTTCGAGGTCTCGTTTCAGCACAATGTCATGGTGCCGATGCGCGACGGCGTCCGCCTGGCCACCGACGTCTATCTGCCGGCCGCCGGCGGCAAGCCGCTCGCGGCCCGCGTGCCGGCCATTCTCATGCGAATCCCTTACGGCAAAGGACAGGGCGAGAAGGGGCATTCCGACGGGCGCTACTTCGCCCGCTTCGGCTACGCCGTGGTCTTTCAGGACACGCGCGGACGATTCGATTCCGAGGGCACGTGGCACATGCTGACCGACGACGGGCCGGACGGACAGGACACGGCCGACTGGATCGCCCGGCAGCCCTGGTCCAGCGGCAAGATCGGCATGATCGGCACCTCCTACGTCGGCGGCACGCAGCATGCCCTGGCCATGGCCCACAGCCCGCACCTCGCCACCGTGATTCCCGTCGACGCGATGTCGAACCTGGGCTACGCCAGCATGCGCAACGGCGGGGCCTTCGAGCTGCGGTTTTGGAACTGGATCATGCTCAACGCCGGGCGCGGGAGCAGCTACGCGCGCGATCCCGGGCTCCGGGCCGTCTTGGGCGAGATGGCCGACAACCGCATCTCCTACCTGTTCAACCTGCCGCTCCGCCGCGGCACCACGCCGCTGAAGCTCGCCCCCGAGTACGAGCAGTGGCTGGTCGAGGCGATGCGTCACGGCGGCAACGACGACTTCTGGCGTCAGAACGCGATCATCGACCGCCCGCAGCAGTACCAGGACATCCCCGTCTATCTCGTCGGCGGCTGGTACGATTCCTGGGCGAGCAACACGACGGCCAATTTCGTGGCCCTGACCAAGTCGATCCGCGGGCCGGTGTATCTGATCATGGGTCCGTGGATCCACGGCCTGCAAGGCCGTTCGGCCCACGGCCAGGTGAGCTTCGGCCCCTCGGCCGCCATCCCCGATCCGCTGGCGTGGCGGCGCGAGTGGTACGACCACTGGCTCAAGGGAATCGACAACACGGTGGGCAAAGAAGCCCCGTTTCGCACCAAGGTGCGGATCTTCGTGATGGGCACCGGCGACGGGCACAAGACCAAGGAAGGCCTGCTGGAGCACGGCGGCTTCTGGCGCGACGAACAGGAGTGGCCCCTGGCCCGCACGCGCCCGACCAACTACTATCTCC
>CAYSGY010000476.1:0-4328 GCA_964430315.1 uncultured Planctomycetaceae bacterium
ACGCCAACAAGGCGGCCGAAGACTCGATGAAGCGCCAGGCCGATGCGCAGGCGAGGCTGGACGACCTGCTCTTCAAGCGACGGCTCGAAGAGCGGCAGAAGCACGACGACTACTACAAGAAACCTGAAGTCACGTCGGATATGTACGGCCGGCGCGCGCTGGAACTGGCGCAGCAGGCGGCGGGCCTTCTGGCCAAGGCCGAGACCCCGGACCAGGAGCGGACGGCCCAGGCGATCTTCCAGCGGGCGGCAGCCTACGCCCAGGAAGCGGAACAGATCGCCAAGGGGACGGAGAACGAGTGGCTGCGGAAACGTGCCGCCGACACGGTGGAAGACATCATCCGCAAGCAGATCGAGGCTGAGAAGGAGCTTCAGGCCAACAGCGCCACGCGCGCCTCGACGGCTGCCCGTGCGGCTGCTCAAGAGCAAGAGCGCGTGAACCGGATGAAGGTCTTGATGAAGGGAATCCTCACGGACCTTGATCTGTTCGACAAGAAAGGTCCGGTGGACCCCAAGAAGACGGCCGAGATGTCGGCCGACTTGAAGAGCAAGATGGCCGCCTTCAAGAAGGAATGGATGGAGGGTGCGGCCGATCTCAGTCTGGACGAGATGCTGAAGTTCGACGACCTGGGGCGGCGGGTCAAGACGGCCTTGGAGGGTGGCGTGTCGGAGGCGGAGGTTCAGAAGCTCTTTGCCGCTCCGACAACGATTGACCAGTTTCGTGCCCAGATCGAGGCGGGGCTGAATAAGAAGGCGATGGAGGTCTCGGTCCTGTTGCCGGTGGCCTCGCCCGATCTCGCCAAGAAGCTATTGGCGGAAATGCCCTTGCCCGACCGGGACAAGTATCTCCAACAACAGAACAACGCCTACGAGAAGCAACTGGAACTGGTCAAGAAGCTCGCGAGCGAACAGCAGAGTTTGACGGCCGCCACGACCAATCAGAAAGCGGCCGTGGGATCGCTAGGGGCGAACCTGCAAATCTACGAGCAGGGCATGGAGCGTTGGGGCACCTTCTTGAGTCAAGCTGCGGCCAAGGCGAAAGGCGCGATCCTCGGCGGCGGGGACATCCAGAAGGAAACGAAGGCCCTCGCCGACATGATGCAGCGTTTCCAGCAGTTGTCCAAGACCGGCGGCAAGGATTTCGGGCTAAAGGAGTATGAGGAATTGCAGAAGAAGGCCACGGCGTTGATGGCCAGCCCCACCGTCACGGATTGGGACCGCAGTTTCCTCACCAACCAGATGGCCAACTTGAAGGTCTTGGCCGAGCAGACCGAAGCGCTCAAGAAGTTGCAGACGCAGCAAGGCCAGCCCCGCGACGTGGAGAGCGAGTTGCTCAAGGCCCGGCAGGAGGCTGAACATCTCAAAGAAATGATCGACAAGCTGAGGCCCCAGGCCGCGACTGAAATGGGGCAGGGCGCGCAGGCGGCCCAAAACGCCCTGGGCGCGATTCCGAGCATGGCGGGCCTGGCTGGCGACATCCAAGCGGCGGCCACGGCCATGTGGGACTTGGCGGCGGCCTCGTGGAGCGTCCAGTCTCCGCCGCCCGTCACCGCCGCCAAGGGCCGGACGATGTGGAACTTCCTGGCCTTCGGCGGCCCGGCCCAGGGCACGGACGTGATTCCGGCGATGCTCTCGCCGGGCGAGGTGGTGATTAACGCCGCCTCGTCGCGGCGGTTCGCCGCGCAACTGACCGCCATCAATGCCGGCGTCCAGCCGGTGTACCGCAGCGAAGGCGGCGGCGTCACCAACATCGGTGACATCAATGTGAACGTAACCGGCGGCGGAACTGGCCGCCAGACGGCTAGGGAAATCGCTGCCGAGATTCGACGCGAGTTGCGGCGCGGCACGGCGACCCTGTAACCCCTTTTCATCGAGAGGAACACCTATGAGCGTCAGTCGAATGAGTGTTGGGCAGAATGCGGGTTGCAGCATGGTCCGCGCCCGCAAGTGCGACAATCAGTTTCAACCCCGCGGCCGGTTCGTGGTCGAGCACTTCCGCAAGGGAGAGAAGATCGGCCACTACGAGTTCCCCAACGGGATCGCCAACCAGGGCAGGAACAAGCTCCTGGACGTGATGTTTCACGGCGTCTCGGCCATCACTACCTGGTGGCTGGGCCTGATCGACAACAGCGGCTACAGCGCGCTGGCCGCTGGGGACACCTACGCCAACATCAACCAGGCGGGCAACGGTTGGGACGAGTTCACCGACTACACGGACCCGGCCAACGCCGGCAGCGCCAGCACCCGGCCCGAGTGGACGGAGGGTGCAGCGTCGGGCCAGGCGATTACCAACGGCAGCCCGGTGGTCTTTGACATCACCAGTAGCGGCACCGTCAAGGGCCTGTTCCTGGTGGGCGGGGCTGCCAACGCCCAGAACAAGGGCGACTACCAAGCGGCTGGGGCCGTACTGTGGGCCACCGCCCTGTTCGGCACGGGCGACGTGCCGGTCAACGCCGAGGACCAGTTGAAGGTGACGTACACCGTCAGCGCGTAAGAGGAGACTCCCTCGCCACGGGTCGGGCGGGGTCGCTTTTGACCTCGCTCGGCCCTTCTTTCTCCCTTTTGAGGAATCACGATGGCCTACGAACGATTTGCAAACGGCGGCCTCTCCTCGCTGGATGCCGCCATCGACAACGACGATCTCGCCTTGACCGTGAAGTCGGCTGTCGGATTCCCCACCGGCGGCAACTTTCGCATCATCATCGACAACGAGATCATGCTGGTCACGGACGTGCAGGGCAAGACCTTCACCGTCACGCGGGCACAGGAGGGCACAAGCGCCGCGAGCCATGATGCCGATGCCGCCGTCTTCCACGTCCTCACGGTCGGTGCCCTGGCCCAGCGGGACATCGACCAGTTTGCCACAGGTGCCGTCGCCGACCGCGATGCAGCCGGGCAAGCCGGGCGGCTCTATCTGCCGACCGAGGGCCTTGTCAGTCAAGACAGCGGCCTGGTATGGGACATGATGCCGTATCATCGGTTCACGCCCCCGGCCAGCGGCGACTTCACGTGGGTCAACCAAGGGACCGCCACGGTTGCCGACACCAAGGGCATGATGGTCTTGACGACTCCGAGCGTGGCGTCGGGCGAGAACATCCGGTGTCTCGTCAAGTCTGCGCCGGCAACCCCTTACGAGATCACTGTCGCCATGCTGGCGCAAAGCCCGCGCTATACCACGAACAACGTTTCACAGTTCGGCATCTGCTGGCGCGAGAGCGGCTCGGGCAAGCTGCTTACCTACGGTTGGGGGATGCAGAACTATCCGTTGGTTTTCTTTTTCACCCAATGGGCAAGCCCCACTTCGCCCACCAACCAGTGGAACTATGCCGCGCCGTGGGCCTGGCCTCTGTGGATTCGTTTCTCTGACGACGGCACCAACCGAATGGTGAAAATCTCCGGGGATGGCGTGACGTTCCAGCCCGTCCAGGCTCCCCAGGGCCGCACGGTGTACCTCACGGCCGATCAGGTTGGCGTGTTCGCCAATAGCTGGTTGAACACCCAAGCGGCGCGCGTCGTGTCCTTCTTGCACTGGAAAGAAGCATAATGGCCGAACAATTCAAGAACCTCGCCAGCACGACGCTCAATGGCGCGATCGACGACTCGACGACCACGATTACCGTGGCCAGCGCGATGGGCTTCACGGGCGGCAGCTTTCGCATCCTCGTGGACAGCGAAATTATGAAGGTCACGGCCGTCAGCGGCCTGGACCTGACGGTCGCGCGCGGCCAGGAGGGAACGAGCCCTACGGCCCACGTGAATGCTGCCGTGGTTCGCCATGTCTTGACGGTCGGCGCGCTCGACGCCCATGACCAGGACGACTTGGCTGCCTACGCCGCCTTCGCCAGCAAGCCGGCGGCCGGCGTGCCGGGGCGCATCTTCCTGCCGACCGATGGCATCTTCATCGAGCGCGACAACGGCTCAACGTGGGAGAAGTTTGGCCCGCTGTGGCCCATGACTCCTCCGCAAGCCTCGGACTTCCCGACGTGGGTGAACCAAGGCTCGGCGACTGTCGCGGACAACAAAGGGGCACTCTGGTTCGAGTCGCCGACCCTCTCCAGCACCAACCTCCGGCTGCGGGTGAAATCTTATCCCAGCCCGCCGTTCACGGTGGAAATGGCGTTTCTCCATCTTGTTCCCCCGAATCCCGGCAGTTACTCAGGTGCGGGGCTTATTATCCGCGATGATGTGTCGGGCAAGGTGCAACAGTACGGGTTCTACGATGGGAGTCCGGGCTTGATTGGGGGCTACAACCGTCCCAACGTCACGAGTAGTAGCACCGCCATCACGGGTTGGCCTGGATCGGGACAACTTTACCAGACCGAATCCGGG
>CAYSGY010000477.1:0-4328 GCA_964430315.1 uncultured Planctomycetaceae bacterium
CCATGCAGACGGCCTGCACGCGCAAGCCGGACATGGCCAGCCGGTCGCTGCTCACCGAGCGCCCGGCGACCAGGAGGTTGTGGCTCCCCTTGGGCACCAGGGCGCGGAGCGGCACGGTCGGCACCACGCCCGGTTGAAGGGGCTTGGGAATCACGCCGGCGCGGTCGTGCAGGTCGATCGGGTAGAAGGAGTAGCAGACGGCGTCGTCGAATACCCTTCCGGCGGTGTAGTCCTCGTGCGTGATCCGGACCTCGCCGTCGATGCGGTAGGTCTCCCGCACGGCCGTCTCTTGCTGCATCTGGAGGATCTTGGCGCCGGCGCAGCCGGGAAGCGAGCGGATGAACCGGAGCAGGCGGAGCGCCGAGGCGCGGCCCGCGATATTGGCTTGGGTCTTCGTGACCGACGTGGAGCTGTCGGCCCCGAAGACGTGCTGGGCGTTGACTCCGCCGCCGCGAAGGAAGCCGACGAACTCCCTCGTTGCGTGCTGGTAGTCGCCTTCCTTCAGTTCACCCTTGGCCATGGCGTCGCGGTAGCGCTGCTGGATCGCGTCGGCGTCGAGCTTTGTGGAATCGTATCCTCCGAAACGGAAGATGAGGGTCCCGGGCTGGATCGTTGCTTCGCGGAGCCGCGGCAGTCCGAGCATGCCCACGATGTCGGCCCCGCCGGTGCAGTCGATGAGCTGGCGGCACGCGATCCGCCGCTGGATGCCCTTGCCCAGGCAGAACACGTGCCATCCTTCCGCCGTCTGTTCGACGGAGTGCGGGATCTCGTAGTAGCAGATCGCCGCGCCGGCCGCCAGGCACGCCTCCTCGGCCAGGGCTGCGTAGAGTTGGCCGTTGACCAGCACCTGATGCAGCGAATGACGCGGGGGGACTTTCGAGAAGTCGGGCATCTTGCCGCTATCGAGCTGGACAGCCTTGACGACCAGGTCCCAACCGATCCCCGCAATGACCTGTTTGCCCCAGGCGTGGAACAGGCCGGGCGCGGCCACGCCGCCGGTGGTCGTGGTGCCGCCGAGTTGGCTTCCCATTTCGACGATCATGGTCCGCGCCCCGGCCCGGGCGGCCTGCAGCGCCGCGATCGTGCCGGCCGTGCCGCCGCCGATCACCAGGACGTCGGTCTCGGTGTCGGTCCGCTCCGTGGCGGCCCGGAGCCAACCGGGAACGGCGCCCACGGTGAGTGCCCCGGTGCCGATCGAGGCGGCCTTGAGCCATTCGCGTCTTCGCATGACAATACTCCTCGGGGTGCGCAAAGCGTGTGGCACAGCCGCCCTCGGCTGTGCCCATCGTCGTGCACAGCCGAGGGTGGCTGTGCCACAGGGCCTGTTTTGCGATCGATCAATCGCCGTCGCGACGTGCCACCTCCTCGATCGCCCGAAGCGCGCGGTCGACGTCGGCCTCGGAGACGTCGAGGTGCGTGCAGGCGCGGAGCGTTGCCGGGCCGGTGGCGAGCATGAGCACGCCCCGCTGTTTCAGCCGGTCCACGAACTCCGCCGCCGACCCCCAGGCATCGCTCACGTGGAAGAAGACGAGGTTCGTGTCGACGGTCTCCGGCTCCAGCCGCAATGGGTCGATGCGGCGGATCCCTTCGGCCAGACGTTGGGCGTTGGCGTGGTCTTCGGCCAGGCGTTCGACGTGGTGCTCCAGGGCGTACAGGGCAGCCGCGGCCAGCACGCCCGCCTGACGCATCCCGCCGCCGAGCACCTTGCGGTGCCGGATCCCCTCGGCGATCAAGTCGCGGGGCCCGCAGAGCGCCGAACCGACCGGCGCCCCGAGCCCTTTGGAAAAGCAGACGCCGACCGTGTCGAAGTGCGCCGCCCAGCGGTGCAACCCAATCCCCGTGGCGATCGCGGCGTTCCAGAGTCTCGCGCCGTCGAGGTGGCGCGCCAGACCGTGGCAGCGCGCCCAGCCGCACAGGGCTTCCACAGTGGAATACGGCTGGATGCGGCCCCCGCCCCGGTTATGGGTGTTCTCCAGGCAAAGAAGCTTGGTGCGGACGTAGTGCGGATTCTCCGGGCGCAGGCAGTTCTCGATTTGGCGAAGTTCCAGGACCCCGTAGCGGCCCTCCACGGTCCTCGCGGCCACGCCGGAGAGCTGCGCGTAGCCGCCCTGTTCGTAGACGTAGATGTGGCAGCCCGCCTCGCAGATCAACTCGTCGCCCGGCCGGCAGTGCAGGCGCACGGCCACCAGATTCGACATGGTGCCGGACGGAACGAACAGGGCCGCCTCCTTGCCGAGCAACTCCGCCACCCGGGCTTGGAGACGAAGGACGGTCGGATCGTCGCCGAGCACATCGTCGCCTACGTCAGCCGCAGCCATGGCGGCCCGCATCCCAGCCGTCGGCCGCGTGACCGTATCGCTGCGGAAATCGAGCATCGCGTTGCCCACGGAACGATCTCCAAGAGGTTCTGAGATTGCGGTCCATTATGCGGCCGGCGAGAGCCGCCCGCAAGGGACGCCGTTGCTTGCGGGCCGCAGGCCGCCGGAGTAGATTGAACGCCAGGGCAGATTCACCGGGGAGTGGCCATGGCGAAGCGAAGGGGATGGCATCCGTCGGAGGAGGACGACGCGGTGGTCTTCGCCGCGTGCGACCGGTTCCTCGCGCATCTGCACCGGCAGTTCCAGCCGCAGGCCGGCAAAGCCGCCCAGGCGGAACCGGCGGCGAACGAGGCGCAACCCGGCAGCGAGGATCCCGAGTCGGCCGCGGCGATCGCCGACTGGCTCAACCGCGAATTCCAGCGGACCGACATTACCCGCGAACGGATCTATCCTTTGTTCTGGGAGGCGGCGCGTCGAAAATTCCTCTTCCTCCAGCCGCCCCGCGAGCGATATCTGGCCGAGCGGATTGCCGAGCTCTACTCCTTGGAACGCAACGACGAGGGCCCGGAGTCGATCCGGGTCGTCAACGCCCGCGGGCCGGGCTCGCTCGCGCACGTGGCCGCGGTCGGCGCCGACGTGGTCCTTTCGCTCATCAAGCAGGTGGGCCGGCAGAAGCGGGAAGGGGACGCCGGCGACACGTCGGTTCATGTCGGCCTGGGCGGGGGAGCCACGGCGATGATGGTCGCCGAGCGCCTGGCGAGCCGCATCCGCTCCGATCTCGATTGCCCCAAGCTCGTGCTCCACGCGCTGACCGCCGGGGGATTCCTCGTCGACCAGCCGATCGAGGCCCCGGTCACCTATTTCAGCTACTTCCACGACGTGCTCCAGGAGCCGGAGTACGTAGGGCTCTTTTCCGCCACGGTGGTGCCCAGCGGACAGTATGCCCAAGTGATCGCCAATCCCGGCGTCCGCGAGTCGTTCGCCCGGGCCGACGAGATCGACATCGTCATCACCTCGTTCGCCTCGGCCGACGACCCGCACGGGCTCCTGAAGAAGTATCTTCAACACCTGGTCGAAAAAGGCGAACTGGACCGGAAGGCCTTGACCGACATGGAGGCCTCGGGCTGGGTGGGCGACGTGCAGTTCCGGCCCTACTCGGCCGACGGGCCCATCGACCATATTTGTCCGGTCCGCACCGTGACCCTGTTCGAGCCCTCGGCGCTGGTGGAGCGGGTCAAGCGGCCCGGCAAGTACGTCGTTCTCCTGGCCGGCCACTGCCACGAATGCGGCCGAACCAAGACCGCGGCCCTCATCCCCCTGCTCCGTCAGCCCGCCCTGCGACTCTGGACCCACCTCGTGACCGATCTCAAGACCGCGCACGAACTGGTCACGGCGGGCGAGCCGGTCCCATGATGTAGCACAGGCTTCCAGCCTGTTGCGCAACAGGCTGGAAGCCTGTGCTACTCCAGCGACGGGCGCACGATTTCGCCACGCGACTGCGCGAGCGTGTCTTCGTAGGCCCCGTAGAACTCCGAATTGCAGTCGAGCCATAGCACCAGGCGATGAAAGTCGTCGCCATCGAGTTGCACGCCGTGGTGGCCGGGCGTGAGGTAGTCGAGCAGCTTCGAGGCCCGGGCGCCGAACGCGCCGGCCACGGTCCGGCTCCCGCCGTGGACGCCCGAACCGATCGAGCCCTTGGCGGAATGGAAGTAGAAGCCGTACTTGCCCGCCAGATTCCGGTACGACCGGCTCCAGCCGAACTCGCCTTCGATCGTGCCGTCCAGGGCCAAGGCCTTCTTCTCCTGGTGGCAGGGGACGCACTTCCGGTCGAGCACGGGTTGGACCAGGCGGACGTAGCTGAAGGGATTCGAGCCCTGCGAGTCGGGCCGGATCTTCGAGGGCGCCCGCCGCAACGCCAGCGGAACGTCCAGCCGCGGCATCGGGGCCCGATACTTCGGCTCATGGCAGCCTCGGCAGACCATCTGCTCGCCCGGGTGGACGTAGGTCGCC
>CAYSGY010000478.1:0-4315 GCA_964430315.1 uncultured Planctomycetaceae bacterium
TGGGCGCGTCGCAGTTCGCGGCGGGCGAATTTCGCCGCGTCCTCGGCGATCCAGCGGATCGACGCGCCGGCCAGCCCGGAACGCTCGGCGTTGCGCCGGGCCCACTCGACCACGTTTCGCGCCGCGTCGACGTGCGTGACCTCCGCCCCGGCCGCGGCACACGCGAGCGTGCTCCCGCCCGTATAGGCGAACAGGTTCAGCACCCGGATCGGCTCGGCGCACGACCGCACCCGGCCGGCAAGCCAGTCCCAGTTTGCCGCCTGCTCGGGAAACAGGCCCACGTGGCCCGATTCGCACCGCTTCAATTCCAGGCGGACCGCCCCGAGCCCGATCGTCCATCGTTCCGGGAGCCCGGCCCGTGATTCCCATCGGCCCGCATTGGCGCTGACGCCGTCGAACCGGGCGTCGGCGTCGAGCCACAGGTCGGGGTGCGCGCGCGGAATCTCCTCCGTGCCCGGACACGGTCGGTCGAGCCGCAACAAGCCGAATTGCTCCAGCTTGCGCCCTTCGCCGAAATCGAGCAGTCGATAACCGCCGTCGGGGCCAAGGGTTCGGGGGGCGTCTCCGCGTCGAAGCACACCGCCTTCCGATTCCATACACCTCCGCCCCGACATGAATGAAACTCCAGCCCCCCTCCGAGAAACTCTCCTCCTCATCATGCCAAAGCGGTCCGGCAGACGCAAGTACGCTTGTGTGTCACGCTCGACGCAAGGACGGATTCCCTTGCCGCCGAATCGTGCGATAATGGAGGGTTCGAGGAAGCTGGGCTAAGGAAAGAAAGACGGGACGCCCTTCCTGGGGCACTCCCGAACGTTCGCCGAGGGTTGCCACATTGACGGCATCGCGATCCTTTGAGGAAGAGCTTGCACGGGCCATGCTGGCCGACCGGCATCGGCTGCGTCAGGCCCTGCGCGCGATCCAGGCCGCCGGCAAGGAGGGGAAGCGGATTGACGGCCGGATGGCCCAGTGGCGTGCGGAATTGGACCGCTCCGCGGCGGTCCGGGAGGCCCGGCGGGCGGGCGTGCCCCGCATCGAGTACGACGACGAGTTGCCGGTCTGCCGCATGCGCCATGAGATCGCCGCTGCCGTGCGCGAGCACCAGGTGGTGATCGTCTGCGGGGAGACGGGCTCCGGCAAATCGACGCAACTGCCCAAGATCTGCCTGGAACTCGGGCGCGGCATCGACGGCCTGATCGGCCACACCCAGCCCCGCCGCATCGCGGCCCGGAGTATCGCCGTGCGGATCGCCGAGGAACTGGGCTCGCCGCTGGGCCGGCTGGTTGGGTTCAAGATCCGGTTCGCCGAGGCCCTTCAGCCGAGCAGCTACGTGAAGGTGATGACCGACGGCATCCTCCTGGCCGAGTGCCAGGGCGACCCGTTCCTCGAACAGTACGACACGATCCTCCTCGACGAGGCTCACGAGCGGTCGCTCAACATCGACTTCCTCCTGGGCTACCTCAAGCGGCTCTTGCCGAAGCGCCGCGACCTGAGGCTCCTCATCACCTCGGCCACCATCGACGCCGAGCGGTTCGCCGGGCATTTCCGCTCGGCGCGCGGGCCGGCGCCGGTGATCGAAGTGAGCGGCCGGAGCTACCCGGTCGAGATCCGCTACCGGCCGCTGCTCCCCGACGAGGAAGGCAACGAGCCCGAACTGGAGGACGCCGTCACCGCCGCGGTCGACGAGTTGGCCCGGGCCGGCCCCGGCGACATCCTCCTCTTCATGCCCACGGAACGCGACATCCACGAGATGTCCAAGGTGCTCCGCGATCGGCGGGGTCAGGAGACCCGCGCCGAGCACGGACGCACGGAGATCCTCCCGCTCTACGCGAGGCTTTCGATCGCCGAGCAGCAGCGGGTGTTCCAGGCGCACTCGCACCGGCGGATCGTCATCGCCACGAACGTGGCCGAGTCGTCGCTCACCGTGCCCGGGATCCGCTACGTGATCGACCCGGGCACCGCGCGGATCAGCCGCTACTCGGCCCGCACCAAGACGCAACGCCTGCCGATCGAGGCGATTTCGCAGGCATCGGCGAACCAGCGGGCCGGGCGATGCGGGCGCGTGGCCGAGGGGATTTGCATCCGGCTCTACGGCGAGGACGACTTCCTTAACCGCGACCGTTTCACCTCGCCGGAGATCCAGCGGACAAACCTCGCCTCGGTCATCCTTCAGACCAAGGCCCTGGGACTGGGCGAGATCGAGCGGTTCCCCTTCCTCGACCCGCCCCGAAACGAGGCCGTCCGCGACGGATATCGCACCCTCGTCGAACTGGGGGCCGTGGACGAGGAGCACGCGCTGACGGAGATCGGCCGGCGTCTGGCCCGGCTGCCCGTCGATCCGCGGATCGGACGCATGATCCTCGCCGCCGTGGACGAAAACTGCCTGGCCGAGGTGCTCATCATCGCCGCAGCCCTGGAACTCCAGGACCCGCGCGAACGCCCGATCGAGAAGCAGGAAGCGGCCGACCAGGCCCACGCCCAGTTCGCCGACGTGGATTCCGATTTCCTCTCGTACCTCAAACTCTGGGACTTCTACCACCACCTCAAGGGCCACCTTTCCCGCAACCAGCTCCGCAAGGCGTGCCGGCAGAATTTTCTGTCCTACAACCGGATGCGGGAATGGACCGACATCCACCTGCAGCTCCTGGAACTGGTCGGCGAGGCTGGCATGAAGCCAGGGCCGCGGCGCGACGAGTACGACCCGATCCATCGGGCCGTACTCACCGGGCTCCTCTCCAGCGTGGCCCTGCGCGGCGAGGGCCCGCAGTACACCGCGGCCGGCGGACGAAAGACGCTCCTCTGGCCCGGCTCGGGCATCTTCGCCTCGAAGCCGCGCTGGGTCGTCGCCGCGGAAGTGGTCGAGACGACCAACCGCTACTTGCGATGCTCCGCGGCGATCAATCCCCGTTGGATCGAGCCGCTGGCCGGACACCTGGTCCACCGCTCGTACAGCGAAGTGCACTGGGACCGCGAGAGCGCGTCGGCCATGGCGCTGGAAAAGGTCTCTCTGTTCGGCCTGGTCCTCGTGTCCGGGCGCCGCGTCCGCTACGGCCCGGTCGATCCGGCGACTGCCCGGGAACTCCTGATCCGCCACGGCCTGGTCGAGGGCGAGATCGATCTCCGGGCCGATTTCCTGGAGCACAACCGGCGTCTGCTCGAAGAAATGCAGCGACTCGAAGCCAAGCTCCGTCGCAACGACCTGCTGCGACCCGCATGGGACCGTTTTGACTTCTACGACCGCCGCATCCCGGACGACGTCTACGACGGCCCACGCCTGACCAAGTGGCTCGCCGCGGCACGCAAGGAGGACCCTCGCGTGCTTTTCATGGCGAAATCCGATCTCCTGCGAGACGACGCCGAAGTCTCCCAAGAGGACTTCCCGGATGCGTTGCCGGTTTCCGACCAGCCGTATCCCCTCCAGTACCGTTTCGAGCCGGGCGAGGCCGACGACGGAATCACCGTGACCCTGCCCGCGGAGATGCTCGGGCAGGTCGACGCCCGGCAATTGGGCTGGCTCGTGCCGGGCCTCTTGGAGCAGAAGATTGTTGCCCTGATCCGGGCGCTGCCCAAGGAGTTGCGGCGGCACCTCGTGCCCGCCCCGGCGGCTGCCCACAAGGCGCTCGGGCTGATCCGGTTCGGAGAGGGGGATTTTCTTCTGGCGGTTGCGAAGGCGCTGGGGCAGGTGTCGGGCCAGCGGATCCTGCCCGACGCCTTCCAGGAAGACAAGCTCCCCGAGGAACTGCGGATGAACGTCCGCGTCGTGGACCCGGCCGGCCAGGTGCTGGCCTCGGGCCGCGACTTGGACGCGGTGCGTCGCCAGTTGGGCCAGGAGACCGTGGCCACCATCGCCGCACTGGACCACCCCGACTGGACCCGCGACGGCGTCAAGACGTGGGACCTCGCCGCGCTGCCCGAACAGGTCGAGATTTGCCGCGGCAAGCTCACGGTCCGTGCCTTTCCGATGCTGATCGACCGCGGCGACTCCGTGGCCCTGCGTCTAGCCGACACGGCCGAGCGAGCGGCCCGGGAGACCCGACGGGCCGTGCGGCGTCTGTTCCTACTTTCGTCGGGCCGAGAGATGAAGTCCCAGGCTCATTGGCTCCCCAACCGCGCGACCATGGAACTCCACGCCCGGCTGCTCCCGGGCTTCGTCTTCAACGAACACGTGGCCGAGTTGATCGCTGATCGGGCCATGGCCCCGGACGCCTCGATCCCGCGGACCAAGGCGCAGTACGACCGTTACGTCTCCGCGGCCCGTGCCCGGATCGGGCTGGCCGTGCAGGACGTGGCCAAGGTGCTCGGGCCGATGTTGGAGGCG